>NZ_JBSFIK010000007.1:0-94251 GCF_053597535.1 Streptomyces sp. NPDC001348 | reverse complement strand
GAGCAGCCCGCTCCCGGCCGGGGGTCCGGGGGTTGCCCCCGGGCAGACACAGCATGGAGAAGCTCGTGGAGCTGGGCGCGAAGGCCGAACTCCCCGGCAAGGCCCTCGGCTGACCCCACCCGAGCCACCCGCCCCCGCCCCGAGCAGTCCGCTCCCGGCCGGGGGTCCGGGGCCCGGGGGGGCACCCCCGAGACAGACACGGCCCAGGCCGGCATCACGATGGGGCGGCACCCGGACTCCGGGTGCCGCCCCATCGGGGTTCTACAGGCCGTACACCGTCCCGTGGCATACGGACGGCAAGGTCACTGGCCCTTGGCCGCTTCCTTGAGCTTGCTGCCCGCGGAGACCTTCACGCTGTAGCCGGCCGGGATGTTGATGGGCTCACCGGTCTGCGGGTTACGAGCGGTACGAGCGGCACGGTGGGTGCGCTCGAAGGTCAGGAAGCCAGGGATGGTGACCTTCTCGTCGCCCTTGGCGACGACCTCGCCGACGGTCTCGGCGAACGCGGCCAGCACGGCGTCGGCGTCCTTGCGAGTCACCTCGGCACGGTCGGCCAGCGCGGCCACCAGCTCACTGCGGTTCATTTTCTTACTCCCGTGTTCTTCTTGCCTTGAAGGCGTGCCACGCGGCTGAGCCGCATGTCGGGCACGGCCATGCCGATGCTGCCAGGGTCCTCGGAGAGTCCCCGGACCCGGGTCCGTCGTCAGACCCTCGCGCCCAGGGACGCATCCTGCCCCTACCTGCGGCGGGAAAGCCAATCCGGCACCCGTAGGAGTCGTGAGAACACCCTAGGGAGTCACACGAAAAGAGCGCCGGAACGTGGCCGACACCCTAGACGCCTGCCCCGGGTACCGGGTTCCACGACGCGCCGGTACGACGCCCCGCCGTGGGGATGCTCACAGCCGTGCGCATCCCTCACGACCGCGCATACCCGCTCTACGACGCCGCACCCACCGCCTTGGCGGCCTCCCGCACCGCACCGGCGACGGCGCCCGCGACCTTGTCGTTGAACACGCTGGGGATGATGTAGTTCGGGTTCAGCTCGTCCTCGGTCACCACGTCGGCCAGCGCCTGCGCGGCGGCGAGCATCATCTCGGTGTTGACCGTGCGGGACTGCGCGTCCAGCAGACCGCGGAAGACGCCCGGGAAGACCAGCACGTTGTTGATCTGGTTCGGGAAGTCGGAGCGGCCGGTGGCCACAACCGCCGCCGTCTGGCGGGCGATTGCCGGGTCCACCTCGGGGTCCGGGTTCGCGAGCGCGAACACGATCGCACCGTCGGCCATGGCCGCCACGTCGCCGCCGTCGAGGACGTTCGGGGCGGAGACGCCGATGAAGACGTCGGCGCCGCGCACGGCCTCCTTCAGGCTGCCGCGGAGGTTCTCGGGGTTGGTGTTGTCCGCGATCCAGCGCAGCGCCGAGCCGGCCGGAGCGTCCACCAGGTCCTCGCGGTCGGCGTGCACGACACCGGCGATGTCGGCCACGACGGCGTTCTTCACGCCCGCGGCGATCAGCAGCTTGAGGATGGCCGTACCGGCCGCGCCGGCGCCGGACATGACGACGCGGATGTTCTCAATCGCCTTGCCCGTGCAGCGAAGTGCGTTCGTCAGGGCGGCGAGGACCACGATCGCCGTGCCGTGCTGGTCGTCGTGGAAGACCGGGATGTCGAGGGCCTCGCGCAGCCGTGCCTCGATCTCGAAGCAGCGGGGTGCGGAGATGTCCTCCAGGTTGATGCCCGCGAACCCGGGGGCGATCGCCTTGACGATCTCGACGATCGCGTCGGAGTCCTGGGTGTCGAGGCAGATCGGCCAGGCGTCGATGCCGGCGAAGCGCTTGAAGAGGGCCGCCTTGCCCTCCATGACCGGCAGCGCGGCCTTCGGGCCGATGTTGCCGAGCCCCAGTACCGCCGAGCCGTCCGTCACGACCGCAACGGAGTTGCGCTTGATGGTGAGGCGGCGGGCGTCCTCGGGGTTCTCGGCGATCGCCATGCAGACGCGGGCCACACCCGGCGTGTAGACCATGGAGAGGTCGTCACGGTTGCGGATGGGGTGCTTCGACGCCATCTCGATCTTGCCGCCGAGGTGCATGAGGAAGGTACGGTCGGAGACCTTGCCCAGGGTGACACCGTCGATGCCGCGGAGTTCCTCGACGATCTCGTCGGCGTGCGCGGTCGACGTGGCCGCGATGGTGACGTCGATACGGAGCTTCTCGTGCCCGGACGCGGTGACGTCGAGGCCCGTGACCGAGCCTCCGGAGGACTCCACGGCGGTGGTGAGCTGGGAGACCGCGGTTCCGCTCGCGGGCACCTCCAGCCGGATGGTCATCGAGTAGGAGACGCTGGGCGCCGTTGCCATGGCCGACTTCCTCTGCTTTCACCGTGTCGCGGGTAATGCGGTCCGATCGTCGCACCTACCGCCGAGTAGGCGTTAGCCAGGCTGCATTGAGAACGTTTTGTTCTCAACGAAAGAGGCCCACGTCACATGTGACGTGGGCCTCCGTGAGGTTCAGTGACACCGACCCGCCATGCTCGCCTCGCGGCAAGTGGTCGCTCGCAGCGACTATGGTTGGGCCCGGGGGCTTGGATCGGGCCGGTGCCACACCCAGGCTAACAAACAGATCCCGTAAGGCCATTCCCCCACGGGCGGTTCACAGGAAACGGGGCGCCGGCACCACCCGGACGCGAGCGGCGCTCAGTCCCTGAGCAGATCGGGCACCCCGGCCGGGTCCGGCTGGTCCCGCTCCTCGGAGACCACCGTCAGCTGCTGGGTGGCTCGGGTCAGCGCCACGTACAGCACGCGCAGCCCGGCCGGCGACTCGTCGGCGATCTCCGCGGGCGAGACGACCACCGTGGCGTCGTACTCCAGGCCCTTGGCCTCCAGGCTGCCGAGCGCCACCACCCGGTCGCCGAGCCCGGCGAGCCAGCGGGCGGCCTCCGCGCGCCGTTGCATGGCGACGACCACGCCGACCGTGCCGTCCACCAGGTCCAGCAGCCGCTCGGCCTCGGCACGCACGGTCCGCTCCAGCGAGCCGCGTGCGCCCGACGGTGTGACGTCGCCGACGACGGCGAAGCGGGGCTCGACCCCGGTGGACCGTACGGCCGACGGGGCCTTCGAGCCAGGCATGGCGAGCGCGAGCACCTTCGCGGCGAGCTCGGCGATCTCCGCCGGGTTGCGGTAGTTCACGGTGAGCTCGAAGCGGCGGCGCGGCCGGGTGCCCAGGGCCTCGTCGCGGGCCTCGGCCGCCTCGTCCGGGTCGGACCAGGAGGACTGGGCGGGGTCGCCGACGACCGTCCAGGTGGCGTGTCTGCCCCGGCGGCCGACCATGCGCCACTGCATCGGCGTGAGGTCCTGCGCCTCGTCGACGATGACGTGCGCGTACTCGGTGCGCTCCTGTGCCAGCCGCTCGGCCCGCTCGCGCTGCGACTCCTCGCGGACCGGCATCAGCTCCTCGAGGCCGGTGAGCTGGTCCAGCGGGTCGGCCTCGCGCTTCTTCTTCGGGCGGGCGGGGGCGCCGAGGATCGCCTGGAGCTCGTCGAGCATCGCGATGTCGTGCACGGAGTGGCCGTCCCGCCTGAGGGAGCGGGCGACCCTGCGGACCTCGCCGGGGTTGAGGATCCGGCGGGCCCAGCGGCCGAGCCGGCGCTCGTCCGTCATGGCCGCGAGGACGGCCTTGGGGGTCAGCTCGGGCCACCACGCGTCGAGGAACGCCAGGAAGCTGTCCTCCGAGCTCACGTCCTCGTCGAACGACGACCGCAGCTCGGCGGCCAGCTCCGGGTCCGTGTGCCGGCTGCCCGCTCCGGACCGGACCCACAGGGCGTCGAGCAGCAGCTTGCGGGCGCGGGGGCGCAGCAGGTTGACGGGCGCGGTTCCGCCCAGGGCGGTGCGGCGGACGCGCTCCAGCTCGTCGCCCTCCAGCTCCAGGCGCCGCCCGAAGGCGACGACGCGCAGCCGGGTGGGCGGGCCGGTGTGCGTCTGCGCCGGTGCGTCGGCGTCGTCGTCACCGAAGGCCATCTGGCCGACGGCGGCCCGGCCGGTGCCGGCGGAACGCCCGGCGCCGCCGCCCGGCCCCAGCTCCAGCGCCCCGCGCGCCGCCTTCCGCAGCACCTTCAGCATCCGGTACGACCCCTTGGCGCGGGCCACGGACGGGGAGTCGTACAGCGTGGCCTCGGCGCCCTCGACCAGCGAGCCGATCGCACGGATGGCGACCTGCCCCTCCTCGCCGAGGGAGGGCAGCACACCCTCGGTGTACGCCACCAGCAGCGGGGTCGGGGAGACGATCAGGATGCCGCCCGCGTACCGGCGCCGGTCCTGGTAGAGGAGGTAGGCGGCCCGGTGCAGGGCGACGGCCGTCTTGCCCGTGCCCGGCCCGCCCTCGACGTACGTCACCGAGGCGGCGGGGGCACGGATCACCAGGTCCTGCTCGGCCTGGATGGAGGCGACGATGTCCCGCATGGTGTGGGTACGGGCCTGGCCGAGGGCGGCCATCAGGGCGCCGTCGCCGATCGCCGGCAGCTCGTCGCCGTGCAGGTGGGCCTTCAGTTCGGGGCGCATCAGGTCGTCCTCGACGCCGAGGACCCTGCGTCCCTTGGAGCGGATGACGCGTCTGCGGACGACCCTTCCGGGGTCGACGGGGGTGGAGCGGTAGAACGGGGCCGCGGCGGGCGCCCGCCAGTCGATGACGAGGGGGGTGTAGTCTTGGTCGAGGACGCCGATGCGGCCGATGTGCAGGGTCTCGGCGATGTCGGCCGTGCCGTCCTCGCGCACGGCTCCCTCCGCGGGCTCCACCGCGGTGTACGCGCCGTCGGGTCCCTTCTTGCCGTCCTTGCCGAGGAGCAGGTCGATCCGGCCGAACAGGAAGTCCTCGAACTCGTTGTTCAGCCGGTTCAGGTGGACACCCGCCCGGAAGACCTGCGCGTCCCGCTCGGCGAGCGCGCCGGGGGTGCCGACCTGGCCGCGCTTGGCCGCGTCGTGCATGAGGAACTCGGCCTCGTGGATCTTCTCCTCGAGGCGTCGGTACACCCGGTCCAGGTGTTCCTGTTCCACGCTGATCTCTCGGTCGCGCAGGGAGTCCTGCGCCAGGTCGTGAACCGAGCCGACCGCGGTTTCCTGTTGAGCCTGAGCGGCCACCGGGCCCCCTTCTGACGTGCTGGGCAGCCGTCAACCGTACGCGAAGGGGACCCCCCGAGGCGAGGGGCCCGCCCGGCCGACTTCCCCCAAAACACGCAGGCCCGGCACGTACACCCACGACGGTGTCGGGGATGTGCGCACCAGGCCCTGTCCGCCTGTGCCGTCAGGCGTTGACCGACACCAGCTTCTTGCCGTCGAAGGTCATGATCTCGAAGTGGTCGATCTCGTTCGGTTTGAAGGCGGCGCCGCCCTGGGCGTAGAGCGGTTCCTTCGCCATCTCCGTCTTGGCGTTCGGGATGCCGTAGCCCTCGTTCGGGACGGCCCAGGAGGTCATCGTCTCGCGTTCGCCGTTCTTGCCGACGGCGATGAGGGAGCACTTCAGGGGGCCCTTGACGTTACTGATCTTCACCGCGCCCGCGGTGCCCCAGGCCTTCTGCGCCATCGCCACGGTCGCGGTGACCTTGGTGCTCGCGTCGGTCGCCGTGACCTTGTCCGACATGGTGTCGAACGTGTCCTTGGCGGTGGCCGCCAGCGGCGTGGCGGTCTGTCCGCCGGAGTCGTTGCCCCCGTTCACCGCCATCACGGCCACCGGGCCGGTGATGATCAGCGCGACGGCGGCCGCCAGCATGAAGAAGCTGCGGCGGCGCTTCTTGGCGTGGGTCACCGCGACCTCGTCGACGAGCTTGTCCATCAGCCGCGGCGCGGGCTTGGCGGACAGGGACTCACCGATCGCGGGCGTCCCGGGGCCCTGCATGTCCGCGAGCGCGGCCAGCATCGGCTCCATCCCGGCGAGCTCGTCGAGCTGCTGGGCGCACCACTCGCAGGTGGCGAGGTGCGCTTCGAAAGCGGTCGCTTCGGCGTCGTCGAGGATGCCGAGGGCGTAGGCGCCCACGGTCTCGTGCTCGTTGGGCACCGGAGGTCCCTGCCTGGGGGTCATGGGTCCAGACATACCCGGACCACCCGCTCCGAATCCACCGTAGACACTCATCACGCCGTCACCCCCCGCTCTTCCAGTGCGAGTTTCATCGACCGCAGGGCGTAGAACACCCGAGAGCGGACCGTGCCGCTGGGTATGCCCAGCGTCTCGGCCGCCTCGTTGACGGTACGCCCCTTGAAGTACGTCTCGACGAGGACCTCTCTGTGGGCAGGGGTCAGGTCGTCGAGCGCGTCCGACAGCGTCATCAACCACAGCGCCTTGTCGATCTCGTCCTCCGCGGGGATGACCTCCAGCGGCGACGGATCGACCTCCTGCGGCCGGGCCTGCCGGCTGCGGTGGCCGTCGATGACGATGCGGCGTGCGACCGTCACCAGCCAGGGGCGTACCGATCCGGTCGCCCGATTGAGCTGACCGGCGTTCTTCCAGGCACGGATGAGCGTCTCCTGCACGACGTCCTCGGCACGCTGCCGATCTCCGGCAACCAGGCGCAGGACATACGCAAGCAGGGGTCCGGCGTGCTCCCTGTACAGGGCACGCATCAGCTCCTCATCAGGCTCCGAGGGCTGGGACATGCGATGTCGGGCCCTCGATCCACGTTCATTGGCCACGGCCGCATCCTTGCGCACGCCCACCTCCGGTGTCCGGGGGTTCCCCCAGTCGGTCGCTCCCCCAGACGTACGGATGTGGTCCGCGGCGTGTTCAAACCCGGGTGACAAATTTCTCGGGGGTGACGTGACGAGCTGGACATGGGCGCACATTCCCACCGCGTGATCTTTACATTTCCGACACATCGCCAAGAGCGACGGAGCTGCCCGCGCGGCGGCGGAGGCAAACACGGTGTTATCGAAATCACTTCGATGCCAGACCGGTACTCAACGGGCAAGAAGCCCCTATCGGACAGTCAGGCCCGGGTGAGCGCCGCCCGTCGGCGGTGCCGCGCGACCCGTTCCCGGTTCCCGCAGATCTCGCTCGAACACCAGCGCCGACGACGTCCGCGGGACGTGTCCAGGTACATGATCGTGCAGTTGTCCCCCTCGCACTCCCGCACCGCCGCCCGGACGACCGGATCGGTCAGCAGCTCGACGGCGTCCCGGGCGACGGCCGCGAGCAGCGCCGCGCAGTGCGGCGGACGGTCCAACTCCCGTACGAACGCGCCGTCCTCGCGGGGTACGGCACGAGGGGCCGGGGGCGCGGGCCGGGCGGTCTCGTTCAGGCGGGCGAGGGCGAGGTCGTACGGCCGGGTCTCGTAGCCCGGCCCCGGCGCCTGGGCGTTGGTCGCGGCCCGGACCAACACGCCGACGCAGTCCCGCAGTTCCCGGAAGCCCGGGAGCCAGGAGGCGTCGGCGTGCGCCAGCGGGGTGCCGGGCGGGACGAGCCCCGAGCCGGCGATCCAGGCGCGCAACGGCTCTACGGAGTCCAGCCGTTCACCGGGGTGGGTGGTGGAGAGAAGGTCCAGGCAGATCCGCCCCGCGTCGAACCGCAGCTCGTACCCGTCCGTGGCCGTACCCAGTGCCATGTGCCTGTCACCGCCTAGGGGGGAACCGTTCCCCTCCCACAGTGCCTGCCCGCGCGCGGCGCCGGAACCCCTCGCACCGGCTCGTACCGGCGCCGAGTGGTGGGCCGGGCGTTCGGCCCGGGGCCGGTCAGGTGCCGGTCAGGTGTCGGCGTACTTGGCGTCGGACGCCGGGTCCAGGGCGAGCCGGTAGCCCCGCTTCACCACCGTCTGGATCAGCTTCGGCGCCCCGAGCGCCGTACGCAGCCGGGCCATCGCCGTCTCCACCGCGTGCTCGTCCCGCCCGGTCCCCGGCAGCGCCCGCAGCAGGTCGGCCCGCGACACCACCCAGCCCGGCCGCCGGGACAGCGCCCGCATCAGGGACATCCCGGCCGGCGGTACGGGCTTCAGGTCGCCGTCCACCAGCACCGCGTGCCCCCGGATCTCCACCCGGTGCCCGGCGATCGGCAACACCCGCGCCCGGCCCGGCAGTTCCTGGCAGAGCAACTGGACGAGGGGCCCGAGACGGAAACGGTCCGGCTGGACCGTGTCGATGCCGCGCGCCTGCAGCGGCACCGCGGTGACCGGGCCGACGCACGCCGGCAGCACGTCGTGGCTGAGGGCGGCGAGCAGTTCCGACAGCAGCCCCCGCTCCTCGGCCCGGGACAGCAGTGAGGCGGCGGCCGGCGCGCTGGTGAAGGTCAGTGCGTCCAGTCCGCGCGAGACGGCGGCGTCCAGCAGCCGGTCGAGGGGACCGATGTCCTCCGGCGGCATCCACCGGTACACCGGCACCGGCACCACCTCCGCTCCCCCCTCCCGCAGCGCCTCCACGAACCCGGGCAGCGGCTCACCGTGCAGCTGTACGGCGATCCGGCGTCCCCCGACGCCCTCCTCCAGGAGCCGGTCCAGCACCTCGGCCATCGACTCGCTCGACGGCGACCACTTCTCGCTCAGTCCGGCGGCCCGTATCGCACCCTTGACCTTGGGCCCGCGCGCCAGCAGCTCCATCCCGCGCAGCCGCCCCAGCAACTGCTCGCCCAGCCCCCAGCCGTCGGCGGCCTCGACCCAGCCCCGGAAGCCGATCGCGGTCGTGGCGACCACCACGTCCGGCACCTGGTCGATGATCTCCTTGGTGGCGGCGAGCAGTTCCCCGTCGTCGGCGAGCGGCACGATGCGCAGGGCGGGCGCGTGCTGCACGACCGCACCGCGCCGCTGCAGCAGCGCCCCGAGCTCCTCGGCCCGGCGCGCGGCCGTCACGCCAACGGTGAACCCGGCGAGGGGTCCGTGCGGGCCGGGTTCCGGTCGCTGCGATTCGTCGTACATGGCTCTCCTAGCTGGCCTGCATGCCGAACGAGCCTGTCAACAGCGCGTGACAGGCTCGGTTCGCGTTGATGTCGCCGGTGTTACGTCACACCTCGGCGTAACTGAGCTGCGGCGTCGTCTCGGCGGCGGCCGCTGCCCTGCTCTGGCCGGCGGGGCGGCGAAGGTATACGGCCCAGGTCACCGCGAAGCAGACACCGTAGTAGGCCAGGAAGGCGACGAAGGCGCCGGTGCCGGAACCGTAGGAGAGGAAGGACTGCCGGAACGCCAGGTTGATGCCCACACCGCCGAGTGCGCCGACCGCGCCGATCAGCCCCATGGAGGCCCCGGACAGCCGCCGCCCGTAGGCCGCCGCCGCCTCGCCCTCGAGTCCCTGGGCCAGCGCCTTCGCCTGGAAGATGCCGGGGATCATCTTGAACGTCGACCCGTTGCCGAGCCCGCTGAGCACGAACAGCACCACGAACACGGCCACGAAGAGCGGCAGCGACTTCTGCATGCTGGCGACGACCAGCACGGCGGTCGCGGCGGCCATGCCCACGTAGTTCCACAGCGTGATCTTCGCCCCGCCGTACCGGTCGGCCAGCCAGCCGCCGACGGGCCGGATCAGCGAGCCGAGCAGCGGGCCGATGAAGGTGAGGTACGCGGCCTGCAGCGGGGTCCGCCCGAACTGGTTGGTGAGCACCTGGCCGAAGGCGAAGCTGTAGCCGATGAACGACCCGAAGGTGCCGATGTAGAGGAACGACATGATCCAGGTGTGCGCGTCCCTGGCGGCGTCCTTCGCCGCTCCCGTGTCGTTCTTCACGGAGGCGAGGTTGTCCATGAACAGCGCGGCGAGGACGGCGGCGACGACGATCAGCGGGATGTAGATCCCGAGCAGCACGCGCGGCCCACCGCTGGCGCCGATGATCGCGAGGGCGATCAGCTGGATGACCGGCACGCCGATGTTGCCGCCGCCGGCGTTCAGCCCGAGCGCCCACCCTTTCTTACGGAGCGGGAAGTAGGCGTTGATGTTGGTCATGGACGAGGCGAAGTTGCCGCCGCCGATGCCCGCGAGCAGACCGACGAGGAGGAAGGTGTCGAACGACGTCCCCGGCTTCATCACGGTGAACGCGGCGATCGTGGGGACGAGCAGCAGGCTCGCCGAGATGATCGTCCAGTTCCGCCCGCCGAAGACGGCCACCGCGAAGGTGTAGGGCACCCGGACGACGGCGCCGACCAGCGTCACCATGGAGGTGAGCAGGAACTTGTCCGCGGGCGTCAGCCCGTATTCGGGTCCCATGAACAGCACGAGTACGGACCACAGGGTCCAGATCGAGAACCCGATGTGCTCGGAGAGGACGGAGAACAGGAGGTTGCGGCGGGCGATCTTCTCCCCGGTCTCGTTCCAGAAGGTCTCGTCCTCCGGATCCCAGTTCTCGATCCAGCGGCCTCCCCTGCTGGGGGCGTGGGCTGTACTAGGGGCTGTCATGACGCCTCCACGGTGCTCCGGGTCTCTGGCGGTTCGCGGTGATGAGTCCCGAAGGTAGGGAGGCCTCGTTTCCTGCCTGTGGCCACGGGTGACCGCAAGGGAACGTTGCTCTCACCCCGCCCGGAAGCGGGATGAGAGGTCGCGCGGCGGCGGAAGGCCGCGCCGCGGATCAGGCCTTCCGGCGCGAGCCCGTGCGGTGTGCCCCGTTCGGCCACAGCCTGGGGCTCCGTCGGGCCGCGAGGTCCTCGATCCAGCCCAGGGCGAGGACGGTGAGTGCGATCAGCGGCCAGACCAGGACGAACATCCAGAACATGTAGGTCGCGTCCAGTGCGGCCACCGCGCGGTCGCCCTGCATGAACGGGAGGTCGTACGCCCGGTCGATGATCGGGACCGTGGCCATGATCAGCATGTTGTGCCACAGGTAGATGGTGACGGCGCGGTTGTTGGACAGGGTGACGAGATTGTCCCAGCGGCGCAGCCGGGCCGGGAGCTCCTGCCATGACGGGGAGTACTGCAGCAGGACCACCACGAACCCGAAGGACCAGGTCGCCTGTGCGAGCGGGATGTCGTTCAGGTCCCAGCCGTCCGGCCCGAGGTGGCCCGAGGCCCACCACAGGGCGAAGGACATCAGCAGGGCCGACGAGGAGACGGCCAGGTAGCGGGGGACGCGCTGCAACAGGCCCTCGTGGTGGGCGAGTCCGAGAACCCAGCAGCCCCCGTACACCGCGAAGTCGGTGACGGCGTTGCCCGTTTCACCGGGGATGGCGACCACGCCCGTACCCACGAGCGCCGTCAGCCCCAGCGGGGCCAGCAGGGTCGGCCACGGCGCCCGGCGCAGTGCCCGCAGCAGCAGCGGGGACGCCGCCACGAACCACAGGTACGCGCGCAGGTACCACAGCGGGCCCACCGCCTGCACGGCCCAACTGTCCTCCAGCAGACCCGACTCGGAGCCGATGTGCCAGGGAAAGGGAGGGGCGCCGACGGGGACCACGTAGTCCAGCAGTTTCACCAGGCCCCAGGTGCCGCCGTTGTCCGGGTCCCGCACCGGGTTCCAGCCGCCCTTGAACATGAGCGTCAGCGCCACCGCGCCGAACACCCACAGCGGCGGGAGCAGCCTGCGCACCCTGTCCCGGATCACCTTCGGCGCCGGGCGGCTCAGGGAGCGGGCCATCAGGGAGCCGGCCAGTGCGAACATCACGCCCATGGAGGGGAACAGGACGGTGAGCCACGCCCAGCCGAAGAGGTGGTAGACCACCACCCGGACCAGGGCGATCGAGCGGAGGAGGTCCAGGTAGCGGTCCCGGCCGGCCGGCGGTTTCCGGGCGACGGACGAGTGGGGCACGGCTTCCGTACCGGTCATGCCACCGGCCTCCGTTCACTGGTGTCGGGCGTTCGCGGGCTCGGCACCCGGCCGCCGCCCGGCGGTGCCTCGACGACTCCGGTGCGCCGCAGCTTCTGCCAGCGCAGCCGGCCCCCGGTGAGCGCCGTGATCCAGGACTGCAGCAGGACCACGTACATGAGCTGGCGGTAGAGGATCTGCTGCAGCGGCAGCGAGACCAGGTGGGTCATGCGTTCCCGGTCGAGGCGGAACGCGTACGCGGCGCACACGGCCTGGATCGCCAGGACGCCCAGCCAGGCCGCGATCGTCCTCCGGGTCGGGCCGAAGACGATGCCGTACAGGAGGAAGACGTCGATCAGGGGGGCCAGGAGGGGGGCGAGCACCATGAACAGGGAGACCAGCGGGAGGCCCACCCGGCCGAAGCGGCCCGACGGGCCGCGGTCCAGCAGCGCCCGGCGGTGTTTCCAGATGGCCTGCATGGTGCCGTACGACCAGCGGTAGCGCTGGGACCACAGCTGCTGGACGGACTCCGGGGCCTCGGTCCAGGCGCGGGCCTTCTCCGCGTACACCACCCGCCAGCCGTCCCGGTGCAGGGCCATCGTGATGTCGGTGTCCTCGGCGAGCGTGTCGTCGCTCATGCCGCCGACCCGTTCCAGGGCGGTCCGCCGGAAGGCCCCGACGGCGCCGGGGATCGTCGGCATGCAGCGCAGGATGTCGTACATCCGGCGGTCGAGGTTGAAGCCCATCACGTACTCGATGTGCTGCCAGGCGCCGATGAGCGAGTCCCGGTTGCCGACCTTCGCGTTGCCGGCCACGGCGCCGACCCCTCGGTCCGCGAAGGGCTGCACCAGTTCCCCGACCGTGGACGGCTCGAAGACGGTGTCGCCGTCCATCATCACGATCAGGTCGTGACTGGCGTTCGCCAGGCCCCGGTTGAGCGCGGCGGGCTTGCCCGCGTTGGCCTGGCGCACCACCCGGACGCCGGGCAGACCCATCGCCTCGACGATCCCGGCAGTGTCGTCCGTCGAGCCGTCGTCGACGACGACGATCTCGACGGGGTGCTCGCTCGCCGTCAGGGAGCGGACGGTGTTCTCGATGCACTTGGCCTCGTTGTACGCCGGGACCAGCACCGACACGGGTTCCGTGACCGGCTCTCCCCAGCGGAAGGCACGGCGGCGGACCCGGCGGGCGTGTGCGCCGGAGAGCAGGAGCATGAGGGCGAAGCGGCCGATGACCAGGGAGCCGATCAGCGCGAGGCCCGCCACCATGACGTCGGTGGTGTCGTCCGAGGCCTGGACCAGGAAGATCCATGCCCTGCCCTTCCACAGGCCGGGGCCGGTCACCGGGGTGTTGGCGCTCGGGGCGTTCAGGGCCTCGGTGAGGTTGTCGCAGGCGTAGCCCTGCTTCCGCAGCAGGGGCAGGAACCTGTCGAGGGCCTGGACCGTCTGGTGCCGGTCACCGCCCGAGTCGTGCATGAGGACGATCGCGCCCTTGCCGTGGTGCGGGGTGGCCCGGCGGATGATCTCGGCGACGCCGGGCTTGCGCCAGTCCTCGCTGTCGGTGTCGTTGACGACCGTGATGTAGCCGCGGGTGCCGATGTACCGGGTCACCGGCCAGGACCTGTCGTCCATGGCGTCGGCGAAGGACGAGTACGGGGGACGGAAGAGGGACGTACGGATGCCCGCCGCGCCCGTGATCGCCAACTGGTTCTGGGACAGCTCCCAGTCGATACGTTTCCTGGACTGGTACGAGAGGTCGGGGTGGCTGAAGGTGTGCAGGCCCACCTCGTGGCCCTCGGCGACCATCCTTCTGACCAGCTCGGGGTGACGGGAGGTCATGGTGCCGGTGACGAAGAAGACCGCGTGCGCGTGGTGCTTGCGCAGCACGTCCAGGACCTTCGGGGTCCAGGTGGGGTCGGGGCCGTCGTCGAAGGTGAGGACCAGGCGGTGGTCGGGGATGCGCAGGCTGGTGGTGCGTCCGTCGCGGGTGTCGATGACCGGGCCGCCGGCCAGGATCTTCTCCGGCACCCCGCCGGTGGATGCCTCGGGGCGGATGCGGTGGTCGGCGAGGATCTCGCTGTGCACGTAGCCGCGCAGCATCAGCATCGCCACCATGACGAGGAGGACGAGGAGGGGGAGCAGCAGGCGCAGGGGGAGACCGCGGCGCCGAGAGCGGGGACGAGGCCGGGGACGGGGGCGGTCGCGGGTGGGCGGTGCGGTCCGGGACCCCCGTCCGGTGGCGGGTCCGAGCCCTGCTTCGGGGCCACGTCCAGCTTCGGGGCCACGTCCAGGTCCGGGACCGGCTTCGGGCCCACGCCCAGCCCCGGGCCCACGCCCAGCCCCGGGCACACGTCCAGCCCTGCCTCCGCGCCCGGCTCCGGGCTCACGTCCGACTGCGGGTCCGAGACCGGCTTCGGGTCGGCGTCCGGGTTCCTGGGCGCGTGTGCGGCGGCCCATCAGATGTGCGTGCCGGTGCCGGAACCCGTGCCCGTGCCCGAGGACAGGGACGGCGACGGGCTGCCGGAACCCACGGCGGGGCCGGTCGGGGGCGGCGGGGTGACCGAGGGTGTCGGGGCCGAGGGCTCGGGGTCCGGGGAGGAGCCGCCGGTGGCCGGGCCGGAGGGGGCCGTCGGCGTGGGTCGCGGGTCGGCGGAGGTGTCCGGCTGCTTGACGGTGCCGCGGGTGGCGCCGGGTACGGGCGCGCTGCCGCCCGGTGCCGGGACGGCGGGCGGTGTCGGCCTCGTGACGGGCGCGGCGCCGACGCGGGCGGAGGGCGGGGCGGGGTCGGCGGGCACCGGGGAGATGTCGACCTGGCCGGCGGGCTTGTTCTCCTTCTGGCCCGGCACCGGCAGCCAGGGCGCGTCCGAGCTGCCGGACAGGAGGGTGGCGGCGATGACGACGGCGTAGGCCGCGCAGGCGATGCCGACGAACATGCCGAGGCGGCGGAAGGTGCGGCTGCGGCGGCCCGACGCGTCGACGAACACCGGTCCGTCGGGGACGTTCCGGCCACCGGCGTGCGGCGGCCGTCCGCGCTCGTCCGGGCGTTTCCGGCCGGCGTCGCCCATCGCCTTCGCACCCGGCAGGCGTAGCTCAGCGATCCGGTCGGTGTCGAGCCGGACCGTCAGCTCGTGCGGGTCGTGCTCGGCCGGCCCGGCGGAGCCAGTGGCCCGCGCGGCGGGCAGTACCACGGTGGGAGCGGCGTCGGGCACGGCCCCGTCCGGCAGGACGTCCGTCGCCCCGGTCTCGGGGAAGCACTGGGCCTCCGCCCCCGTCACCGGCAGACCGTGGCCCCCTGGTTCGGGATCGGGCCACTCCGGCCGGGTGTCTTCCGGCCATTTCTTCACGCGCACCTGCGTTCCCTCCACGGGAATGTTTCCGGGTGCGCAGACGACTCCGAGCCCCCGCCGCCGGACCCGGCCCCCACCGGTCCGAGCGCCCCCCACGTCTCACTGTGCTCGGCTGTCACGAACTTGACGCCCTCTCCTATCCGAGGGCAGGAGATTCCGGTCCGTACCGCTACGCGGTACCACCTGGGGTTCCTGTTTCACAGGCCACTGCCGACCGGTGAGGGTCGGTCTTACACGGCCTCCGCAGGCCTGACTTCCCGCCCGTCCGGCGGTAGGTCCCACAACTCTGTTGTCGGACAAGGCGATGTTAGCCATGCCTCTGCGCCCCTCCGGGCCGCTACGGACAGGATGCCCTGCACCTCCACCCTGAAGGGTGGGGCACTGGACAAGCGTTCGGTAGCGCCGGTCCGAGCGTCGGGCTTGCAGAGTTTCCATGGTGAACGGAACTGTCCGATTTACTGATCGTTTCATCGATGGCTGGAACCCATGCGCTTTCGGGTTGTCTCAACCAGCCTCGCTCGGCCGCCAGTTGAGTCGCCGCGCGTCGAACCGCGTCGAACGCGGGATGTGCCAGTCCTCTGCGCCACACCAGCGACACGGGCGACAGCGGGACGGGGTCGACGAGCGGCCGCACCACGGTCCCCGGCAGGGCCGAGAAGTCGGTCACCGCGAGGACCGGGTGGCCGGTCTTGGCCATGAGCCGGTGGAACTCCTCCACGCCCACGGCCAGCGGGGCCGGCGGCGCGACCTCGATGCCGCGTCCGGCGAAGAGCCGGTGCGCGAGGTCGGTCCACTCCGGCGTACGGGGGTTTCCCGCACCGGCGTACACGGTCTCGCCTGCCAGCGCGTACAGCGGTACCGCGTCCAGCGGGGCCAGCCGGTGCTCCTCGGGGAGGACGACCGCCATCGGCTCGTACCGTACGAGCTGGTGGTCCAGTCCGGCCCGCAGTGCCGGGTCGAGCCCCGCGAACCTGCCGAACGACGCGTCCAGGCGCCCGGCGAGCAGTTCGGCGGCGGCCCCCGTGAGGCCGCTCTCGTACCGGGCCATCAGCTCGTGCTCGGGAGCGAGTGCACGCGCCCGGTGCAGCACCTGGCGGCCGGTGTCCAGGTCCGGGGAGTTGAGGTCGACCAGGAGGGCGCGGGCCTGTCCGAAGGCGGCGAGCAGGTCCTCGTGGGCGGCGAGGACGCAGCGGGCGTGCGGCAGCAGGCGCTCGCCGTCGGCGGTCAGTGAGACCTGCCGGGTGGTGCGGACGAACAGCTCGGCACGCAGCTCCCGCTCCAGGCGCCGTACGTCCCTGCTGAGCGCCTGCTGGGCGACGTACAGACGGGCCGCGGCGCGGGTGAAGTGCAGTTCCTCGGCGACGGTGACGAAGGCGCGCAGGAGGCGGGGGTCGAGGTGGGCGGGAGGGGACACCGCGTGAACTTACAACAGCGGTGCGTGAATCGGCACGGATCAGGTGTTGGACCCCTTGATCCACCGCGGGCGACGGTAGGGACATGTCCTCCCTCTCCCCCGGCGCGTACCGCCGCCTGTTCGGCCGCCCCGGCACCCGTGCCTTCACCGCCGGCAATCTGGTCGCCCGCCTGCCGATGGGCATGTTCGGGGTGAGCGCGGTCGTCATGATCGCCGGGTCGCGGGGGTCGTACGCGCTCGCCGGGGCCGTCACCGCGACCGGCCTCGCGGCGACGGCGGTGGCGGGGCCCTGGATCGCCCGGCTCGTCGACCGGCACGGTCAGGCCCGGGTCGCCGTGCCGGCCACGGTCACCGCCGTGTTGGGCGGTCTCGCCCTGCTGCTGTGCGTGCGCCTTGGCGCCCCGGACTGGACCCTGTTCGCCGCGTACACCGCCACCGCCACCGTCCCCAACATCGGCGGCATGTCCCGGGCCCGCTGGGCCCACCTGCTGCGGGACGACCCCGAGGCCCTGCACACGGCGAACTCCTTCGAGCAGGCCGCCGACGAGCTGTGCTTCATGCTGGGCCCGGTCCTGGCGTCCTTCCTGACCGGCGCGTTCTTCCCGGAGGCGGGCACGCTCGTGGGCGGGGTGCTGCTGCTGGCCGGGGTGCTGCTGTTCGCCGCGCAGCGGTCCACCGAGCCGCCGCCCCGGGGACGTACACGGGCCGCGTCGCCGCTGCGCACCCCCGGTATACCGCCGCTGCTGGCGTGCTTCGTCGCGACCGGCGCGGTGTTCGGATCGATGGAGGTCGTCACCATCGCGTACGCCGACGCACAGGGGCACCGCTCGGCGGCCGGGGTCGTCCTCGCGCTGCAGGCGGCGGGTTCCTGCGCGGCGGGCCTGCTGTACGGGGCACGGCAGCCGGACGGGCCCGCGGAGCGCAGGCTGCCGTGGTGTCTGGTGGCCATGGCCGCGCTGATGACCCTGCCGCTGCTCGCCGCCCGTGCCGTGGGCACGCTTCCCGCGCTGGCTGTGGCCCTGCTCGGGGCGGGCATGGCGACCGCGCCGACGATGGTGACGGCGATGACGCTGGTCCAGGACCGCGCTCCCGCCGACCGCCTGAACGAGGGCATGAGCCTGGTCGTCACCGCCCTGCTCACGGGCATCGCCTGCGGGTCGGCGGCCGGGGGCTGGGCGGCGGAGCACACCGCACCGGCGGCCGGCTTCGCGGTGCCGGCGGCGGCGGCCGTGACGGCCCTGCTGATCAACACGGCGGGGAACGCCCTTGGTTCCTGCCGTCGAATCGCTTGCAGCAATTCTGGCCAGAGTCATTGACGCTCTCCCACCCGCAACATACCTTCCTCCGTCGAAGCGCTTCGACGCCACGTATCGAATCGCATCGACGGACGCTGCGTGGCACCCCGAGAACCATCCGACTCCGACTCCTCTGGAGGCACTGGATGTTGACGGCACGAAGGCGATGGGCGGCCGCGGCGGTGATCCTGTCCGGATCGCTGCTCCTGGCCTCCTGCGGCGACTCGGACAGCGGTGGGTCCGACAGCAGGACGCTCCGGCTCTGGCACTACGAGGCCCCCGACAGCGCGATGGGCGTGGCCTGGAACGAGGCCATCAAGGAGTTCGAGGCCGAGCACCCGGGCGTGAAGGTGAAGTTCGAGGAGAAGGGCTTCGAGCAGATCCAGAAGACGGCGCCGATGGTCCTGAACTCCTCGGACGCGCCGGACATGATGGAGTACAACAAGGGCAACGCGACCGCGGGCCAGTTGTCCAAGCAGGGCCTGCTGACCGACCTGACCGCCGAGGCAGCCAAGCGCGGCTGGGACAAGAAGCTCAGCGCCGGGGTGCGCACGACCAGCATGTACGACACCGACGGGGTCATGGGCTCCGGCAAGTGGTACGGCGTGCCCAACTACGCCGAGTACACGATGGTCTACTACAACAAGGACCTCTTCAAGAAGTACGGGATCGCCGAGCCGAAGACGTTCGACGAGCTCACCGCCGCCATGGACGCCTTCGCCAGGAAGGGCGTCACCCCGCTCGCCAACGGGGGCGCCGAGTACATCGCCCAGCAGTACCTCTACCAGCTCGCACTGTCCAGGGCCGACCGCTCGTGGGTCGACAAGTACGAGCTGTACAAGGGGAAGACCGACTTCCATGACGCGGCCTGGACGTACGCGGCGCGGACCTTCGCCGGCTGGGTGAAGAAGGGCTGGATCAGCGAGAAGTCCACCAGCACCAAGGCCGAGGACGCGGGTGTGTCCTGGATCCAGGGCAAGGCGCCGATCCTGTTCTCCGGCAGCTGGTGGTACGGCCGCTTCCAGTCGGAGGCCAAGTTCGACTGGGACACCACACTGTGGCCCGGCTCGAACCTGACCCTGGGCTCCGGCGGCAACCTCTGGGTGGTCCCCAAGAACGCCAGGAACAAGGAGCTCGCCTACGACTTCATCGACATCACCATGTCGAAGAAGATCCAGAACCTGCTCGGCGACAAGGGCGGCGTCCCGGTAGCGGCCGACGCCTCCGCCATCACGGACCCGAAGTCCAAGCAGCTCATCACCGACTTCAACACGCTGAGCCGGCGGGACGGCCTGGCCTTCTACCCGGACTGGCCGGTGAACGGCTTCTACGACGTCCTCGTCTCCGAGACGCAGAAGCTGATGACGGGCAACGAGAAACCGGACGGCTATCTCAGTGCCCTGCAGAAGGCGTACGACAAGGGCGCCCCGAAGCGATGACGGTCACCGTCGAACGGGGCACGCGGGTCGTCGGCAAGTACGCCCACGCCGGCCCGCGCCGCCCTCGTACCCGCGACTCGTACGCCCTCTTCCTGCTCCCCGGGGTCCTCGCCTTCCTGGCGGTCGTCATCGTCCCGTTCCTGATGAACACGGGCGTGAGCTTCACCGACTGGCAGGGTGTGGGCAGCCCGAAGTGGTCCGGGCTCGCCAACTACCGGGAGCTGATGGACGACTCGGAGTTCTGGGCGTCCTTCCGGCACAGCCTGTTCATGGTCGTCGCCATGGCGGCCGTACCGACGGCGGTCGGCCTGGTCCTGGCCGCCGCGCTGTTCGACCACATCGGCAAGCACTTCGGCAGCAGGGTGGCCGCCGTCCTGCGCGCCTGCTTCTACCTCCCGCAGGTGCTGCCGATCGCGGTCGCCGGGATCGTCTGGAGCTGGATCCTCGCCCCCGACAACGGCTCCCTCAACGAACTGCTGAAGGCCGTGGGGCTGGGCGGCTGGCAGCAGGACTGGCTCGGCGACCCGGACATCGCGCTGTACAGCGTGATGGGCGTGATGGTGTGGGTGCAGATCGGCTTCCCGCTGGTGGTCTTCATGGCGGGCCTGCAGCGCGTCGACCCGCAGCTGCAGGAGGCGGCCGAACTGGACGGGGCCGGCTGGTGGCGCCGCTTCTGGCACATCACGCTGCCGCAGATCCGCCCGGAGATCTACGTGGTGCTGACCTGGTGCACGATCGCCGCGCTCAAGGTGTTCGGCGCGGTGTACGTGCTGACCAAGGGCGGCCCGGGCGGGGCGACGGACGTGCCGTCGTACTTCTCCTTCTCCACCTTCTTCGAGAAGACCCAGGTCGGCTACGGCGCCGCGATCTCCACGGTCCTCACGGTGATCATCCTGGCGCTGTCCCTGATCGGCCTGAAACTCCAGACCCGCGCCGAGGACGCCGAGGAAGGGGGCCGCGCATGACCGCCGAGGAAGGGGCCCGCGTATGACCGCCGCCCTGCGCCGCTATCCGGTACTGGTGGCCCTGAGCATCGCCGCCCTGTTCATGGTGGTTCCGTTCGTGATCGTGGCCGTCAACGCGGTCAAGTCACCGGCCGAGTACTCCGCGCACGGCCCGCTCAGCCTGCCCGACGGCCTCTACCTGGACGGCCTGAAGGACTTCTGGCAGCGGGTCGACTACGGCCGGAAACTGGTCAACTCGGTGCTGATCAGCGGGTCTGTGGCGGTGCTCGCCGCGGTGCTGTCGGTGCTGAACGCGTACGCGATCGGCATCGGCCGGATCCGGGGCCGCGCCTGGGTGCTGGCCTTCTTCGTGCTGGCCAACATGCTGCCGCAGGAGGCTCTGGTCTACCCGGTGTACTACCTGAGCAAGCAGGTCGGCCTGTACGACACCCGGCTCAGCGTGATCATCGTGTTCACGGTGATCCAGGCGGCCTTCGGCACGTATCTGCTCTCGTCGGTCCTCGGGCAGTTCCCGCGCGAGATCATCGAGGCCGCCCGCATCGACGGTGCGAACAAGTGGCAGGTGCTGTGGCGGATCGTGGTCCCGGTCAGCCGCCCCACCCTCGGGGTGCTGCTGGTCTTCTTCTTCATCTGGACCTGGAACGAGTTCCTGCTGCCCCTGGTGATGCTGATCTCCAACGACAACCAGACCGTGTCGGTGGCGCTCGGCGTCCTGCAGGGCCAGCGCCTGATGGACGCCACGATGACCAACGCCGCCGCCCTGCTGGGCGTGCTGCCCGCGATCGTCTTCTTCCTCGTCTTCCAGCGGACGCTCACCCGCGGCATCGCCGTGGGCGCGGTCAAGTAAAGGGGTGCGCGCGTGAAGTTCACCGACGGCTACTGGCTGCTGCGCGAGGGCGTCACCGCGGCCCACCCGGTGGAGGTCCTCGACGTCACGGCCGCGGAAGGCGCACTGGAGATAGACGCGCCGACCCAGCCGATCCGCCACCGCGGCGACCTGCTGAAGGGACCGGTCGTGACGATCACCGCACACACCCCGATGCCCGACGTCATCGGGGTGACCCTCACCCACTTCCAGGGGGAGCAGCCGCGCGGGCCCGAGTTCGAGCTCACCGGGCAGGAGGCCGCAGCCCACACCGAGTACGACGAGGAGCACGCGACCCTCACCTCCGGCGCGCTGTCGGTCCGGGTGGCCCGCACCGGCCCGTGGCACGTCGACTTCCTCGCCCACGGCCGCCTCCTCACCTCCAGCGGCCCCAAGGGCATGGGCATCATGCGGGACGCGTCCGGCGCCCACTACCTGCGGGAGCAGCTCGGCCTCGGCGTCGGGACCAGCGTGTACGGCCTCGGCGAGCGGTTCGGGCCGTTGGTGAAGAACGGGCAGGTCGTCGACATCTGGAACGCCGACGGCGGCACCGCGACCGAGCAGGCCTACAAGAACGTGCCCTTCTACCTCACGGACGCCGGGTACGGCGTCTTCGTCGACCACCCCGGCAAGGTGTCCTTCGAGGTCGGCTCGGAAGCCGTGTCCCGGGTCCAGTTCAGCGTCGAGTCACAGCAGTTGACGTACTACGTGATCCACGGCCCCACCCCGAAGGACATCCTGCGCAAGTACACCGCCCTCACCGGGCGCCCGGCCCTCCCGCCCGCGTGGTCGTTCGGGCTGTGGCTGTCGACGTCCTTCACCACGTCGTACGACGAGGAGACGGTGACGTCCTTCATCGACGGCATGCGGGAGCGTGAACTCCCCCTCTCCGTCTTCCACTTCGACTGCTTCTGGATGCGCGAGTTCAACTGGTGCGACTTCCGGTGGGACCCGCGCGTGTTCCCCGACCCGGAGGGGATGCTGGCCCGGCTGAAGGACAAGGGGCTGCGCATCTCCGTCTGGATCAACCCCTACATCGCCCAGCGCTCCCCGCTGTTCGCCGAGGGCAAGGCGCTCGGGCACCTGTTGCGGCGGCCGGACGGCAGCGTGTGGCAGTGGGACCTGTGGCAGCCGGGCATGGCCCTGGTCGACTTCACCAGTCCCGCGGCCCGCGACTGGTATGCGGCGAAACTGGAGGCGGTGCTCGCCCAGGGCGTCGACTGCTTCAAGACCGACTTCGGCGAACGCGTCCCCGTCGACGTGGCCTGGTCGGACGGCTCCGACCCGGAACGGATGCACAACTACTACAGCTACCTCTACAACCGCACCGTCTTCGAGGTGCTGCGCAAGCACCGGGGCGAGGGCGAGGCGGTCGTCTTCGCCCGCTCGGCGACGGCCGGCAGCCAGCGGTTCCCCGTGCACTGGGGCGGCGACTGCGAGGCCACGTACGAGTCGATGGCCGAGTCGCTGCGCGGCGGGCTGTCGCTCGGCCTGTCCGGGTTCGGGTACTGGAGCCACGACATCGGCGGCTTCGAGGGCACACCGACGCCCGCGCTGTTCAAGCGGTGGCTGGCCTTCGGGCTGCTGTCCTCGCACAGCCGCCTGCACGGCTCCTCCTCGTACCGCGTGCCGTGGCTGTTCGACGAGGAGTCCGTCGACGTGCTGCGCCTGTTCACCCGCCTGAAGCTGAGCCTGATGCCCTATCTCCACGAGGCCGCCCGTGCCGCCCATGCCGAGGGCGTGCCGATGATGCGGGCGATGGTGCTGGAGTTCCCGGACGATCCCGGGTGCGCGCACCTGGAACGGCAGTACATGCTCGGGCCGGACCTGCTGGTCGCGCCGGTGTTCAGCGACGAGGGGGACGTGACCTACTACGTGCCCGAGGGCACCTGGACCCACTTCCTGAGCGGGCGGACGGTGACCGGGCCGCGCTGGGTGCGGGAGCGGCACGGGTTCTCCAGCGTGCCGCTGCTGGTCCGGCCGGGGGCGGTGATCCCGGTGGGGGCGGTGGACGACCGGCCCGACTATGCGTACGCGGACGGGGTGACCCTGCGGGCGTACGGGCTGCGTCGGGGCGCGCAGGTGACGGTGCCGGTGGGGGGCGTCACCTTCACCGTCGTACGGGAGGGGGACACACTGCGGGCCTCGTGCGGTGATCCGTCGGCGCCGTGGGCGCTCGCCTGCGGGGAGCGGACGGCACGGGCGGCGGCGGGCACCGGCTTTCTCACCCTGGAGCTGGACTGATGGTCAAGATCACCGATGTGGCTCGGCACGCCGGGGTCTCCCCGAGCACCGTCTCCTACGCGCTGAGCGGCAAGCGCCCGATCTCGGAGGAGACCCGGCTGCGGATCGAGGCCTCCATCCGGGAGCTGGGGTACCGGCCGCACGCGGGTGCCCGGGCACTGGCCGGCCGCCGGTCGAACGTGCTGGCGCTGGTGGTGCCCTTACGGGCCGGCATCCACGTCCCGGTCGCCATGCAGTTCGCGGTGTCCGTGGTCACCACCGCCCGCAAGCACGACCACGACGTCCTGCTCCTCACCCAGGAGGAGGGCGAGGAGGGGCTGCGCCGGGTCGCGGACACGGCGCTGGTCGACGCGCTCATCGTGATGGACGTCGGGCTGCACGACCCCCGGCTGTCGTTGCTGCGATCGCTGGACCTGCCGTCCGTGATGATCGGCTTCCCCCTGGACGCGGACGGGCTGACCTGCGTCGACCTGGACTTCAAGGCGGCCGGGGAACTGTGCGTGGAGCGGCTGGCGGGGCTCGGGCACCGGGTGGTGGCGCTGATCGGCTCACCGCCGGAGGTGTACGTACGACGGACGGGGTTCGCCCAGCGGGTCGTCCAGGGCTTCACGGCCGCCGCCACCCGCAATGGCCTCGCCTCCTCCGTCCACCCCTGTGACGCCCAGCCCGACGCCGCCCGCCGGGTCGCCGAGCAACTGCTGCGCGAACACCCCGCGCTGACCGGGGTCGTCGTCCACAACGAGGCGGTGCTGGAACCGCTGATCGACGCCTTCGAACAACTCGGCCTGCGTGTCCCCGCCGACCTGTCCATCACCGCCATCTGCCCCGACGAACTCGCCGCCTCCCTCCGCGTCCCCATCACCTCGGTCACCCTGCCGTCCACCGAACTGGGTGAACGGGCGGTGGAGTTGCTGATGGCGAAGCTGGGCGGGTCGGACGTACCCGGGGCGACGCTGCTCCCGCCCAGGATGACGGAACGGGCCAGCACGGCGCCTCGGGCGCTTGCGTGAGGAGTCGCCAAGGGCACCGGGCCGCTTGTCCAGGCAAAGGGCCGAGCTCAGCAGGCACTGGTCGGGCGCCCCCCTCGACGGCAGGCGTCAATGCGGTTGCCCAGGGTCCGTGGCGCAGGGATAGTTCGTGGCCATGGGCGAAATGGACTTACTGAAACGCTCCGGCGGGCCCGTGACCCGAAGCCGGATCGGCCGTGACCTGGCCGCGCTCGGCCTCGGAGACGGCGATGTCGTCATGTTCCACACCCGCATGTCCGCCATCGGCTACGTGGCCGGCGGACCGCAGACCGTCATCGGCGCCCTACGCGACGTCGTCGGAACGCGGGGAACCCTCATGGTGACCTGTGGCTGGAACGACGCACCCCCCTACGACTTCGTCACCTGGCCGCAGGACTGGCAGGACGCCCTTCGCGCGGAACATCCCGCTTACGACCCGACCCTCAGCGAGGCCGACCACAACAACGGCCGTCTCCCAGAAGCACTGCGCCGCCGGCCCGGAGCCGTCCGCAGCCGTCACCCGGATGCCAGCTTCGCGGCCCTGGGAGCGGTGGCGGACGAGCTGATGGCCGACCATCCCTGGGACGATCCCCATGGCCGCGGCAGCCCCCTGGCAAGGCTGACTGCGCGCAACGGCCGGGTCCTGCTGCTCGGCGCCCCCTTGGACACCATGACGCTGTTGCACCACGCCGAGGCGCTCGCCGATGCTCCCGGCAAACGGTTCGTGGACTACGAACAGCCCATACTTGTGCAGGGCCGACGGGTCTGGCACCACTTCCACGACATCGACTCGGAACACGGGGCCTTCGACTACTCGGCAGTGGTGCCCGAAGGGAAAGACCCGTTCGAAGTCATCGTCCGGGCCATGCTCGCCGCAGGAATCGGCCGACAGGGCAGAGTCGGCGCTGCCGACAGCCATCTGTTCGAGGCCGCGGAAGTCATCGACTTCGCCACCACCTGGATCGAGGACAAACTGGGCAGGTAGGTGCAAGAGAGGCATCCGCCGGCCTCGGGCCCCAGCGTCCTGGCGGCATCGCCAAGCGCAGTTGCACTACGCGTTCTTCAAAGCCGCGCCGTGAGCCCGTCCGGCATCGTGTGAGATCTGGGGAGACATACACGGCAAAGGCCCCGTCGCCCGAGAGCGACGGGGCCTTTGCCCACATGGGATGAGTGGAGATGGCGGGAATCGAACCCGCGTCCAACGGTGCGGAACCAGGGCTTCTCCGTGTGCAGTCCGCTTCGATTTTCTCGGCCCCGGAGATCACGCGGACAAGTCTCCGACGGGCTCAGTCACTGTTTGGTTTCCCTCTTCACCCCGTGACCGGGATCAAGGTTTAGTCCCCTAGCTGATGCCAGGATCCGGGTCGGGAACAGCCCCGGGCTGACACTCCTATGAGAGTTCGCTAGCTGCTAATTAGGCAGCGAGGGCGAACGAGGAGGAATCGCGCTTGGTGTTGGCGATTATTTTTTGCGACATATGGTTTACGAGATCATTGCCGCTTCCTCGACACGCTTCCCCTGCTTCGACAGCCGCTGTCGAAACCGATCATCCCCATGTTGATTTTTCAACCCCCTCCGGAGGACCGGAGGGACTCGCGCACCTGCTGTGCGGTGCAGATGCCATCGTACGTGACCAACGCGGGTCCGTGCCAGCGTATTCCCCCGGCCGGCCGACCGTGCGGTACTAGCCCCGCTGCTTGCGCCGCGCCGCCGCGATCGCCCGGTCCGACTCCCGCCGGTCCTGCTTCTCGCGCAGGGTCTGCCGCTTGTCGTACTCCTTCTTGCCTCGCGCGAGGGCGATCTCGGCCTTCGCGCGGCCGTCCTTGAAGTACAGGGCGAGGGGCACGATCGTGTGACCCGTCTCCTGGGACTTGGACTCCAGCTTGTCGATCTCCTCGCGGTGCAGGAGCAGCTTGCGCCTGCGGCGCACGGAGTGGTTGGTCCAGGTGCCCTGGCTGTACTCGGGAATGTGGGCGTTGTGCAGCCACGCCTCGTTCCCGTCGATCTGGACGAAGCCGTCGGTCAGCGAGGCACGCCCCTGGCGCAGCGACTTCACCTCGGTGCCGGTGAGGACGAGCCCGGCCTCGTAGGTGTCGATGATCGCGTAGTCGTGCCGTGCCTTCTTGTTCTGCGCGACGAGCTTGCGCTTGCCGTCCTTGGCCGCTTTCGCGGCCCCTCCGCCCTGCTTGGGCTGGGACTCCTTCGGTACGTACATTCCCTTGCTCATAGTGCCGTCCATTTTCGCACTACGGAGGGGGTACCGGGAAAGCCGTTTACGACGGGTCGCCCAAGCCGCTGAGCACCGTCTCCGCCCGCTGCAGCGCGTCCTGCCCGGCCTCGAGGTCGGGGGTGATGCCCCGGCCGTCGACGGCGCGGCCGGCGGGGGTGCGGTAGTGGCCGACGGTCAGCTCGGCGACGGAGCCGTCGGGCAGCCTGCTCGGCATCTGCACGGAGCCCTTGCCGAAGGTACGGGAGCCGATGACGACCGCGCGGCCCCGGTCCTGCAGCGCTCCGGTGAGCATCTCGGCCGCGCTCATCGTGCCGCCGTCGACCAGCGTGACCAGGGGCCGGGCGGTGTCGCCGCCGGGCTCGGCGTGCAGGGCGCGCTGCTTGCCGTCGACGTCGTAGGTGGCGACGAGGCCGCCGTCGAGGAAGGCGGAGGCGGCGGCGGTGGCCTCGGTGACCAGGCCGCCGGAGTTGCCGCGCAGGTCGAGGACGATCCCGCCGTCGGCCGGTGCCCGGCGCACGGCGGTGCGGACGTGGTCGCCGGAGCCCCTGGTGAAGGCGGCGACCCGGATGACGGTCACGCCGTCGGGGAGCCTGCGGACGGTGACGGAGTCGGTGGACAGACGGGCCCGGCGCAGCGTCTCGCTCCACGCGCGCGTGCCGCGCTCGAGGCCGAGGCGGACGGTGGTGCCCGCCGGGGCGTCCTGTGCGTCACCGCGCAGTAAGGCGACCACCTCGGTGACGGGGCGCCCGTCGACCTCGTGACCGTCGACGCTGCGCAGCCGGTCGCCCTTGCGGATCCCGGCGGCGGCCGCGGGCGACCCGGACCGCACCCGGGTCACCTCGATCCGCCCGTCCCGCTCGCGCCGCGCCCACAGTCCGACGCCGGTGTACTCACCGTCGAGGGCCTCCTGGAACTCCTCGTACTCACCCTCGGAGTAGACGGCGCCCCAGCGGTCCCCACTGCGACTTACGGCCCGTTCGGCGGCCTCCATGGGGGACTTGCCGTCGGCCATGGCGTCGGCGGCGGCCTTCTCGACGTCGTCGTGCCGGGTTCCGGTGCGGGCGGCCGCCTGCGCGGCCTTCCGTCCGGAGGCGTCCGGGTGGTCGCCGTCCGGGAGGGAGCCGGTGGCGGCGCCGGCGACCAGCACGCCCGCGAAGACCAATGTCAGGGCGGCCCCGCGGCCGAAACGGCGGGGCTGGCAGAACAGGTCGCGGCCCGACATGCGGGTGAGTCTAGGACAACGCGAAGGGCCGTACGCTCCGTTGCGCGTACGGCCCTCTTGACGTGCGTCACACCTTGAGATACTTGCGCAACGCGAAGAACGCGGCCAGCGACGGCATCAGCAGGCTCGTGGCCAGGATGAGCGGAAGCTTCGTCAACACGGCGTCCCAGCCGATGAAGTTGATCAGGTTCAGCTTCTGCGACAGGGCCAGGCCGTGGTCGATGATGAAGTACCGCGAGACCACCAGGAATCCGCAGGCCACCGTGCCGCCGATCAGGCCGGCGACCGCGGCCTCGGCGATGAACGGCGCCTGGATGTAGAAGCCGGAGGCGCCGACCAGCCGCATGATGCCGGTCTCCCGCCGACGGCTGAACGCCGAGACGCGCACGGTGTTGACGATCAGCATCAGCGCGACCACCAGCATCAGCGCCATCACCATCCGGGCGGCCCAGTTCATGCCGTTCAGCAATCCGAACAGGTTGTCCAGGATGCCCTTTTGGTCCTGTACCGACTGCACACCGTCACGCCCGTCGAAGGCGGTCGCGACGACCTGGTACTTCTGCGGGTCCTTGAGCTTGATCCGGTACGACTCCTGCATCTGGTCCGGGGTGAGCGAACTGGCCAGCGGGGAGTCGCCGAACTGCTCCTTGTAGTGCTTGTAGGCGTCGTCCTGGGACTCGTACGTCACCTTCTCGACGACCGTCATCTTCTTCAGGTCGGTGAGGATCTGCTTCTTCTGGTCCTCGGTGACCGCACCCTTGGCGCACTTGGGGTCGGACTCGGCATCGCTCTTGTTGCAGAGGAAGATCGAGACGTTGACCTTGTCGTACCAGTAGCCCTTCATCGTGCTGACCTGGTCACTCATCAGCAGCGAAGCGCCGAACAGGGCCAGGGAGAGGGCGACGGAGACGATGACCGCGAAGGTCATGGTGAGGTTGCGGCGGAGACCCACACCGATCTCCGAGAGTACGAACTGGGCGCGCATGGCGTCTTGTCAAGCCTTTCCGTGGATCCAGGACCCTGGGGTTCGTCAGTGCTGGTAGCCGTAGACGCCGCGTGCCTGGTCGCGGACGAGGCGGCCCTTCTCCAGCTCGATGACGCGCTTGCGCATCTGGTCCACGATGTTCTGGTCGTGCGTGGCCATCACGACGGTCGTACCCGTCCGGTTGATCCGGTCGAGCAGCTTCATGATGCCGACGGAGGTCTGCGGGTCGAGGTTGCCGGTGGGCTCGTCGGCGATCAGCAGCTTGGGCCGGTTGACGAAGGCCCGGGCGATGGCCACGCGCTGCTGCTCACCACCGGACAGCTCGCCCGGCATCCGGTCCTCCTTGCCGCCGAGCCCGACCAGGTCGAGCACCTGCGGCACGGACTTGCGGATCTCGCCGCGGGACTTGCCGATGACCTCCTGCGCGAAGGCCACGTTCTCGGCGACCGTCTTGTTGGGCAGGAGGCGGAAGTCCTGGAACACCGTCCCCAGCTGGCGCCGCATCTGCGGCACCTTCCAGTTGGAGAGGCGCGCGAGGTCCTTGCCCAGTACGTGCACCTGGCCCTGGCTGCACCGCTCCTCGCGGAGGATCAGCCGCAGGAAGGTGGACTTTCCGGAGCCGGAGGACCCGACCAGGAACACGAACTCGCCCTTCTCCACTTCCAGGGACACATCCCTGAGTGCGGGGCGGGTCTGCTTGGGGTAGACCTTGGAGACGTTGTCGAATCGGATCACGGATGCACCACGGGTCGCCGGAGGTAGATGTGCGTGACCATACGCGAATCGGGTATGGAAGCGCAGTCGCCGGTCGCCTTTGTGGGGGTCTTGTGCGCTTTTGTACCGGGTGACGTTTCCCCGGGTCGCACATCGGGTCTTCGCTCCGGCCCCGCGGGAATCGCCGGAACCTGGCAAAGTGGAGGGGGAACGTTCTCGGTTCCGGAAGCGTTGAACGAATGATGGCCGGTGCAAGGAGGGCGAGCGCATGACGTACGACCGGTTGGTGTGCGCGAACTGCGCGGCGCCCGTGAACGAAGGCCGGTGCCCCGTGTGCCGTGCCAACCGCGAGCGACTCCAGCAGGAGAACTTCTTCGCGGGGCTGAACCCGATGGCGCTGATCGCGCTGCTGGCGGTGCTGATCGCCGCGGTGGCACTGCTGGCGCACCAGACCGCGTAACGACTGCGAGTACGCCCGAAGGGCCCGGAGCGCCAAGCTCCGGGCCCTTCGAGGTAGGCAATGGGCACGCATGGTACCCGAACGGCTACCGTCAGGCAGCCGCGCCGCCGCGACCGCCCACGAGACGCGGGAGGACACGGAAGCCGATGCCGCCGGCGATCATGGTGGCGGCACCGATGACCAGGAACGCGGTCTGACCGGCACCGGTCTCGGCGAGCTGGTCGCCGCCGCCCTGGGCCTGGGTGCCGGAGGGGGTGGCGTCCGAGCCGGTGTCGGTGAGGGCGGAGGTGCCCGCGTCCTGGGCGGAGGTGCCGGAGCCGCCGCCGTCGGGGTTGGCCTTGTTGCCGCCGCCGTGCCCCTGGCCGTTCCCGTGGCCGCCGCCGTTGCCGTGGTGACCGCCGCCGCCCTGCGTGGGCTCGGAGGTGGCGGGGGGCTGGGACGTCGCCGGGTCCTCGGTGGGCTCGGTCGGGATCTCCGTCGGGTCCGTGGGCTCGTCGGTGGGCGGGACCGACGGGTCGCCGGGAATCGTGCTCGGCGGGACCGACGGGTCGGTCGGGTCGGTCGAGCCGCTCGGGTCGCCAGGACCCGGCGCCGGCCCGTCGTCGGCGCACAGGATGCCGAGCGTGCAGTCCGACTCCGTGGCGGAGGCGACACCCGCGGCGGTCAGCGAGGCGCCCGCGGCGATCACAGCACCGGCGGCTATCCGCGCGATCCGGATCCGCGTCTTCTTCGTCATATGGTTTGCTACCCCCAGTAGCTGTTGTGTCAAAGGGCGGCGTTCGGGGTCGGCCGTGATCGACGGGGGAAGCCGGCGGAGTTCAAGTCACCGCCTGAGGCCCCCGGTTCACATGCACACCTCAGATACGCATGCCACGCTCACCCTTCCCATTTTTCAAAGCAACGTCAAGGCCGTTGCGCGCGCAATGTCCGATGGTGGCGCGTATGCCGGGAGTTGATGCGTGTGAGTGTGATGTAAAACCCAGACAAAACAGCAACTGCCGCCTTAGGGGCGGCAGTTGTCAAGTCGACAAAGTCACTTCTCTTGCTGCTTGCGCCAGCGAATACCGGCCTCGAGGAACCCGTCGATCTCACCGTTGAACACGGCCTCCGGGTTGCCCACCTCGTGCTCCGTGCGCAGGTCCTTGACCATCTGGTACGGGTGCAGCACGTACGACCGCATCTGGTTGCCCCAGGAGTTGCCGCCGTCGCCCTTCAGGGCGTCCATCTTGGCCTGCTCCTCCTGCCGGCGCCGCTCGAGCAGCTTGGCCTGCAGGACGTTCATGGCGGTGGCCTTGTTCTGGATCTGCGACCGCTCGTTCTGGCAGGAGACGACGATGCCCGTGGGGAGGTGCGTGATACGGACGGCGGAGTCGGTGGTGTTGACGCCCTGACCACCGGGACCGGAGGACCGGTAGACGTCGATCCGCAGCTCGCTCTCGTCGATCTCGACGTGGTCGGACTGCTCGACGACGGGCAGGACCTCCACACCCGCGAAGGAGGTCTGGCGGCGCCCCTGGTTGTCGTAGGGCGAGATGCGGACCAGCCGGTGCGTGCCCTGCTCGACGGAGAGGGTGCCGTAGGCGTAGGGGACCTGTACCGCGAAGGTGGTGGACTTGATGCCCGCCTCCTCCGCGTACGAGGTCTCGTACACCTCGGTCTTGTAGCCGTGCTGCTCGGCCCACCGCAGGTACATGCGCTGGAGCTTCTCCGCGAAGTCGGCGGCGTCGACGCCGCCGGCCTCGGCGCGGATGTTCACCAGCGCCTCCCGGGAGTCGTACTCGCCGGACAGCAGCGTGCGGACCTCCATCTCGTCGAGCGCCTTGCGCACGGCGGCGAGCTCGGACTCGGCCTCGGCACGGGTGTCCGGGTCGTCCTCCTCCTCGGCCATCTCGAAGAGCACGGCGAGATCGTCGATCCGTCCGCGCAGCGCCTCCGTCTTCCTGACCTCGGCCTGGAGGTGGGAGAGCCGGCTGGTGATCTTCTGCGCCTCGTCCGGGTTGTCCCACAGGGACGGCGCGGCCGCCTGCTCCTCGAGCACGGCGATGTCTGCCCTCAGCTTGTCGAGGTCCAGAACGGCCTCGATCGACTCCATGGTCGAGGAGAGGGACTTGAGCTCTTCGGATACATCGACGACTGCCACGCCATCCAGACTAACGGTTCCCTCGGGCATCCCCCGCCGAAAGGGGCCTTGGGGGCCGGTGCGGACGCGCTCCGGGGACTGCCGCGCCCGGGCTCCCGCTCCGGCCCGTCCGCCTCACGGCGTCGAAGAGGTGTGCGTGTCCTGCGGGGACGTCTCGGAGTCGTCGCCGGACGTCGCCAGCCACGTGCCGACCCCGAGGGCGGCCGCGAGCACGGCCGCGGCCACCCCGAGGGTGATCCTGCGCCGCCGCGCCGCCGCCCGGTGCCGTGCCGAGCCCGGGCGGGGCGCTCCGGAGGCCCGGGGAACCCGTGCGGTGCCCCGCGCACCTCCGGCCAGCTCGTCCGGCCCCGGTACGCGCATCGAGGTGTGCGTGTCCCGGTTGGAGTCCGGCTTGGTCCCCGGCACCAGGGACACCGCCCCACGCCGCCGCACCGGCTCACCCCCGGGCGACGCCGGGGACGCCGGCTCCTCGGCCGCCGTCTCCTCGGAGAGCTCCGTGTCCGGCTCGTCCACCTCCAGCGGCGGCATCCCGGCCAGCACCGGCAGCTGCTCCCGCAGCCGGGCCGCCAGCTCCGACGCCCGCAGGCGCGAGGCCGGTGCCTTGGCCAGGCACTGCACGAGCAGCTGCCACAGCTCCTCGGGGATGCCGGGCAGGGGTACGACCGTCTCGGTCACGTGCCGCCGCAGCACCGCCCCCGGGTGCCCGCCCCCGAAGGGGGTGAAGCCGGCCAGCAGCTCGTACAGCACGGTGGCCAGGGCGTAGATGTCGACCGAGGCGCGCGGCGGCAGGCCCTCCACGATCTCCGGGGCCAGGTAGTCCGGGGTGCCGATGATCTTCGTGGCCCGGGTCCGCCTGGGCGAGTCGATCAGCTTGGCCACGCCGAAGTCCGTCAGCAGCGCCGGGTGCGCGCCGCCGGGGCCGAGCGGGCCCTGCATGTCCAGCAGCACGTTCTCCGGCTTCACGTCCCGGTGCACGACCCCGGCCGCGTGCGCCGCCGCCAGCCCGTCGGCGACGTCCGCGACGATCGCCACCGCCGCCTCGGGTGCGAGGCGGCGCTCACGCTCGAGCCGGGTGCGCAGGTCCGTGCCGCGGACCAGGTCCATGACCAGCGCGAGGTCGTTGCCGTCGACGACCAGGTCGCGCACCGACACGACGTGCGGGTGCTCCAGGCCGAGCAGCGCCGTGCGCTCCTGGACGAACCGTCCGACGAGTTCCTGGTCGGACGCGAGGTCCTCGCGCAGCAGCTTGATGGCGACGGGGCCGTCCGGCCCCTCGCCCAGCCACACCGTGCCGGCGCTGCCCCGCCCCAGGATCTGGTGGGCGGTGTACCGGCTGCCGATCTTCCGTGCCAAGGCTGCTCCTACAGACGCGTGTTGTCGTTAAAACTACGCGTCCGACGAGCCAACCTTCACGGCGGAGACGGAAATCACCCGTCAGATGTCGACAAATCCCCAACCTCGCGATCGGTCGGCGCGGTCACCTGCCGGTGGCCTTCCCGAGGTCCTTGACCCACTTGGTCGCCGTGCCGACCAGATCGCTCAGCTCCTGCCAGTAGCTCTTGCCGGTCCCGATCCAGTCCTGCAGGGGGCTCAGTTCCCAGATCAGCCAGCCCGCGACGAACAGGATGACCAGCGTGAACAGGCATCCCTTCAGACAGCCGAGGCCGGGGATCTTCATCGGGTTGGCGCTGCGCCGGCGCGGCTCCCTGGGCTCCCGCGCCGGCCGTCTGGGCTCCGCCGGGGCGGGCGGGGCGTACCGCTGCGGCTGCGGCTGGGCGTACCCGGGGGGCGGCCCCTGCTGCTGACGCTGGCGGGCCTGGCGCGGCTGGGGCTGCTGCGGGCGGCCCTGCTGCGGCTGGCGCGGCTGCTGCTGCGGCCGGGCCACCTGGCGCTGCGGGCGGCGGCGCAGCGGGTCCTCGTTCGGGTCGAGGTACTGGACCTGCGTCTGCTCGTTGCGGTCGCGGGCGGCGCGCATCTGGTTCTGCCAGGGGTGCGGCTGGTCCGGCGACTGCTGGCCCTGCTGCCCCTGCTGCCCGGCGCCGGGCGGCACCGGCGGCATGACGGCGGTCGGGTCCGCTGCGCCGGTGTTCGGCAGTACGGCGGTGGGGTCGGCCGCGCCCGGCGGGCCGCCGGTGTGCGGGAGGTAGCTGGTCGCCGCGTTCGGGTCGTAAGTGCCCTGCGCCGAGCCCGTGGGCAGCACCTGGGTGGGGTCGGCGGCCCCGGGCACGCCCGGGACGGCGGCCGGCGCCGGGTCGGGGGCGAGCAGGGCCCCCACGCCCTCGGCGGCGGCGATCTGCGCGCTGTTCGCATGGACGCCGATGCCTTCGGCGACGACGCGCAGGCCGCGCGCGAGGTTCTCGGCGCTGGGCCGTTCCTCCGGGTTCTTGCGCAGGCAGCGTTCGATGACCGTCCAGAGGGGGTCGGGGACCGTGGACGGGCGGCGCGGTTCGGCGCTCAGGTGCTGGTGCAGGACCTCGAGGGCGCTGCCGCCGGAGAACGGCGGGCGGCCGGTGACCAGCTCGTACAGCAGGATGCCCGCGCCGTAGACGTCGACGGCGGAGGTCTGGGGGCGGCCCTCGGCGCTCTCCGGGGCGACGTACGCGGGCGTGCCCACGAACTCGTGGGTGCGGGTCAGTCCCGGGGAGTCCGCCAGGCGTGCGATGCCGAAGTCGGTCAGCAGCGGGTGCAGCTGGCCGTCGTACTGCTGGAGCAGCACATTGGCGGGTTTCAGGTCCCGGTGGACGACCCCGTCGGCGTGGCTGGCGCCGAGCGCGTCGGCGATCTGCGCGGTCATCAGCGCCGCGGCGACGGGCGTGAAGGGCCCGTTCTCGCGGAGGTAGCGGTGCAGGTCGGGGCCCTCGACGAGGTCCATGACGAGGGCGAGCAGATCGCCCTCGACCACCAGGTCGCGCACCCGGACGATGTTGGGGTGGGTGAGCCGGAGCAGGACGGACCGCTCCCTGAGGAACCGCATGACGACGTCGGGGTCGCTCGCCAGCTCCTCCTTGAGGACCTTGATGGCGACGGTCTCACCGGGCTGGCCGGGCACGGCGGCCTCGGCGCCTGCGGTCTCACGCTGGCGGGCTCGCCAGACGGTGCCCGTGGCGCCGCGTCCGAGCGGCTCCTCGAGCAGGTACTTGCTGCCTACCGGCCGCACGTCATGCGCTCCCTGCTGCTTGCTTGCCTGTTCCGACCCACTGTAGTGCCGCCCCCCGAGGCACTACGTAAGTCTTCCGGTGCACGTTCGAAGGAAAGACGCTCGCCCCGGTCTCCAGGTTGCCGGGACCGGACGTGACCGATCTCAAGTGATCGCCGGTGCATTACCGGTCAGGCACTTTTGGGGGCAGAGCTGACCAATCAAGATCACTTGACGCCGGGCGAGGGGCGGGTTGTCAGTGGCAGGTGCGAGGATGCTGCAGTACTGGCCGACGTGCTCGTGTGTGGTGGGGGGAACTCCGCGCCCGCGCAGAAGGGACCGCTGACGGCGATGCAGATCCGGCTGACCGTCGTAGACCCGCTGGCCCCGTCCCCGCAGCGGGGCCGCGCGGCGAGCCGCGACGTGCTGGTCACGGCGCCCGCGGGCACGGCCCTGGCCGCGGTGGCGTCGGCGCTGGCCGCGGCGGTCGCCGGTGAGGGCGGCCGGGAGGCCGGAAGCGCCCCGGTCGTGCTGTACGCGGGCGCGGAGCGGCTGGACGCCGGCCGCGCCACCGTGGGCGAGCCCCCGCTGGTCGACGGCGCCGTGCTGTCCCTCGGCGCTCCCGCCGAGCCGGAACCGCACCCCGAGCTCGACGACGCCCCGACCCAGCTGCACGTGGTCGCGGGTCCGGACGCGGGCGGCGTCCATCTGCTGCACGGCGGCCAGATCACCGTGGGCCGTTCCGCCGACGCCGACGTCCCGCTGGACGACCCCGACGTCTCCCGGCTGCACTGCGCGGTCACGGTCGCCGCCGACGGCCGCGTCTCCGTCGCCGACCTGGGCTCCACCAACGGCACCGCGCTGGACGGCACGCGCGTGGGCGAGCAGCCGGTGCGGCTCTCCGCGGGGGCGCTGCTGCGGATCGGCGAGTCGGCGCTGCGGCTGACTCCGTCCGGGGGACCCGGGGCACGGCTGGAGACGACGCCCGACGGCGAGGGGTGCGTCCGGGTCGCCCCCGGGGACGGGGCGGCGCACACACGCGTGGGCGACACGCTTCCGGGGCGCACGCACCATTCCTACGGCTCGGCCGGCTGGGGAGCCCCCGGTGCCGCGCCGGGCGCCCGGGACCACGGGCCCACGGAGCCGGTCGTGCCGGGGCAGGGTCCCGCGCCCCGGATCGAGAGCCGGGAGGGCGGGGACACGCACGCCGGACCCTTCGGCGTCGGTGGAGTGGCCGGAGCCTTCGCGGCGCAGGTCCCGGCGGACAGCGCCGGCGCCCAGGACCCACAGGCCCCCGACACAGGCGGCCGCAAGGCCACCCCGCTGCGCGGCACCGACATCCCGCAGGGCGTACGCAGACGCGGCGGGCTCGGCGCGTGGGCGCGGCGGCTGACCGGCGGTCGGGGCGAGCCGCCGGCGACCGGTCCGCGGGCGCACGAGGAGGAATACGAGAGATACGAGGGGGTGGAGGGAGGCGCCGGGGAGGCCGCCGCGACGCCGCCCGGTGTCACCGCGCAGCAGCCGGAGACCTGGCCGGACCCGGCGGCACTGCTGCTCACGGCGCTCGGCCCCGGGCCCCGGCTGTGGGAGCGCGGGCCGGGCCACCCGGAGACGCTCACGGTCCGGCTCGGCACCGCCGACCGGGCCGTACCGGACGGCTCGGGCCTGCTGCCCGCCGTACCGGTGACCGCCGATCTGCGGGAGGCCGGGGCGCTGGGGCTGGCCGGGCCGCGCGCGCGGCTGTCCGGGCTGGCGCGGGCGGTGCTGGCCCAGCTGGCCGCGCTGCACTCCCCCGACGTGCTGGAGATCGTCCTGATCAGCCCGGACCGCGGCCGTCCCCTGGAGGAGCGGACCGCCGAGTGGTCCTGGCTCGGCTGGCTGCCCCATGTACGGCCCGGTCACGGCCAGGACTGCCGCCTCCTGCTGGCCTACGACCGGGAGCAGGCGGCGGCCCGCACCGAGGAGCTCCTGCGCCGCGTGGACGACCCGGTGACCCGGAACGCGTTCGACCGCCCCCGTCCCGCGCGGTCCACCGAGCCGGACGACCCCACCGCCAGGCGCCCCTCCTGGGCGCGCGGCGACGCCGGCGCGGACGGGGCGGACCGGGAGGACCGCGGCGTTCCGGGGCCGTACACGGTGGTGGTCGTGGACGGCGACCCCGGGGGCGCCGGCCTGCGGGAGTCGGTGGCGCGGCTGGCCCTGGAGGGACCGCGGGCCGGGGTCCACGTGGTGTGTCTGGCCGAGACGGCACCGGCCTCCCCCGCCTCGCCGGTGACGGAGACGTACGAGGCGGCGTGCGCCGCGACGCCGACGTTCCGCGCGTGCGGGGCCGTCGCGCTGCTCAGCGGTGACGTCGCCACCGCCCTCCGGCTGGTGCGCGTCGCCCGGACCGACACCCCCGCCGCCCCCGCCGGGCCGGTGGGCCACGGCACGGTCGCCGCCGTCGACGCGGTCTCCCCGGCCTGGGCGGAGCGGTTCGCGCGGGCGCTGGCACCGCTCAGGACGGACGGCACCATCGGCGAGGGGCAGGCGCGCGTGGCGGCACCGCTGCCGCTGTCGGCGCGGCTCCTGGACGAGCTGGGCCTCGCCAGGGCGACCCCGGCCTCGCTGATGGCGCGCTGGGCCGACGCCGCCGACGACGCGGAGTCGCTCGGCGGGCGGGCCTGGGCGGTGCTCGGCGCCGGGCCGCGCGGGCCGCTCTGCGCCGACCTCGTCGCCGAGGGACCGCACCTGCTGGTCGAGGGACCGCCCGGCAGCGGCCGTACGGAACTGCTGCGCGCGGTGGTCGCCTCGCTCGCCGCCGCGGAGCGGCCCGACCGCCTCGGTGTCGTCCTGATCGACGGCCGGGACGGCGTCGGCACCGGCCCCGCACACGGCGAGGGCCTGCGGGCGTGCACCGAAATACCGCACGTCACCACCCATCTCACGGTCAACGACCCGGTCCGCATGCGGGAGTTCGCCCAGTCCTTGAGCGCCGAGCTGAAACGGCGGGCCGAACTGCTGGGGCGGGTCGACTTCACCGAGTGGCACACCCACCGCGAGGTGTCCGGCCGGATCGTCGCGCAGCGCACGCCCGCCGGACGGCCCGGCGGGTCCGGGACCGGCTCGTCCGGGACAGGTGCGTCCGGCACCGGCGGGGCCGGGGACCTCGAGACACCGCCGAGTTCGACCGTGCGGCTGCGGCCGGGAGCGGCCTCCCGGCGGCAGGCGGAGGCGGCACCGCCGCTGCCCCGGCTGGTGGTGGTCGTGGACGACCTCGACGCGCTGGTCTCCCCCGCACTCGGTTCACCGGGCCGGCCCGCCGCCGGATCGGTGATACGCGCGCTGGAGGCGGTGGCCAAGGAGGGCGAGCGGCTCGGCGTCCACCTGGTGGCCGCGACCGGCCCCGGCGGCCGTACCGCGGAGACGGAACCGGCCCGCCGGGCCACCCTCCGCGTCACCCTCGACGCACCGTCCTCCGGACCGGACGAGCCGGCGCCCGGGCGCGGGCGCCTCGCCCGCGCCGACGGGCACATAACCCCCTTCCAGGGGGGCCGCGTGACCGGCCGTATACCGCGCACCGCCACCCAGCGCCCGACGGTCGTCCCCCTGGACTGGCACCGCATGGGCGACCCGCCGACCCGTCGTCCGGTCCGTGAACTGGGCAACGGCCCGACGGACCTGGCCCTGCTCGCCAGCGCGGTGGAGCGGGCGGCACGGGAAGTGGCGGCCGCGGAAGTGCCGTCCCTCCTGTAGGTGCCAGGGCGTAATCACGAGCCGGTCACGATCTCCCGGTCGGCACGGCAGGCGCTCTTGCAGGCGTCAAGTCACCCGGCGTAGACCGGACGTCACGGGACAGTGCTCATACGTTCAACGAAGAACGAAGAACGGGGCAGTGATGCGTAGCAAAAGCAACACCATCCGGACAAACAGGGCCGTCGCGACCATCGCCACGTTACTGGCGGGAGCCCTGGCGCTCACCGCCTGCAGCGGCAGCGACGACAAGAAGGACGACGGCGGCAGCAGCGGTGCCAGCGAAAGCGGCTCCACCGTCTCCCTCCCGAAGCTGAACGGCGCGAACCTGGAGATCGCCGCGGTCTGGACGGGTACCGAGCAGAAGAACTTCAAGAAGGTCCTCGCGGAGTTCGAGAAGCGCACGGGCGCCAAGGTCACGTTCGTACCGGCCCAGGACCCGATCATCAACTTCCTCGGTTCGAAGATCGCCGGTGGTCAGCCGCCGGACGTCGCGATGCTGCCGCAGCCCGGCGCCATCAAGCAGGCCGTGGACAAGAAGTGGGCGAAGCCGCTCGGCACGGACGCGGTCAAGGAACTGCAGAAGAACTACTCGCAGGGCTGGCAGGACATCGGCAAGGTCGACGGCAAGCAGTACGGCGTCTACTACAAGGCCGCCAACAAGTCGCTGGTCTGGTACAACGCCAAGGCGTTCGAGGGTGCGGGCGCCAAGGAGCCGAAGAACTGGCAGGAGCTGCTGAAGGCGGCGCAGGCGGTGTACGACTCCGGTGTCACCCCGTTCTCCGTCGGCGGCGCCGACGGCTGGACGCTCACCGACTGGTTCGAGAACGTGTACCTGTCCCAGGCGGGCCCGGAGAAGTACGACCAGCTCGCCCAGCACAAGATCAAGTGGACCGACCCCTCGGTGAAGCAGGCGCTCACCACGCTCGCACAGATCTGGGGCAAGAAGGACTACGTCGCGGGCGGCGCGAAGGGCGCCCTGCAGACCGAGTTCCCGGAATCCGTCACCCAGACGTTCACCGGCGGCGACCAGCCGAAGGCGGCCATGGTCTACGAGGGCGACTTCGCGCAGGTCAACATCGGTGACACCAAGGCGAAGGTGGGCACGGACGCGAAGGTGTTCCCCTTCCCCGCGGTGGGCTCCACCGCGCCGGTGGTCTCCGGCGGTGACGCGGCCGTCGTCCTGAAGGACTCCAAGGCGGCCCAGGCGCTGGTCACCTTCCTCGCCTCCCCGGACGCGGCGACGATCCAGGCGAAGCTCGGCGGCTATCTGTCCCCGAACAAGAACGTGCCGGACTCGGCGTACCCGAACACGGTGCAGCAGACGATCGCCAAGGCGCTGATCGCCGCGGGTGACGACTTCCGCTTCGACATGTCCGACCAGGCCCCGCAGGCCTTCGGCGGCACTCCCGGCAAGGGCGAGTGGAAGGACCTGCAGGACTTCCTGACGAACCCGAAGGACGTCGCGGGCACGCAGGCGAAGCTGGAGAAGGACGCGGCGGCCGCGTACGGGAACGGGAGCTGATCCGGCCATGGCGTCGGCAGCGGCGGCGGGGGCCCCACCGGGCCCCGCCGCACCGAAGAGCCGCAAGAGCGTGACCGGCACCCGCACAACCGTGGCAGCCCTGTTCCTGCTGCCCGCCCTGGTGCTGCTCGGCGCGCTCGTGGTCTACCCGATCGGGTACTCGCTCATCCGCAGCTTCTACAACGCGAACGGTGACGGGTTCGCCGGAGTCGACAACTACAAGGCGCTGTTCACCGACGACGGCATCCGCACCGCCCTGAAGAACAACATCATCTGGGTGGTGTTCGCGCCGACGGTCTCCACCGCGCTGGGCCTGATCTTCGCGGTGCTGACCGAACGGGTGCGCTGGGGCACGGCGTTCAAGCTGGTCGTCTTCATGCCGATGGCGATCTCGATGCTGGCGGCGGGGATCATCTTCCGGCTGGTGTACGACCAGGACCCGGACAAGGGCGTCGCCAACGCGGTGTGGGTCGGCGTCCACGACACCTTCGCCCAGTCGTCGGCGTTCCCGAAGGCGCACCCGGGCCGCGAGTCGCCGCTCAAGCCCGACGGCGGCGGTTTCATCACCTCGGCGCCCGTGCACGCCGGCCAGGTCGTCACCCTGCCGCTGGTCGGTGTGGCCCCCGACCAGATGCCGGACGGCGCGAAGAAGGCGGTGGCGGCGAAGTCCGAGCCGGGGAAGGTCACCGGCACGACCTGGCAGGACTTCACCCGCGGCAAGGGGGTCGGCAGGCTGGGCGCCCCCGACCCGTCCGAACTCGGCTATGCGGGAATGCGGATCGAGGCGGTCAAGGGCGGCGAGGTGGTGGCCTCCACCAAGGCCGCCGACGACGGTACGTTCTCGCTGCCCGGGAAGGCGGACGGGGCGCAACTGCGGCTGCCCGCGAGCAACTTCAAGGAGCCGTACAACGGCGTCGACTGGCTCGGCCCGTCACTGGTCACCCCGGCCATCATCGGGTCGTACGTCTGGATGTGGGCGGGCTTCGCGATGGTGCTGATCGCGGCCGGGCTCGCGGGCGTGCCCCGGGAACTGCTGGAGGCGGCGCGCGTCGACGGGGCCAACGAGTGGCAGGTGTTCCGCAAGGTCACCGTGCCGCTGCTCGCCCCGGTCCTCGCGGTCGTCGTCGTCACCCTGATGATCAACGTGCTGAAGGTCTTCGACCTGGTCTTCATCATCGCGCCGGGCTCCTCCCAGGACGACGCGAACGTGCTCGCCCTGGAGCTGTACCGCAAGGGCTTCGCCGAGAGCCAGCCGGGCATCGCCAGCGCCATCGCGGTGTTCCTGCTGCTGCTGGTGATCCCGGTGATGCTGTTCAACATTCGTCGGCTGCGGCGGGAGGTCAGACGATGACGACGCGTCGGCCGTGCATCTGCCGGGGGTCCGGGGGTCGCCCCCCGGGAAGACACAGCAACATTCGTCGGCTGCGGCGGGAGGTCAGACGATGACGACGCGTCGGCCGTGCATCTGCCGGGGGTCCGGGGGGGCGCCCCCCGGGAAGACACAGCAACATTCGTCGGCTGCGGCGGGAGGTCAGACGATGACGACGCGTCGGCCGTGCATCTGCCGGGGGTCCGGGGGTCGCCCCCCGGGAAGACACAGCAACATTCGTCGGCTGCGGCGGGAGGTGCGGCGATGACCACGCACGCCGGGAGTCTCGGCAAGACGGCGCCCGTGGAGAGCGTGAAGGCCAGGCAGTCGCTGGGGTCCAGGGTCGTGGAGAAGCTCGGCGGCGGACTGGTCCGGGTCTTCCTCATCGTCGTCGGCCTGTTCTGGCTGGTGCCCACCATCGGTCTGCTCGTCTCCTCGCTGCGCGCACCGGAGGACATGAGCGCGTCCGGCTGGTGGCACGTGTTCAGCAAGCCGTCGCAGCTCACCTTCGACAGCTACCAGAAGCTGCTGGAGAACAGCGACATCACCAGCTCCCTGTGGAACACCGTCCTGATCACGGTCCCGGCGACCGTCCTGGTCGTGGTCATCGGCTCCCTCGCCGGGTACGCCTTTGCGTGGATGGAGTTCCCGGGCCGCGACTGGTGGTTCCTGGGCGTCGTCGGCCTGCTGGTCGTGCCGGTGCAGGTGGCGCTGATCCCGATCGCGGAACTGTTCGGCAAGATCGGCCTGTTCGGGACCATCCTCGGGGTGGTGCTGTTCCACGTGGGCTTCGGTCTGCCCTTCGCGGTGTTCCTGCTGCGGAACTTCTTCGCGGAGATCCCCCGCGAACTGCTGGAGGCGGCGCGACTGGACGGCGCCGGTGAACTGCGCCTGTTCGCCCGGGTGGTGATGCCGCTGGGCGGGCCGGCCATCGCCAGTCTGGGCATCTTCCAGTTCCTGTGGGTGTGGAACGACATGCTGGTCGCGCTGGTGTTCACGAAGTCGGGCAGCCAGCCGATCACGGTCGCGCTGCAGACCCAGGTACGCCAGTTCGGCAACAACATCGACGTCCTGGCACCCGGCGCGTTCATCTCCATGGTGATCCCGCTGGCCGTGTTCTTCGCCTTCCAGCGGCAGTTCGTGACGGGCGTGATGGCGGGCGCGGTCAAGTAGGCGCCGCCGCGGCGCTGTTCGCAGGGGGTGGGCCGGGACCCGGGCCCACCCCTTCGCATTCGCCCGGATGTCCCCCACATGCCGTACGAACCGTAACCAAATCACTCCATCGGCCGTTCCCGGCCACAACGTCCGCGCCGACCGACCGATGGATGCCCCTTGCCCAGGTTCAGTGTCATTGTCCCCGCGTACAAGGTCCAGGCGTACCTGTCCGAGTGCCTGGACTCGGTGCTCTCGCAGTCGTGCCCCGATCTCGAACTGATCGCCGTGGACGACCGCTCGCCGGACGCCTGCGGGGAGATCATCGACGAGTACGCGACCCGGGATCCCCGCGTGCGGGCGGTGCACCTGCCGGAGAACCAGGGCCTGGGCCGCGCGCGCAACGCCGGCATCGAGCGGGCCGTGGGCGACTACCTGGTCTTCCTGGACGGCGACGACACCCTCACCCCGGGTGCGCTGCGGGCGATCGCCGACCGGATCAAGGAGACCGGCGACCCGGACGTCCTGGTCTACGACTACGCGCGTACGTTCTGGACGGGTGAGGCGGTCCGCAACAACGTCGCCTCCGAGCTGGCCGAGGAGGGCCCGGCGCCCTTCCGTCTGGAGGACCGCCCGGGGCTGCTGAAGGTGCTGATGGTGGCCTGGAACAAGGCCTGCCGGCGGGAGTTCGTCGAGCGCGCGGGCTTCCGCTTCCCGCCGGGCTACTACGAGGACACCCCCTGGACGTTCCCGGTGCTGATGTCGGCCGGGTCGATCGCCACGCTCGACCGGGTGTGCGTGCACTACCGGCAGCGCCGACAGGGCAGCATCCTGCGCACCACCAGCCGCAGGCACTTCGACGTCTTCGAGCAGTACGACCGGGTGTTCGCGTACGTCGAGGAGCGGCCGGAACTCGCCCGGTGGCGGCCGTTGCTGTACCGCCGCATGGCCGACCACTTCGCGGCGGTGTTCACCCGCCGGGACCGGCTCCCCCGCGGCACCCGCTCCGAGTTCCTGCGTCTGGCCCGCGCCCGGCTCCGCCGCCACCACGCCCCCGGCGCCCCCGCCCCCCTGCGTGCCCGCCTCGGCCACGCACTGCTCCGCCTCGGCCTGCACCGCACCTACCGCGCCCTCCGGCTCACGGGGGCCGGGTGCCGTCGCACGGGCAGGCTCGCCGCCAAGCCGGCGCGCGCCGTGCGGGACGCCGCGCTCCTGCTGCACTACCGGATCCAGCTCCGCCTCCCGCTGCGCGCCGACCGCGCGCTGTTCGCCGCCCACCACGGCCGCGGCCACGGAGGCGACCCGGGCGCGCTGGAGGCCGCGTTCCGCACACACGCACCGCACATCCGCACCGCCTGGATCACCCGCCCCGAGTACCAGCACACGGTCCCGCCCGGCCCGCGCCGGGTGCGCCCCGGCACCGCCGCCTACTGGACCGCACTGGCCCGCTCCAAGTACCTGGTCACCGACGCCGCCTTCGACCGGCGCCTGGTCAAGCGCCGGGGCCAGGTGTTCGTACAGACCCAGCAGGGCACCCCGTTGGGGCACATGGGCCTCGACCTCCAGGAGCGCCCGGCGGCCGCCCGGGACACCGACTTCGAGGAACTCCTCGAGGAGGTCGACAAGTGGGACTACGTCCTGTCCGCCAACCGCCACACCACCCTCACCCGGGAGCGCGTCCTCCCCGGCCGCTACACCACCCTGGAGTACGGCCGGCCGCGCAACGACGTCTTCCAGCGGGCCACCACCGCGGACGTGACCCGGCTGCGCGAGTCCCTCGGCGTCCCGCACGGGTCCGTCGCGATCCTGTACGCCCCCGCCCACCGCGACTACCGCCGCACCCAGCACCCCGTCCTCGACCTGGAACGGATCCTGCGCCGGCTGGGCCCCCGCCACGTGATCCTGGCCCGCACCCCCCACCGGGACGCGGGCCGACCGGGTGAGAGCGGCCGGATCATCGACGTCGGCGACCACCCGAGTACCGAGCAGCTCTGCCTCGCCTCGGACGTACTGCTCACCGACTACGCGTCGATCATGTTCGACTACGCCAACCTGGACCGCCCGATCGTCGTGCACACCGAGGACTGGGAGGCGTACGACGCGGCCCGCGGCACCTACTTCGACCTGCGGTCCTTCCCGCCCGGCGCGGTCGCGCGCAGCGAGGACGAGCTGATCGACATCTTCGCCACCGGCCACTGGCGCGGCTCCCGCTCCACCCAGCTGCGCACCGAGTTCCGGGAGCGTTTCTGCCCGCACGACGACGGACGCGCCGCGGAGCGGGTCGTCCGGCACGTCGTGCTGGACGAGCCGGCGGGCCTGCCGGGGGTCGTGCCGTTGCAGGCCCGGCACCCGGTGCCGTCGGCGGCGTCGGGGCTCGCGCGCTCCCCGCTCGCCACCGTGTCGCAACCTTCCGGCTTCCTCCCCGTCACCGATAGCCGCTGAACACCGTTTGCCCTTCCGGGAGTTCCCATGCCCCGCAGCACCTCGCGGCCCACTCCGTCCCGGCCGTCCACCTGGCGGCCGGCCGGGCGGCCCGGCCGCGCCCGTACGGCCTGAGCACCAGGGCGGACCGAGTCGGCCCCAGGCGATCAGGACAGACAACAGAAAGAACAGAATGCCCCGCTTCAGCATCATCGTCCCGTCCCATGGGGCCGCCGGCCGGCTGTCCCAGGCTCTGGACTCGGTTCTCGCCCAGTCCTTCGGCGACTTCGAGCTGCTCCCGGTCTGCGACGCGCCCGACGCACCGGCGAGCGGTGTCGCCTCCGGGTACGCCGAGCGGGACCCCCGGGTGCACCCGTTGCACTCGCCGCCGGCGGACGGTCTGGCGGGGGCGCGCAACGCCGGGATGCGGGCGGCGAGCGGTGACTGGCTGCTGTTCCTCGACGGCGACGACATGCTCGTGCCGGGCGCGCTCGCCGAACTCGACGCCCGGCTGGCGGAGACCGGCGACGTCGACGTGCTGTACTTCGAGCACGAGCGGGTGCCCTGGTGGACGGGTGAGCCGGCCAACACGGCCGCCCCGCTGCTGGCGTCGGCCCCGTCCGGTGCCTTCTCCCCCGACCAGGCCCCCCGGCTGACCGGCGTGCAGCTTCCCGCCTGGAGCGCCGCCTACCGCGCCGCGTTCGTCACCGGACAGGAACTCACCTTCCCCGCCGGGCATTTCACGGACATCGGGTTCGGCGGTCTGAGCGCGATCCGGGCGGAGCGTGTGGCGGTGCTGCGCAGTGTGGTCGTACGGCACCGGCTGCGCAGACAGGGCAGCCGGCTCAACGCGCCGGGGGAGCACCAGCTGGACCTGCTCGACCAGGCGGAGCTGGTGCTCGCACTCGCCGCGGAGGCGGGGCTGTCGCCGGACCGGTCGGCGGCGCTGTTCGAGCAGGTCTTCGCCACGGTCCTCAAGGCGGTCGCCTATCCGCGGCGACTGCCCCCGCGGCTGCGCCGCACCTTCTTCCGAAGGGCCGGCCGGCTCCACCGGCGGCACCGCCCCGCCGGTTTCCGGGTACCGGGCGGCAGCCTGGGGGTGCAGCACCGGCTGCTGGCGGCCGGCGCGTACACGGCGTTCCGCGCGCTGCGTGCCGGCAACCAGCTCGCCGCGCGGGCCGCGCAGATCGGCCCGCGCCCGCGCATGCTGCGCACCCGGCTGTACTACCGGCGCCGGCTGCGCCGCCCGATCGACCCGAACCTCGCCGTGTACTGCGCGTACTGGGGCCGCGGATACGCCTGCAGTCCGGCGGCGATCCACACCAAGGCCCGTCAACTCGCCCCGCACATCCGCTCGGTGTTCCTGGTGGAGCCGGAGGCGGTGGACAGCATGCCGGCGGACGTCGAGCACGCGGTCATCGGCAGCCGGAAGTACTGGGACGTGCTCGCCCGCGCCAAGTACCTGATCAACAACGCCAACTTCGCGGACGCCGTCGTCAAACGCCCCGGCAGCGTGCACCTGCAGACCCAGCACGGCACCCCGCTGAAGAAGATGGGCGTCGACCAGTCGACGTATCCCGTGGTGGCGGCCGCGACCGGCAGCTTCGCCAAGCTGCTGGCCCGGGTGGACCGCTGGGACTACAACCTGTCCTCCAACAGCCATTCCACCCAGATGTGGGAACGGGCGTTCCCCAGCTCGTACGAGGCACTCGAGTACGGCTATCCGCGCAACGACGTCTACTACACGGCGACCGCCGACGACGTCGTCCGCGTCCGCCGGGAACTGGGCGTCCCGGAGGGCAGGACGGCGATCCTGTACGCCCCCACGCACCGGGACCACGCCTCCGGTTTCGACGCCCGCCTGGACCTGGAGGCGTTCTGCGAGGCGATCGGTGACGACTACGTCGTGCTGCTGCGCGCCCACTACTTCTACGACCGGGGGGCCGCCCGCGCCGACGGCAGGATCATCGACGTCACCGGGCACCGTTCCTCCGAGGACGTCTGCCTCGCCGCCGACGCCCTGATCACGGACTACTCGTCGATCATGTTCGACTACGCCAACCTGGACCGGCCGATCGTCGTGTACGCGGACGACTGGGACGTCTACCGGGAGGTCCGGGGCGTCTACTTCGACCTGATGGAGGCCCCTCCGGGCCGGGTGGCCGCGACCCCCGAGGCGCTGGCCGCGCTCTTCCGTGACGGCTCCTACGCGGACGACCGTGCCGCCGCCCTGCGCGCGGCCTTCCGGCAGCGCTTCTGCCAGTTCGACGACGGACGCGCGGCCGAGCGGGTCGTGCGCCGGGTGCTGCTGGGCGAACCGCCCGAGTCGATCCCGCCGGTCGTCCCGCTGGCCGAGCGGATCCCGGCCCCGACGCCCGTCCTCGAGAGGAGCTGACCGAAGTGCCCCGCTTCAGCATCATCGTCCCCGTCTTCAAGGTGCAGGGCTACCTGCACGAGTGCCTGGACTCGGTGCTCGGCCAGTCCTTCGCGGACTTCGAGGTGATCGCGGTCGACGACCGCTCTCCCGACCGCTGCGGCGCGATCCTCGACGAGTACGCCGACCGCGACGCCCGGGTGCGGGTGCTGCACCTGCCCGAGAACGTCGGTCTCGGCCGGGCCCGGAACGCGGGCCTGGAACAGGCGAGCGGCGACTACGTCCTCTTCCTCGACAGCGACGACCACTACACGCCGGGTCTGCTGGAAGCCGTCGCGACACGTCTCGACGCGACCGGCGACCCGGACATCCTGGTCTTCGACCATGTGCGCACCCACTGGTGGGGCCGCGGCGGCCCCAGCGCGACGGCCGAGCTGCTGGCCGCCGCGGGCACGGACGCCTTCAGCATCCGGCAGAGCCCGCAGTACCTGCATCTGTTCCTGGTCGCCTGGAACAAGGCCTTCCGGCGGTCCTTCTTCCTGGAGCACGGCCTGCGGTACGCGCCCGGTCTGTACGAGGACGCGCCGGTCACCTACCGGGCGATGGTGCTGGCGGACCGGATCGTCTGCCTGGACCGCGTCGGGGTGGAGTACCGGCAGCGCCGGCAGGGCGCGATCACGAAGACCCCGGGGCGGCGCCACTTCGACATCTTCCAGCAGTACGAGGGCCTGTTCGCGTTCCTGGCGGAGCGTGCGGACCTCGCCTGGGCGCGCCCGCTGCTGTTCGAACGGGCGCTGAACCACATGCTGTTCGTGCTGGCCCAGGAGGATCGCGTCACCCCGGCGGACCGGCCGGACTTCTACCGCGCGATCCGTTCCTTCCACCGCCGTCACCTGCCCGCGGGGTTCACCGCGCCGGACGGCGACACCGGCCTGAAGATGCGGCTGCTGGCGACGGCGCCCTACGCCTCGTACGCGGCGCTGACCGGTCTGGGCAGACTGGGCAGGGCCGCCGCGCACCAGGGCCGGCGTGCGGCGGGGACGGTCGCGCGGCCCGCCCGGAAGGCGTGGTACGCGGTGCAGTCGAGGCGCCCGCTCGACCCGCACCTCGCCGTCTACTCGGCGCTCCACCACGGGGGCGTGTCGGGCGACCCGGCCGCGATCCACGCCGAGGCCCTCCGGATCGCGCCGCACATCCACGGCGTGTGGGTGGTCCGGGAGGACGCGGTGGGCTCGCTACCCCCCGGCATCGACCATGTGACGCCGGGTTCCCGCCGCTACCACCAGGTCATGGCACGGGCGACGTACTGGGTGAACAACGTCAACTGGCCGGGCACGGTCGTCAAGCGGCCCGGCAGCGTCCACATCCACACCCATCTGGGCACCCCGCTGAAGTACATGGCAGCCGATCTGCTGACCAAGCCGGGTGCCCGGCACGGGTTCAACGTGCCGCAGATGCTGCGCCGCGCCGACCGCTGGGACTACAGCCTGGTCGCCAACCGCCACTCCGAACTGGTGTGGGACCGGGCGTATCCGTGCCACTTCACCTCGCTGCGGACCGGGAGCCCGCGCAACGACGTCCTCGTCGGCGCGGCCGACGGGGCGGGGGCCGGGTTCCGGTCCCGGCACGGCATCCCGGAGGACCACACGGTCGTGCTCTACGCTCCCACCCGCCGCGACTACCGCCGGGGCGGCCATGTCGACCGGATCGACCTGGCGCGGTTCGCCGCGGACCTCGGGGAGGGGTACACCCTCGTCGTCCGTCTGCATCCGTCGCTGGCGACCGGCCCGGCACGCCGTTTCGGGCTCAGCGAGCTGCACCGGCGCGGGGCGCTGGTCGACGCGACGGACGAGCCGCACGTGGAGGAGGTCATGCTCGCCTCCGACGTCCTGGTCACCGACTACTCGTCCCTGATGTTCGACTACGCCAACCTCGACCGGCCGATCGTGGTCCACGCCGACGACTGGGGTGCGTTCGCGGCCTCCCGCGGCGCCTACTTCGACATCACGGCCCAGCCGCCGGGCCATGTCTCCCGCTCGCACCGGGAGCTGGTGTGGCTGTTCGGCTCCGGGGGCTGGCGGGACGAGGAGTCGGCGCGGCTGCGGGCGGAGTTCCGGGCGCGTTTCTGCGAGTTCGACGACGGGCGGGCCGCGGAACGGGTGGTCCGGACCCTGATGCTGGGTGAGTCCATGCCGGGTCCGGCCGCCGCGGTCCGGGTGCCGGAGCCGGCCGCCGGTCACGACCAGCTGGCCTCGACATGAGGGCACGTACCTGGGCCGCGGTCCTGGCCGCCGTCTTCGCGCTGCTCCAGTCGGCCAACGTGGAGGGCCGCGGAACCCCCGACTCGGAGAACTACGTGTCGTACGCGCTGAGTCTGAGCGGCGAGGACACGCGGTCGGCGGCCCGCGCCACCATCGACTGGTCGTGTGCGGGCCAGGCCTCCCTCGCGCGCCGCGGCCAGAGCGTGGACGTGGTGCACTTCCACCGGCCGGATCCCGCCCCGCGGGTGCTGGCCGAGTGCCGGGCCGACGAGTGGCGGCGGGTGGAGCGGCGGCTGCGGGCCGGGGAGTCCGTGGGGCACGTGGCGCCGTTCATGTCCGCCCGGATGCGGCCGATCTTCGAGGTGCGGCCCGGCTACCCGCTGTTCCTGCTGCCGTTCGTGGCGGTGTTCGGTGTGACGTGGGGTGTGTGGCTGGCGAGTGTGGTCGTCGCGGCGGCGGGCGGAGTCCTGGCGTTCCTGGTACTGCGCACCCTGTCCGTGTCCGTGCGGTGGGCGCTGGCCGGCCAGGCGTTGTTCTACGTGCTGCCGTGCGGGGCGACGGCGATGCGCCCGATGACGGAGGGCCTCCTGCTGGCGCTGTCCCTGGCGGCGGTGTGGGGCTGCGCGCTCGCCCTGACCGGCCGGGCGCGGGCGGGGGCGGTGCTGACCGCCTGCTCGCTGGTCTCGCTGTTCGCGGTCAAGCACTCGCAGGCGCTGTTCCTCGGGCTCTGTCTGGCCGGGGCGGGCGCGGTGCTGGCCGTACGGCGCCGGCGCCGCGGCGGGTCGGCGGGGCGCGGGGTGGTGGCGGTCACGGCGGTGGGCTGTGGTGCCGCGCTGGGGACGGTACTGCTGGCCCGGCTGCTCGGTTACCCGTCCGAGTCCGAGAGCGTGCAGGATCTGCTGACCGGCCACTTCGCCCGTCCGGACCGCGTCCACCCGTGGGCTGAGCTGCTGCAGCTGGAGGGGAACTTCTGGTGGGAGTGGACGCGCCGGCAGCTGTGGGAGCCGCTGTTCGCGGCCGCCCTCGCGGCCGGGGCGTGGGGCGCGGTGCGCCGGCCCGCGTTCGGCTGCTTCCTGCTGGGGGCGGCGTTCACGGGCATCCTCACCCAGGCCGCGCACCCCGACATCTCCATCGGGGGCGACCGGCTGATCGTGCTGGCCTGGCTGCTTCCGGTGGTCGGCGTGCCGCTGCTGCTGGAGCGTCCCGGCCGGCGTCCGCTGCCGGTGCCCGCGCAGGGGCACGCCGGCCGGGAGGTTCACCCGGCGAAGTGAGGCGGGCCGAGGAAGGCGCCGGTCACTCGATGACGAGGTCGACCTCGATGTTGCCGCGGGTGGCGTTGGAGTAGGGGCACACCTGGTGGGCGGTCTCGACCAGCTTGCGGCCGGTCGCCTCGTCCACGGTGTCGGGCAGCTCCACCCGCAGCGTCACCTTCAGGCCGAAGCCCTCGCCCTGCTTGCCTATGCCGACCTCGGCGGTCACGGCGGCGTCGCTGACGTCGACCTTCGCCTGGCGGCCGACGAGGCCGAGGGCGCTGCCGAAGCAGGCGGCGTAGCCGGCGGCGAAGAGCTGCTCCGGGTTGGTGCCCTCGCCGTTGCCGCCGAGCTCCACCGGCGGCGCCAGCTTCACGTCGATCTTGCCGTCGTTGGTGAAGGCACGGCCGTCACGGCCGTGGGTGGCGGTGGCGACAGCGGTGTAGAGCGCGTCCATGGGTGACCATCCCTCTCGAAACGTCATGTCCCGGCGGTCCTTCTGCGGCCGCCGCACGACCACAAGTAGAGCACACAATTCAATTGTGCACAACTAAATGACTCGCCAGGGTTATCCTGGAGGCATGACCGCCACTCCGTCCCCCGCACCGGCAGCCGAGGCCGACTGGCTCCGCCTGGACCGCCAGATCTGCTTCTCCCTGCACGCCGCGTCCCGCGCCTTCAACGGCGTCTACCGCGTGATCCTCAAGGACCTGGGTCTCACCTACCCCCAGTACCTGGTGATGCTCGTGCTGTGGGAGCACGGGGACCTGCCGGTCAAGAGGCTGGGCGAGCACCTGCGCCTGGACTCCGGCACGCTCTCGCCGCTGGTCAAGCGACTGGAAGCGGCCGGACTGGTGCGCCGGGAGCGCAGCACGCGCGACGAGCGCTCGGTGGAGGTGCGGCTGACCGAGGAGGGCGCCGCCCTGCGCGAGCGGGCCCTCCAGGTACCGCGCCGCATCGTCGAGGTGACCGGCCTCGGCCTCGACGAGATCGGTGAGCTGCGCGACCGCCTCGACCGGCTCACGAACGCACTGGACGCTGCCGCACCGGACATGCCGTAGCGCCCGCGGCCAGGGAACCGCGGACGTAGAGCCGCATGATCACCCCGTCGCGTTCGGACTCCTCCCGCAGCACGAACCGGTCCTGCACGACGGCCAGTTTGGCCCGGTCGGTGGGATCACGGGGGTACCAGGTTCCGTCGGCGGTGCGCCGTTCGGCGATGACCCACACCCGGTCCAGGCCGGCCAGTCGGCGGCGCAGCAGCACCGGGTCCACCTCACGCCCGTACAGGGTGCCGGACACGGGCGCGCCGGCCGCCAGGGCCACGTCCCGGGTGCCGCGGAACCCGGCCGGGTACGCCAGCGCCGTGCTCCGCGCCTGCGACGGGAGGAAGAGCACCGGGTCGCCGGGGCGCAGTTCGCGGGCGGCGTCCGAGGAGATGGCGGCGAGGTTGTCGGGGCGGTGGGCCGGGGAGCGGTCCTGGCGGAGGACCGGGAGCTGGTGGACGAGGGCGAGGGCGACGGCCAGGACACCGGTGAGGGTGCCGAGGGGGAGGCGGGTCCGCGGCAGCCGCGGCCCCCCGGCCCGCGCCGGCAGCCGGGCCGCCCGGTCGGCCCCGGCCGCCACCAGCAGCGGCGCCCCCGCGAGCGCGTACAGCACGTACCGGGGGACGTACAGCGGCGTGAGGAGCGAGACCAGCATGAGGACCACCGGCGGCACCACCACCAGCGGCAGCGCGACAGCCGCGCACGTCAGCTCCCCGCGGCCGCCCACGAGCCGCGTCAACCCGAGGGCGGCCAGCGCCAGGCAGGTCCAGTACACGCCGGAGGTCGGTCCCACGAACTGCCGCAGCAGTTCCCACGCGGTGTCCGCCGTGGGTTCCCGCACCCAGGCGACCTGCGCCGACTGGGCGTGCGAGACCACCACCATCGGCAGCAGCGCGAGCACCACGGACGCGGCCGCGCGGCCCCACCCCCGCCACACCGGCCTCGGCACCCGGGCCAGGGCGAGGGTCGAGGCGTGGGCGAGCAGGAGCAGGACCGCGAGTTCGTGCAGCCAGCAGGTGACGCCGAGGACCGTGCCGTACGCCCACCAGGACCGGCCGCCGGCCGGCACCGCGCGCACGAGGAGCAGGGTGGCCCCGGCCGCCCCGGCCGCGACCATGGCGTAGGAGCGGCCCTCCTGCGCGTAGTGCCCGACCATCGGTGTGACCGCGTAGAGCAGTCCCGCCCACAGTCCCACGCGGGGCCCGGCCAGCCGGCTGCCGAGTGCGGCGACGAGGCCGGTGGCCAGCACCGCCGCGCACACCGACGGAAGCCGGAGCAGCACCTCGCCGGGGTGGGGGGCGAGGACGGCGTGCATGAGCAGGTAGTAGAGGCCGTGCACCGCGTCGACCCCGTGCAGCAGGCGCCAGATCTGCGGCACCGTGCGGCGCGCCACCTGGAAGGTGACCGCCTCGTCGCGCCACATGCCGCCGCGGTCGATCCCCCACAGTCCGAGCGCGAGCATCACGGCCGCGGGGACGGCCACCGCCGCGCCGTGACGGACACGACTCGACTCGGGGTCGATGAGGGAACGGATGCTCACCACAGCCCGATCTTTTGCGATTAGCAAACGTTTGGTGTGTATTGACGGCGTATCAGCATGAAAACACCATCCTCGCGGCTTACCCTCCCTGGGATGAACCGCCGTGTGCTCTCCCTCGCCGTCGCCTGGCCGGCCACCCGCGCCACCATGCTGTGGCTGCTCGTCCACGACTCCGTCCCCCTGCTGGGCAGGGGCTCCGTCGCGCGTGAGGTGTGGCGGCTGTACTTCCACTGGTTCGGCGTCCTGTCGCGGGGCGCCTTCCCGGCGCACGACACGCTGTGGCAGTACCCGCCGGGCGCCGGCGCGGTGCTGCTGGCGCCGGGGCTGCTGCCCGGGCTGACGTACTTCCAGGCGTTCGTCGTTCTCACGCTCGCCGCCGACGCGCTGATCGCACTGGCGCTGGTCCTCGCGGGCACCCGGCCGGGCCGCAGCCTGCGCGGGGCGGCGCTGTGGGTCGGCGCACTGCCGCTGCTGCTGCACCTTCCGCTCGCCCGCTACGACGTGCAGGTCACGGCGTTCGCCGTCATCGCCCTGTTGACGTTGTCGCGCTCCCCGCGCACGGGCGGGGTGATCGCGGTGCTGGGCGGGCTGGTGAAGGTGTGGCCGGCGCTGGTGCTGCTCGGGGTGCCGAGAGGGCGGGCGACCAGGTCGGCGTGGACGTGGGCGGCGGGAGCGGGGATGCTCGCCTTCGCGGCCCTCGCCGGCTTGTTCGACAACCCCCTGTCCTTTCTGCGGCAACAGGGGGGCCGGGGGATCCAGATCGAGTCCCTCGGCGGTACGGCGCTCAGCCTGGCCACCCACGCGGGCTGGACCGGCAGGTCCCGCTACCGGTACGGCTCGGTCGAGCTCGTCGGCCCGCACGTCTCCGCCGTCGCCACCGTCTGCCTCGCGCTCACCGCGATCGCCTTCGGGCTGCTGGTGCTGTGGCGCGTACGGGCCCGGCGCTGGACCGAGGCGACGCCGTACGACGCCGCGCTGTGCGCCGTACTGCTGTTCACCGTCACCAGCCGGGTCATCAGTCCGCAGTACATGGTCTGGCTGATCGGCCTGGTCGCCGTCTGTCTGACCTCCCGGCACACCGTGCAGCGTCCGGTGGCCGCGCTGGTGGTGGCGGCGAGCGCGGTCAGCGCCGTCGCCTATCCCGCGCTCTACCGGGAGGTCGTGGGATGCACCTGGACGGGCTGTGCGCTGATGCTCCTGCGCAACGGACTCCTCGCGACGGCCGCCGTGCTGTCCCTCGTCCGGCTGTGGCGCTCCACGCGGCTCCCGGTCGCGAACGCCGCTCCCGTGACCGGCCCCCGCCCCGCGTCCGCCCGCCTTCCGCGCCGGGCACCGGTCCCCCATTAGCGCACGGCCGCCCATCGGCGCACGGCCGTCCATTGGCGAATGGCCGCCCATCATTCGTACGATTCCGCTATATGACCGGTATGCACCAGAATGCCCCTCAGTCTCCGCACGTCGGTGTGGTCGTCATCGGGTACAACGACGCCGCCCATGTGAGGGACGCGGTGCGTTCCGCGCTGGCTCAGGGGCCGGCCGTGCACGAGGTCCTCGCCGTCGACGACTGCTCGACGGACGGCAGCCCGGCGGCGCTGGCCCGGCTGGCCGCCGGGGAGCCGCGGCTGAGGGTGCTGCGCCGCGCGGTCAACAGCGGCGGGTGCGGCAGCCCGCGCAACACGGGGCTGGACGCGGTCACGGCACCGTACGTGATGTTCCTCGACAGCGACGACGTGCTGCCGCCCGGCGCGGTGGACGCGCTGCTCGCGGCGGCGACGGGGGCCGACGCGGAGGTCGCGTCCGGACTGTGCGTGCGCCGGGAGCTGCCCTCGGGGCTCGAACAGCCGTGGCAGGCGCCGCTGTACCGGGCGCACGCCGTCCTCGCGCACCCCTCCCGGCTCCCCCGCCTGGTCCACGACACCCTGTGCGTCAACAAGCTCTACCGCACCGGTTTCCTGCGGGAGCACGGCATCCGTTTCCCCGAGGGCCGTTTCCTCTACGAGGACTTCGTCTTCACCGCGCGCGTGCTGGCCGCCGGGCCGCGCATCGCCCTGGTGCCGGATCCGGTGTACGTCTGGCACGTACGCCGCTCGGCCGGCCGGCTGTCGCTCTCCCTCGACCGGGCCGGCATCGACAACTGGCGGGCGCGGACCCGGGCGTGCGCCCTGGCGTACGACATCCTGCTGGGCGCGGGGCAGAAGGAGCTGGCCCGGGCGGCCCGGGCCAAGTTCCTCGACCACGAGCTGCGCATGTACGCGCGCGAGCTGCCGGACCGGGACGCGCGGTACCGGTGCGCGTGGTGGGCCCACACGCGCGAGTACCTCGGTGCCTACGACGCCGCCGACTGGGAGCTCGACCCGGCGGCACCCGGCCGGCTGATCGCACGGGTCGTCCTGGAGTCCCCCGAACCCCGTGACCTGCCCCGCCTCAGGGAGCTCGCCGCCCGCCCGGCCCGTCTGCTGCCGCCCTACGCCCGCACCCCGGACGGCATCCCGGTCTGGGCCGACGACCTCCCGCAGGTCACCCTCGCCCCCTTCCGCACCCGCCCGCTTCCCTCGCTGCCGCTCGCCGTCGAGGCCGAACTGCGTCCAGGCGCGCGGGTGACGCGTCTGCGGTTGCGCCTGCACGACCTGTACGGCCGGGTGGCGGGCGCCGGGCCGGAGGCGGTGGACGTGGAGTGGCGGCGACGCGAGGACGGGCGCCCGGACCGGCGCCGTACGTCGGCGCTCACGCCGGACGGTGACGGCACGTCCTGGACCGCGGAGACGCCCGTCGATCCGGGTGCGCTCGGCTCGGGCACGTGGGACCTGAGACTGCGCGTGCGCTTCGCCGACGGCGCGCATCGCGAGGTGACGGCGCACGCCGTCGCGGGCGCCGGCCTACTGCGCCCACGCGCCCTGCCGAGCGTCCGGCACGGCGTGCTGCTGGTACGGCCGTACGCCACACGCTCCGGCGCGCTGGCACTGCGCGTGGCCACGGGGGCACGAGGAGTCGGCAAGCTTGTCCGTGGAAGGCTGCGCCGCCTGCTTCACTGAGAGCCGGCGCCGGCAGCCGACCGACGCACCACCGCGGCCACGGAACGAGGAGACGACCTCACATGACCTGGTTGATCACCGGCGGCGCCGGCTACATCGGGGCGCACGTCGTGCGCGCGATGGCCGAGGCGGGAGAACGGGCCGTGGTGTACGACGACCTGTCCACCGGCATCGCCGACCGCGTCCCGCGGGGGGTGCCGCTGGTGGTGGGTTCCACGCTGGACGCCGGCCTGCTGGCGCGCACGCTCGCCGAGCACTCCGTCACCGGGGTCGTCCACCTCGCGGCCAAGAAGCAGGTGGGCGAGTCGGTGGACCGCCCGCTGCACTACTACCGGGAGAACGTCGAGGGCCTGCGTGTCCTGCTGGAGGCGGTGACGGCGGCGGGTGTCCTGTCCTTCGTCTTCTCCTCCTCCGCGGCCGTCTACGGCACGCCGGACACCTCGGGCCCCGGGGACCTGGTGACGGAGGAGACGCCGTGCGCGCCCGTGTCCCCGTACGGCGAGACCAAGCTGGCCGGCGAGTGGCTGGTGCGGGCGACCGGCCGGGCCACGGGGCTGTCCACGGCGTCGCTGCGCTACTTCAACGTGGCGGGCGCGGCCGCCCCCGAACTGGCGGACACGGGCGCCTTCAATCTCGTCCCCATGGTCTTCGAGAAGCTCACGGCGAACACCTCGCCGCGGATCTTCGGCGACGACTACCCCACCCCGGACGGCACCTGCGTCCGCGACTACATCCACGTGGTGGACCTGGCCGAGGCGCACGTGGCCACCGCCCGCGCCCTGCAGTCCTCCCCCGGCGCCCACCTGACCTTCAACATCGGCCGCGGGGAGGGCGTCTCGGTGCGCGAGATGATCGACCGCATCAACGCCGTCACCGGCTACGACCACCCCCCGACTATCGCCCCGCGCCGCCCCGGCGACCCCGCCCGCGTGGTCGCCTCCGCCGACCGCATCGCCGCGGAACTCGGCTGGCAGGCCAAGCACGACGTCGAGGACATGATCACCTCGGCCTGGGAGGGCTGGGTACGCCTGCATCCGCAGTCGGCACGTTCCTGAGCCCGGGGCGACCGGGCGCCCTTAGGCTGCCCGGGTGACCGATCCACACCGCGTCGAGCGCGCCATCGGCTCCGTCGTCGGCTCCGCCGTCGGTGACGCCCTGGGCGCGCCCTTCGAGTTCGGGTCCGAGGGAGCCTTCTCCGCGCGCTTCCCGCGGGCCGGGCAGGGCGGTGAGATGTGCGGGGGCGGCGGCTGGGATCCCGGCGAGGCGACCGACGACACGCAGATGGCCGTGCTGACCGCCGAGTCACTGCTGGAGCGCGGCGGACTGGATCTGCCGGACGTGTTCCGGCGGTTCCGGCGGTGGGCCGCCGCCGGCCCCAAGGACATCGGCCTGCAGACGGAGGCGGTGCTCGGCAGCGGCGATCCGTGGGATCTCGCGGCGGCGCTGCACTTCCAGAGCAGTCAGCGGGCCGCCGGGAACGGGGCGTTGATGCGGGCGGCGCCCTCCGCCGTGCGCTTCGCCGCCCTGGGGCGGCAGGCGACGATGGACGCCGCCCGCCGTCTGTCCGCGCTCACCCACGGGGATCGCGCGGCATGGGAGGGCACGGCCGTCTTCCACGAGCTGGTACGGGTCGCCCTGGACGGGTGCGACCCCCTGGCCGCTCTCCCGGAGACGCTGCGGGCCGTCCACCCCGACCACCGCGAGCGGTACGCGGTCGTCCTCGCGCCCCACTGGCACCCGGACCTCGCCACCGAGTTCAACGGGGCGGTCTGGCCCTGCCTGGGGTCCGCCGTCTGGGCGCTGCGTACCACCTCCTCGTACGAGGACGCGGTACGCGCGGCCGTCGACCTGGGCGGCGACACGGACACCGTGGCGGCGGTCACCGGGGGTCTCGCCGGGGCCGTGTACGGCATCGGGGCGGTGCCGGCTCGCTGGACCGAGGCGCTGCACGTGCCGCTGCCCGGATTCGGGCGGGTGCTGCATGCGGCGGAGCTGGCCGGGCTGGCCGGCGGACTGCTCGAGGCCGCCGATGCGGAGGCGGGCGGGTGAGGAGCGGGACCGGGCAGGGCGGCGGCGCCGTTCCGGAACGGCTCAGAGTGCCTTGAGGGCCGCGGTGGTCGTCCTTGCCAGGGCGGAGAGGTAGCCCTTGGGCAGCTTCGGGCTGCGGATCACCACCGAGCGCCAGTACAGGGGGCCGGAGATCAGGTCGAGGGCCAGTTCGTCGTCGGCGGCCACGCGGAGTTCGCCGCGCTCTGCGGCCGCCGCGATGATCTTGCTGGCGACGCCCTCCTGTCCGTCCCGCAGGGCTTTCTGCATGGCCTCGGCGATCTCGGGGTTGCGGGCCGCCTCGGCCTGGAGGTCGGGGATGATCTGCGAGGCGACGGGGTGGCGCAGTGCGCGGGCGGTCAGCTCGTACAGCAGTCGCAGATCGCCCTCGAGGGAGCCGGTGTCCGGCACGGGCAGGCCCATCACGGCGAGCGCCGAGACGACGTCGAGGACGAGGTGCAGCTTGGAGCGCCAGCGCCGATAGACGGCGGTCTTGCCGACTCCGGCGCGGCGCGCGATGCCCTCGATGGACATGCGTGCGTAGCCGCTGGCCGCGAGTTCCTCGAAGACAGCCGCCCGGATCGCCTCGGTCACGTCCTCCCGGAGTACGGCCGCCCCGGCAGGGGTCCTTCGGCGCGGACGCGTCTGGGGCTCGTCGGCGTTCGTCGTCATGTGGTCCAGCATAGGGCGTTACGACGAAACGGTTGCGTTGCGACGTCGATTGGCCCTACTCTCACGTTGCGACGATACGGTCCCGTTCCGACGTAAGAAAACGTGAAGAGAAGCGTAAGGAAACGCCGGGCGAAGCGGACCCGGCGGCAGCCCGCACGCACCCCCCTCTCCCCCCGAGTGAAAGCAGCGGATGTGAGCCAGGTTCTCCACACACCGCCCCCGACCGAGGTCCCGGCCGAGGACGACCTCTCGGCCCTGGCCGCACGGCACGGCCTCACGGTCAGCGGCGCCCGCCCCTCCCTGCCCGAGTACGTCCGCCAGCTCTGGGCGCGGCGGCACTTCATCAGTGCCTTCGCCACCGCCAAGCTCACCGCCCAGTACAGCCAGGCGAAGCTCGGCCAGGTCTGGCAGGTCATGACCCCGCTGCTCAACGCGGCGGTCTACTACTTCATCTTCGGCGTCCTGCTGGGCACCAAGCGGCACGTGCCGGACTACATCCCGTTCCTGGTCACCGGGGTGTTCATCTGGACGTTCACCCAGAGCTCCATCATGGCGGGCACCCGGGCGATCTCCGGCAACCTCGGCCTGGTCCGGGCGCTGCACTTCCCGCGGGCCGCGCTGCCCATCTCGTTCGCGCTCCAGCAGCTCCAGCAGCTGCTGTTCTCGATGGCCGCGCTGGTCGTCATCCTGCTCTGCTTCGGCGTCCCCGTCTCCGCCTCGTGGGTGCTGGCGATCCCGGTGCTGGTGCTCCAGTTCACCTTCAACGCCGGCGTTTCGATGATCATGGCCCGGATGGGCGCGAAGACCCCCGACATCGCCCAGCTGATGCCGTTCATCCTGCGCACCTGGATGTACGTCTCCGGCGTGATGTGGAGCATCGACAAGCTGACCAAGGGCGACCATCTGCCCCACTGGCTGACGATCGCCCTGGAGACCAACCCGGCCGCCGTGTACATCGACCTCATGCGCTTCGCGCTGATCGACAGCTTCCACGCGAGCCAGCTGCCCCCGCACGTGTGGGCGGCGGCCACGGGCTGGGCCCTGCTCGCCGGGGTCGGCGGCTTCATCTACTTCTGGAAGGCTGAGGAGACGTACGGCCGTGGCTGACACCATGAACGACACCCGCATCCCCACCGTCGTCGTCGACGGCGTCGACATCGTCTACCGGGTCAACGGCACCGGCGCCGGACGCGGCTCCGCCACCGCCGCCCTCAACCGCATGCTGCGCCGCGAGCAGGCGGAGAAGGCGGCGGGCGTGCGCAGGGTGCACGCGGTCAAGAAGGTCTCGTTCGTCGCCTACAAGGGCGAGGCGATCGGGCTCATCGGCACCAACGGCTCCGGCAAGTCGACGCTGCTGAAGGCGGTGGCCGGCCTGCTCCCGGTGGAGAACGGCCAGATCTACACCCACGGCCAGCCGTCCCTGCTCGGCGTCAACGCGGCCCTGATGAGCGACCTGACCGGCGAGCGCAACGTCTACCTCGGCGGCCTCGCCATGGGCATGTCCCGCGAGCAGATCAAGGAGCGCTACGAGGACATCGTCGAGTTCTCCGGCATCAACGAGAAGGGCGACTTCATCACCCTTCCGATGCGCACCTACTCCTCCGGCATGGCCGCCCGTCTGCGCTTCTCCATCGCCGCCGCCAAGGACCACGACGTCCTGCTGATCGACGAGGCACTGGCCACCGGCGACCGCTCCTTCCAGAAGCGCTCCGAGGAACGCATCCGCGAGCTGCGCCGGCACGCGGGCACCGTGTTCCTGGTCAGCCACAACAACAAGTCGATCCGCGACACCTGCGAACGGGTGCTGTGGCTGGAGCGCGGCGAACTGCGTATGGACGGGCCGACGGAGGAGGTCATGGCGGAGTACGAGGCCTTCACCGGCGACAAGGGGCCGAAGTCCGCACCGGCGGCCACGCCGAAGGTCACGCCGACGAAGGAGCTGCAGCCGGAGGTCTCCCTGCCTTCCTGAGCTCCCCGGTCGGCGCAGTCAGGCCCGCCCCTTTCATCCCACCGGTGGCACTATGGGCTGAAAGGTGCGACCCCCGTGGCGACGAGGCGAAGGAGTCCCCGCGATGCCCGAGCTCAGCGTCATCGTCTACGGGCCGAACACCCAGGGACACCTGACCGGGCTCCTCGACTCCCTCGACGCCCACCCGCTCCCGGACGCCGAGGTGATCGTGGCCGCGGTCGGCGACTGGGCCCGGGAGACCGCCGAGGCGCACTCCCCGGAGACGGTGGTGCTGCCCCTGCCGGCCGGAACGGGGGACGCGGCGGCCCGGACGGCGGGCGCCGCACGTGCGTCCGGACGCTGGCTGCACTTCGTCCACGCCAAGGACGGCCTGCCCGCCGGCGCCCCCCGCATGGTCGCCGAGCGCGCCGCCGAACTCCCCGACGAGGTCGACGTCCTCCTCCTCGACCACGTCACCAGCACCTGGGAGACCTCCGGCAGACCCTCCGGCGGCGGCCGCCTGCTGGCCCGGGCGGGCCGCGCCGCGCTCACCCTGGACGAGGCCCCCCACCTGCTGCGTCTGCCCCCACTCCTCGGCAACCGGGCGCTGCGCGCCGGTTTCTGGCACACCAACCAGGAGCGGCTCGCCACCGACGACGAACCCCGCGCGGCGTACACGGCGCTGCTGCACGCCGGCCGGATCGCCTGCCTGAACCAGGTGGCGTACGAGGACCGCCTGCTGCGCCCCGAGAGCCTCCCGCCCGTCGCCCCGGAGGACCGCTACGGCCTCGTCGACCGCTACGAGACGCTGCTCGCCCTGGCCAAGGACCGCCCCGCCACCCGCGCGGTCCTCTACGACCTCATGGTCGGCGACCTGCTGCGCACGTTCGCCCGGGAGAGCCTGCCCGAGCCGGTGGCCCGGGAGTTCTTCCGCCGGGCGTCCCTGGCGGCGGTCCGCTGGCGCGCTCCGGACCACCGCCGCCCGGCCGGTCCGGAGGGCGTGCGCCGTGCCCTGCTCGAGGAGGGCGCCTACCACCGCTACCGCGCTTTCCAGGCCGCCAACCGCACCCGCCGCGCGGCGAAGGCGACGCTGGGAACCCGCAAACGGCAGCTCGGCACCAAGCTGCGCGAGCAGCAGTACCGCAGGGCGCTCGGCCGCCCCGTCGACCTCGGCCTGGCGGTCTTCGCCGCCTACTGGGAGCGGGGGGTCGCCTGCAACCCGGCCGCGATCGCCGCCAAACTCGGCGAACTCGCCCCGCACATACACCCGGTGTGGGTGGTGGCCAAGGAGAACGTGCCGCTCCTGCCACCCGGCACCGACCACGTCGTCCCCGGCACCCGCCGCTACTGGGAGGTGCTGGCCACCGCCAAGTACCTCACCAACAACGTCAACTTCCCCAACGCGGTGGTCAAGCGCCCCGACGCGATCCATCTCCAGACGCACCACGGCACCCCGCTCAAGCGCATGGGCGTGGACCAGATGCGGCACCCGGCCGCCGCCAAGGGCATGGACTTCGCCGCCCTGCTGGCCCGCGTCGACAGGTGGGACTACAGCGTCTCCGCCAACAACCACTCCACCCGCATGTGGGAGCGCGCCTACCCCTCCCGCTACACGTCGCTGGATTACGGCTATCCGCGCAACGACGTCTACTACAGCTGCGACGCCCGGGGAGTGCGCGCCGTCCGCGAACGCCTCGGCATCGCCCCCGGACGGCGGGCCGTCCTGTACGCCCCCACCCACCGGGACTACGAGGCCGGCTGGACTCCCCGGCTCGACCTGGCCGCCCTGGCCGACCGCCTCGGCGAGGACACCGTGCTGCTGGTGCGCGCCCACTACTTCTACGGCGGCGCGGCCTCCCCCCTGGCCGGTCTGCGCCGCGCGGGAAGGGTCGTCGACGTCTCGGCGTACGACCCGGTCGAGGACCTGTGCCTGGCGGCGGACGCCCTGGTCACCGACTACTCGTCCATCATGTTCGACTACGCCAACCTGGACCGGCCGATCGTGGTCTACGCCGACGACTGGGAGACGTACGCGACGACCCGCGGCGTCTACTTCGACCTGATGGCCGAACCGCCCGGCCAGGTGGCCCGCACCCAGGAGGAACTGGCGGAGATCCTCACCACGGGCGCCTGGCGGGACGAGGCCGCGGCGAAGGCACGGGCCGCCTTCCGGCGGCGGTTCTGCGAGTACGACGACGGGCGCGCCGCCGAGCGGGTCGTACGGCGGGTCTTCCTCGGCGAGAGCGAGGAGTCGCTGCCCCCGGTGATCCCCCTCGAGCAACGCACACCGGCGCCCCGCCCGGAGGAGGCCGACGCATGACCCCCGACGTCACCGTCACCGTGATCGTCCACAACGACGCGGCACGCCTGCCCCGGGCGGTCGCCTCGCTGCGGCGGCAGACCCACCCCGACCTCGAGATCATCATCAGCGACGACCACTCGACGGACGACACCCCGGCCGTGGCACGGAGGCTGGCGTCCGGCGACCCCCGCATCCGCTGCCATAGGCTGCCGGAGAACAGCGGCGGCTGCAGCGCCCCGCGCAACCGGGCCCTGGAGATCGCCCGGGCGCCGTACCTGATGTTCCTGGACAGCGACGACGAGCTGCCCGAGAACGCCGTCGAGCTCCTGCTGGCCGCCCACCGGGAGCGGGAGATCGACTTCGCGATGGGCGCGGTACGGCGGATACGGGTGGACAACGGCCACCGCTCGACCTGGATGCCGCACCTGGTGGCCGAGCGCCGCACGGTGAACGGCATAGAGTCCGAACCCCGGCTGCTGTTCGAACACCTGGCGACCAGCAAGATGTACGCCCGCTCCTTCCTCGACCGCCACGACCTGCGGTTCCCCGAGGGCATCCACTACGAGGACCAGCTGTTCACCGCGCAGGCGTACTGCCTGGCGAAGTCGTTCACGATCATCCCCGAGCCGGTCTACCACTGGTACATAGAGCCGCACGCCACCGCCGACTCGGCCTCGATCTCCAACCAGCGCCACCGACTCGGCAACGTCCGCGACCGGATCCACGTCCAGCGCCTGATCGACGGGTTCCTGACCGAGAGCGGGCACGAGTCGCTGCGGGAGGACAAGGACCACAAGTTCCTCAAGCACGACTTCCGCATGTACGCCGGGGACCTGCCCTACCGCGACGACGCGTGGCTGGCGTCCTTCGCCGACATCGTCACCCCGTACCTCGACACGCTCTCGCCCGACGCGTACGCCCGACTGCCCCGCCCGGAACGGGTCGTGCTGCAGCTCGTCCGGGACCGCCGCCTGCCCGAGGCCCGGGAGGCCGCACGCGGCCTGGGTCACGCGGTCGCGCCGAGACAGGTGACCCCCTCGCCCGAGGGCGACGCCACGTACTGGGGCGACCGCGTCCCCGGGACCGTCCGGGCCCGCCGCGAACTGGACGTGACCGACCTCGAACTGGACGCGCGCCCCTTCCACAGCGCCCTGTTCCGCCACGAGATCACGGAGCTCACCCCCGGCCCCGGCGCCTCGCTCGACCTGGGCATCCGCACCTACGACCCGGGACTGCGGCTCCCCGTCGGCCCGCAGCGCGCCGCACTCATCCTCACCCCGGGCCGCCGCCGCGTCACGGTCCCCTTCCGTCTGACCCCCGTCCGCCCCGGCGTCTACGAGGGCCGGATCCATCTGGACCTGACCACGGCATCGCTCCCCCTCCACGGCTTCGAGGGCATACGGCATCCGGTCCTGCGCATCACCCAGCAGGACCTCGCCCACACGGGCATGCTCCTCGCCCCCATCGCCTTCCCGTCCCTCTCCCACCAGGTCGGCCACCACCGGCTGACCGTGGAACCGGAACCCCACAACCCGGGCCGGCTCCAGGTGCGCTGGGAGCCGACGGGCGTGACCGCGCGAGTCGTGCGGCCGGTCGTACGGCGGATGGCGCGACCGCGGATACGGAGGGCCGCGCGGCTGGTGGCGAGCGCCCTGCGGTGACTCAGGCCCTGCGGTGGCTCACGAGCCGGCCACCCGGTACAGCACCTGCCCGTCCGGCCCCCGGGCCACCACCCGCAGCCCGGGACCGGGCCCCGCGCTCCCCCGGTCCACCACCCACCGCACCCCGTACTCCCGCAGGATTCCGCGCCGCACCTCCCCCGCCGTCCCCGCCGCGAAGTACCGCCGCACGGCCGTCTCCCTGCGTCCCGCGTCGGCGAGGAACACATCGGGGTACCCCGGCGCCACGGTGTACGCCCCGTACGCCGGGATCTGCCGGGCCGGCCTCGTCCGGGCCATCACCACGTCCCCGTACCCGACCCACGGGGTGATCCACCGGTAGCCCGCCCACGGCGCCCGGTACCGTGCCGCCACCGCCCCGGGCAGGGCACTTGGCCGCACGACATACCCGACCGTCCCCATCTGCGTCCATGCGCCCACGGCCAGCGCGGCGCCCACCACACACGCCCACACCGCCCGCCGCCGCCCGCCCGTCGCCTCGAGCGCGGCCGCCAGCTGCGCCGGGATCAACGCGGCCGGCAGCACCCGCCCCCAGGAGTAGTGGCCGCTCAGCCCGCCCGCGGCGAACACGAGCACCCCCAGCGCGAAGAAGATCACCAGCGGATCCCACCGGTCCCGCCTGAACCGCAGCCCGAGCGCCACCACCCCGACCAGCGCCAGCCCGAACCGCCCGAGCAGGTGCCCGTACAGCGGCCGGTGGATCGCCTCCAGACCGGCTCCGGCGGAGAACAGCGAGAAGAAGTCGTAGTAGGGCCACAACCAGAGCACCACCAGGCCCAGCAGCAGCGCCGCCGCCGGCCGCGCCGTCACCGCCCGCCCGGGCCGTGCCGCGATCACCGTGGCCAGCGCACCCAGTGAGGCGACGACACCGGTGAACTGGTGGCAGAGCAGGATCAACGCCCACAGCGCCCCGAGCCCCAGCCACGTCCCCCAACCGGTCCCGGCACCGCCGCGCAGCGCCCTCGTGAGCCAGGCCCAGAAGTGGAAGGCGAGACCGAGCGCGAAGACGCTCGGGTACGACACCGTCAGCGCCAGCGAGTTCAGTCCGAGGAACCCGCTCCACTCGAACAGACGCGGCCCCCAGAGCAGGAGCAGGCACAGCAGCGCCACCGCCGGCGCGGCCCGGTCGGCACCGAGCGTCCGGACGTACCGCCACACACCGCTGACCAGCAGCCCGAGCCCGACGACCGCGGCGACGCGCAGCACCACGAACACCGAGAGCCCGGTGACGCGGGCGAGGCAGCCGAGCAGCAGCATCCACGGTGAGTAGTAGGGGCTCGGCGTGTCCGCGTCGACCAGCGGATTGCCGGGGTGCAGCAGACTGTGCCGCAGGCGCTGGATCGTCGCCGCGTGCATCCCGAGGTCGCCCACCCAGGGAAGGCGGACGATCACCAGGACCATCAGGAGCAGGACGAGCACGGCGGCGGCCTGCGGAAGGGCCCTGCCGGGCAGTGCGGCGCCCGTCCGACGAAAACTCACATTCCGGACTCTATCCAAGACAAGACGGGGCGCCCCGAGCCGTGCGGCTCGGGGCGCCCCGTCGTCGCCGTACGGCCTAGGAATGCGTGCGCAGGAGCGTTCGCATCGTCCGCATCGCCACCGACAGGTTGGCGAGATCGAAGGTCTCCGAGCTGCGGATCTCCTCGAGGGTGGTGCGCGCCCGGCCCAGGATCGCCGCGTTCTTCGCCTCCCAGGCCTTGAAGCGCTGTTCGGGGGTCGAGGTGCCGTTGCCGACGGCCAGCACGTCCGCGGTGAGGGCCGCGTGGGCCGCGTACAGGTCCTCGCGGATGGACGCGCGGGCCATCGACTGCCAGCGGTCGTGGCGGGGCAGCTCGATGATGCGGTCCATGAGCTGGGTGATGTGCAGCCGGTCCGCGAGGTCGTAGTAGACCTCGGCGACGTCCAGCGGCTCCTTGCCCATACGGTCGGCCACCGAGACGATGTCGAGCGTCGGGAAGGCCGAGGAGAATCCGGCGACCCGCGTGGCCAGCTCGTCCGGGACCCCGGCGCCGGCCAGCTCGTCGTACACGTGCTGGTACCACTCCAGGTCCGCGCCGCGCAGCAGCTTCGGCAGCTGCTGCCAGACCTGCTCCACCCGCTCGGCGAAGAACTCGACGGTCTCGGCGAGCTGCAGCGGCTGCGGCCGGTTGTTCAGCAGCCAGCGCGTGCCACGCTCGACCAGGCGGCGCGAGTGCAGCCGGATGCGGGTCTGGACGTCGGCGTCGACCTTGTTGTCGAGCGCCTCGACCGCGTCCCACACCGGCGCCGAGCAGAAGATCGTACGGGCCGCGGTCTGCGCCCGGACGATCTCCTCCAGGGAGGCGCCGGTCTCCTCGCGCAGGCGGTGCAGGTAGGTGGTACCGCCCGTGTTGACCGTGTCGTTGACCAGGACCGTCGTGGTGATCTCGCGGCGCAGCGGGTGGCTGTCGATCCGGTCGGCGAGCTGCTCGCGCAGCTCGGTCGGGAAGTAGGCGTGCAGCAGGACGCGCAGGTACGGATCGTCCGGCAGCGAGGTGTGCAGCAGCTCCTCGGCGACCGTGATCTTCGTGTAGGCCAGCAGGACGGCCGTCTCCGGGCTGGTCAGTCCCTGGCCCTGGGCGAGCCGCTCGCGGATCTGGCGGTCGGTGGGCAGGAACTCCAGCGCCCGGTCGAGGTGGCCCTCGCGCACCAGGTGGCGGATGAAGCGCTGCTGGGCGTGGAGCATGTCCTTGGACTGGGCCAGCGCGTTGGCGATCGCCGTGTTCTGCGCGTAGTTGTTGCGCAGGACGAGACGGCCGACCTCGTCGGTCATCTCGGCGAGCAGCTTGTTGCGCTGCTTGACGGTCATGTCGCCGTCGGTCACCAGGCCGTTGAGCAGGATCTTGATGTTCACCTCGTGGTCGGAGGTGTCCACACCGGCGCTGTTGTCGATCGCGTCCGTGTTGATCTTGCCGCCGTGCATCGCGAACTCGATGCGGCCCAGCTGGGTCAGGCCCAGGTTGCCGCCCTCACCGACCACCTTGACGCGCAGGTCGGCGCCGTCGACGCGGATGGCGTCGTTGGCCTTGTCGCCGACGTCCGTGTTGGACTCCGTGGACGCCTTGACGTACGTGCCGATGCCGCCGTTCCACAGCAGGTCCACCGGGGCCTTGAGGATCGCCTTCATCAGGTCGGCCGGGGTCAGCTTGGTGACCTTGCCCTCGATGCCGAGGGCCTCGCGGATGTGCGCGTTGACCGGGATGGCCTTGGCGCTGCGCGGGAACACGCCGCCGCCCGCCGACAGCAGGCCGGTGTCGTAGTCCTCCCAGCTGGAGCGGGGCAGCTCGAACAGACGGCGCCGCTCGGCGTAGGAGACGGCCGCGTCGGGGTTCGGGTCGATGAAGATGTGCCGGTGGTCGAAGGCGGCGACCAGCCGGATGTGCTCGCTCAGCAGCATGCCGTTGCCGAACACGTCACCGGACATGTCGCCGATGCCGACGACCGTGAAGTCCTGGCTCTGGGTGTCCACGCCCAGCTCCCGGAAGTGCCGCTTGACGGACTCCCAGGCACCGCGGGCGGTGATGCCCATGCCCTTGTGGTCGTAGCCCGCGCTGCCGCCGGAGGCGAACGCGTCACCAAGCCAGAAGTTGTACGCCTCGGCGACCTCGTTGGCGATGTCGGAGAACGTCGCGGTGCCCTTGTCGGCGGCGACCACCAGGTAGGTGTCGTCCCCGTCGTGCCGCACGACGTCCTGCGGGGGCACGACCTCGCCGGCCACCATGTTGTCGGTGATGTCCAGCAGCGCCGAGATGAACGTCTTGTAGCTGGCGATGCCCTCCGCCAGCCAGGCGTCCCGGTCCACGCTCGGGTCGGGCAGCTGCTTGGCGACGAAGCCGCCCTTGGCACCGACCGGCACGATGACGGTGTTCTTCACCATCTGCGCCTTGACCAGGCCGAGGATCTCGGTACGGAAGTCCTCGCGGCGGTCCGACCAGCGCAGGCCGCCCCGGGCGACCTTGCCGAAGCGCAGGTGCACGCCCTCGACGCGCGGCGAGTACACCCAGATCTCGTACGCCGGGCGCGGCGCCGGCAGGTCGGGGATGGCCTGCGGGTCGAACTTCATGGAGACGTATTCGTGCGGCTTGCCGCCGAGCGTCTCCTGGAAGAAGTTGGTGCGCAGCGTCGCCTTGATGACGGTGAGGAAGGAGCGAAGGATGCGGTCCTCGTCGAGACTCGCCACCTGGTCCAGGGCCGCGTCGAGCTCCTCGAGCAGGGCCTCGACGATCTCCAGGCCGGCGCGCTGCCGCTCCGGCGACATCCGCGCCTCGAACAGGGAGACGAGCAGCCGGGTGGTGTGGACGTTGTTGCGGAGGGTGTCCTCCATGTAGTCCTGGCTGAAGGTGGAGCCGGCCTGCCGCAGGTACTTGGCGTACGCCCGCAGCACCATCGCCTGCCGCCAGGTCAGACCGGCGCTCAGCACCAGGGCGTTGAAGCCGTCGTTCTCCGCGTGGCCGGTCCAGGTGGCGGCGAATGCGTCCTGGAAGCGCTCGCGTGCGTCGTCGCCGAGCTGCTCCGCGCCACCGCCGGCCGCCTTGGGCATGCGCAGACCGAAGTCGTAGATCCACGCGGTCGTCCGGTCGGTGCAGCGCAGCTCGTACGGCCGCTCGTCGGTGACCTCGACACCGAGCCGGCTCAGCACCGGCAGCACCGCGGACAGGGAGACCGTGCCGCCCTTCTGGTAGATCTTGAAGCGGCGCTCCTCGGGCCCGGCGCCCACCGGCTCGTACAGGCTCAGGGAGAACGTCCTGTCCTCGCTCAGCCGCTCCAGGTGGACGAGGTCGGCGACGGCGGCGCGCGGGCTGTGGTCGGCCTTGTACCCCTCGGGGAAGGCGTTGCTGTAGCGGCGCAGCACCTCGGCCGCGTGCTCCTCGCCGCATTCGGCGGTCAGTGCCTCGGCGAACGCGTCGGTCCACGACCGGGCGGCCTCCACGAGGCGGGCCTCGATGCGCTCCTTGTCGCTGTCACTGAGCTGGGGCAGGTCGGTGCCCTGCGGAACACGGACGACGAAGTGCAGCCGGGAGAGGATCGACTCGGTGTTCCAGGCCGTGAAGTCGACGCTGGTGCCGCCCAGCTCCTCCTTCAGGATGTCGATGATCCGCAGCCGGACACCGGTGGTGTAGCGGTCGCGGGGCAGGTAGACCAGCGCGGAGTAGTAGCGCCCGTACTCGTCCTGCCGTAGGTAGAGCCGGAGGCGTCGCCGCTCCTGCAGGTACAGCACCGATGTGACGATGGACTGCAGCTCGGCGACCGGGGTCTGGAAGAGCTCGTCGCGCGGGTAGGTCTCCAGGATCTGGAGCAGGTCACGGCCGTCGTGGCTGTGCGGCGAGAAGCCGGCGCGCTCCAGCACCTCGTCGACCTTGCGCCGGATCACCGGGACCCGGCGGACGGACTCGGTGTAGGCGGCGGAGGAGAACAGGCCGAGGAAGCGGCGCTCGCCGACGACTTCGCCGTTCTCGTCGAACTTCTTGACGCCGATGTAGTCCAGGTACGACGGCCGGTGCACGGTGGCCCTGCTGTTGGCCTTGGTGAGCACCAGCAGCTTGTGCTCACGGGCCTTGGCCCGGGCGTCGGCCGGGAGCCGCTCGAAGGACGGGCTGACGGGGTGCTGCTCGTCATCGGAGTGGTGCGGGTCCGAGCGCAGTATGCCGAGACCGGTGCCGGGGACGGCGGCCAGGGAGTCGTCTCCGCGCAGCTGGTACTCGCGGTAGCCGAGGAAGGTGAAGTGGTCGGCGGCCAGCCAGCGCAGCAGCTCGCGGGCCTCCTCCACCTCGGGCGCGGCGAGATCGCCGGGAACGGATTCCGCCGGGAGTTCATCGGCCATGCGCAGCGCCGCGTCGCGCATCTTCTCCCAGTCCTCGACGGCCTCCCGGACGTCGGACAGCACGCGCAGCAGGTCCGAGGTGATCTGCTTCAGGTCGGCGCGGTCGGTCTCACGGTCGGTCTCGACGTGGATCCAGGACTCGACGTGCGCGTCGTGCGGGAGATCGCCGTCGGCGGGCGGGGTCGGCAGCACCTCGATGAGCTTGCCGGTGAGGTCGCGCCGGACGACGAACTGCGGGTGGATGACGACGTGGATGCCACGCCCCTGCCGGGTCAGCTCGTTGGTGACCGAGTCGACGAGGAAGGGCATGTCGTCGGTGACGACCTCGACGACGGTGTGGCTGCAGGTCCAGCCGTTCTCCTCGACGGTCGGGGTGTGGACCCGCACGTTGGCCGTGCCCTGAGGTCGGTTCTCGGCCAGCCGGTAGTGCGAGACAGCGGCGCCGAAGACGTCGACCGGGTCGCGGTCGGCGAGGTCCTCGGGGGCGGTGTGCAGGTAGTAGCGCTGGAGGAACGCGAGCATGGATTCCTGGTCAGGGCTGCCCGGGGTGCCCGGAACGCCCTCGCCCGTGGTCCCGGTCGGTAGGTGCCCCCCGACCGGGCTGTTCTCAGCTACCCGAGCAGCCCTCTCGAGCAGCTCGGCCTTGGCTTCGTCCAGCTTGGTCTGCATTGTCCTCTGGCTCCTGTCGCGCGCCGTTGCGTGACGTAGAAGGAAGTACGGTCTCTTTCCTTCCGGCTCGACGCCACGGCCCGGGGTGTCCGGTCCGATCCGACGCTATGCCGCAAGGGGAGATGAGCGGGGGGTTATCGGCCATTCTCGGCGTGCCCGACGGGTGTGACGCTGCTCTCTGCGATGTCGTGGCCCATGGGGTGCGCGGCGCCTCGGGGACCCTCGTGTCCCCGTCCCGCCCGCGAAGACCAGCGACCGCCGCCCGGTCACGGATGTGGTCCGTGCTCCCCGGGCGCGGGGCGGAGACACCAGTGCCCCCGCGAACTATCGCGCTGATCACGCCACAAGGCTATCGCTCCTCGAGGGGGGCTCGTCATGAGCCACTCACGTACAAAACCAGGGGTGGAAGTTTGACGTTCTGCACAGGGGCGGCGAGGCGCCGGGTGGCGTATCCGCTCCGGCTTGCCGGCTGGCCGCGGGACCCACCGCCCCAGCCCCGGTCACGGGCTCGACGCAATCCCGGCGCAGATCAATGCGTCGAAGCCGCGCAGCGCTCCGCCTCCGCCACGGCCTCCGCCAGCGTGTCCACCACCGGCACCCCCACCGACTCCAGGCTGGCCCGGCTGTGCGACCCGCCGGTGTACAGCACGGCCAGTGCCCCCACGTGCCGCGCCGCCACCGCGTCGTCGGCCGCGTCCCCGATCACCACCGTACGCGTCGGCTCCACCCCGTTGCCGGCCAGCGCCTCGAGATGCCGCACCATGTGCTCGGCCTTGCTGCCGCCCGACGGCCCGGTCCGCCCGTCGACCCGCATGAAGTGCGACTCGATCCCGAACCCCCGCACCAGCGGCACCAACTCGTCGTGCCCGTACATGCTCAGCAGCGACTGGCTGCGTCCCGCGGACCGCCACCCCGCCAGCAGTTCCACCGCCCCCTCGGTCAGCCCGCACCGCACCCGGTGCTCGGCGTAGTACCGATGGAAGACCCCGTCCATGACCTCCCACTCGGCGTCGGTCGGCAGCCTGCCCAGCAGCCGCTCGTAGAACTTCGGCACCGGCACGCAGTACAACGCCCGGTACTGCTCCAGTGTGATCGGCGCCAGCCCCAGCTCGCCGAACGCCGCGTTCGTCGCCCCGATGATCGCCTCGTTGTCGTGGAACAGCGTTCCGTTCCAGTCCCACACGATGTGCGCGTTTGAGTGCATCCCCATGCCTGAAAACGTACCCGCCGCCACTGACAATCAGTGACGATCGCCGATGCGCAGGGTCACCCGAGTCCCACCAGGTTCGGGATCTCCTGCGTGGCGAACCACAGCAGCTCGTGGTCCTCGGCACCGTCCACGACGAACTGCGCGTCGTCGTCCCCGCCGTCCGCCGCCTCGAGCGCCCCCGCCGCCGCGGTCACGTCGTGCTCCGCGTCCTCCGCGTCCACGTGCACCGCGGCCGCCTTCGCCAGCCGCACCGTTCCGGCCAGCCGCACCTCGCCGAGTGCCGCCGGGTCGAGCCCGCGGTCCGGGTCGGCCGTGGCCGCGCCGTCGGGCACGTCCACGGCGACCACGACGCGTCGCCGCGCCGCGTCCGGATCCGCCGCCAGCAGCCGGAGGGAGGCGAGCGCGGCCCGGCTCAGCGCCGCGTACTCCAGTTCCTCGATGTCGTCGGAGAGGTACCACTCACGCAACCCGGGCGTGACGGCGTACGCGACGAGCGAGCCGCTTCCCAGTTCACCCGTCTTGTACGCCTCGGCGAGCCCGGTCAGGGTCAGGGGGACGTAGACGCGCATGCTGGCCGCTCTTTCTGGTCGACGGGCTCCGCTCCAGGAGCGGCCTACAGGATACGCGCGGGAGTCCTCTTTCGAGTTGCCGCCCAGGACGCTCCACACGTCCACCCGACACCCCCCGGTTCACCCGGGCGCAGCCCGTCGGTACCGGGTTCACACCCCTGCCGACCACTCGGATAGGTGAACTTCCCTGCCGCCCGACACCGGCCGGACCTTCCTTGCCGCTGCCGTCCCGCGCCCCGTACAAGGTCCCCACCAGCAAGTTACCGCCCGGTACCAGTCGGGCCCGCAGAACGGGGATTCCCATGAACAAGGTCATGACCAGAGCAGCGGCGCAGCACCGCCCCGGCACCCGCCCGCCGAGCCGCCGCGACCCCCGCCGCCCGGCCGGCGCCCCTCCGCGCAACCCGGCCAGGCGGACGCCGGCCGGTACGGCTCCGGGCGGGGGCCGCACCGCCGCGGTACCGCGCCCGCTCCCCCGCCCCACCGACCTCTTCGCCGACCGTCTCCTCGCCGTGCTGAGCGGCCGGCGCCCCGTCCACTGGATGCTCCGGCACACCGTCGGCCGCGCCTACGACGACCTGGCCCGGCTCGCCGAAGCCGGCCCCCTGCGCACCCGCGGCACCCGTCCCGTGGTCCGTGACATCGGCTACTACGTCCCCCGAGCGGGCGCCGTCGAGGCCTTCGCCCGGATCGGCGCGGGCGACCGGCTGCGCGCCATGGCCTTCCGCCTGGAACAGGGCCCCGACCTCCGCTGGCGCTGCACGGCGGTGGAACTGGACGGACCGCGTGCCCCGCACGCGGACGACGACTGAAACACCGGCGGGCAAGCCGAAGGGCCGGTCCCCCCGCCCGCGGGGTCCCGGCCCTTCCCGTCACCGGTGCGCCACCGGCGGTGCGATCACTTCTTGCGGCGACGACCCGCCTTGGCCTGCTTGCGCCGCTCGGCACGGGTGAGACCGTCGGCCTCGGAGCGCACGGGCTCGTCGTCGCTCTCGAAGTCGCCCTCGATGGTGCCGCCCTCACCGTCCACGGTCGGGGCGGAGAAGTGCAGGTTCCGGCGCTGCGGGGCGTCCAGCCCCTTGGCGCGGATCTCGGGACGTGCCCCGGCCTGCGCCGGAACCGTGTCCTGCGGCTGCTTCTCGAGGGACGGGGCGGCGTCCTCGACCGGGACCTCCTCGACCTGCTGCTCCACCTGGACCTCCAGGTTGAACAGGTAGCCGACGGACTCCTCCTTGATGCCCTCCATCATGGCCTGGAACATGTCGAAGCCCTCGCGCTGGTACTCCACCAGCGGGTCCTTCTGCGCCATCGCGCGCAGGCCGATGCCCTCCTGGAGGTAGTCCATCTCATAGAGGTGCTCACGCCACTTGCGGTCCAGGACCGACAGCACGACCCGGCGCTCCAGCTCACGCATGATCTCGGAGCCGAGCTGCGCCTCACGCGCCTCGTACTGCTCGCGGATGTCGTCCTTGATGGACTCGGAGATGAACTCGGCGGTCAGCCCGGCCCGGTCGCCGGCCGCCTCCTCCAGCTCCTCGATGGTGACCCGCACCGGGTAGAGCTGCTTGAAGGCGCCCCACAGCCGGTCAAGGTCCCAGTCCTCGGAGAAGCCCTCGGAGGTCTCCGCGTCGACGTACGCGTCGATCGTGTCGTCCATGAAGTGCTGCACCTGCTCCTGCAGGTCCTCGCCCTCCAGGACCCGGCGGCGCTCGCCGTAGATGACCTCGCGCTGCCGGTTGAGCACCTCGTCGTACTTCAGGACGTTCTTACGGGTCTCGAAGTTCTGCTGCTCGACCTGCGACTGGGCGGACGCGATCGCGCGCGTGACCATCTTGTTCTCGATCGGCACGTCGTCCGGCACGTTCGCCATGGACATCACGCGCTCGACCATCTGGGCCTTGAACAGCCGCATCAGGTCGTCGCCGAGGGAGAGGTAGAAACGGGACTCGCCGGGGTCGCCCTGACGGCCGGAACGACCGCGCAGCTGGTTGTCGATCCGGCGGGACTCGTGCCGCTCGGTGCCCAGCACGTACAGGCCGCCGAGCTCCTCGACCTCTTCCTTCTCGGCCTTGACCGCCTGCTCGGCCTTCTCCAGGGCGGCGGGCAGGGCGTGCGCCCACTCCTCGATGTGCTCCTCGGGGTCGAGGCCGCGCTGACGCAGCTCCGCCTCGGCGAGGTCCTCGGGGTTGCCGCCGAGCTTGATGTCCGTACCACGGCCGGCCATGTTCGTGGCGACCGTGACCGCGCCCTTGCGGCCCGCCTGCGCGACGATCGTCGCCTCACGGTCGTGCTGCTTGGCGTTGAGCACCTCGTGCTGGATGCCGCGCTTGCTCAGCTGCTGCGACAGGTACTCCGACTTCTCGACGGACGTCGTGCCGACGAGGATCGGCTGGCCCTTCTCGTGCTTCTCGGCGATGTCGTCGACGACCGCCTCGAACTTGGCCACCTCGGTGCGGTAGATCAGGTCCGACTGGTCCTTGCGGATCATCGGCTTGTTCGTCGGGATCGGGACCACGCCGAGCTTGTAGATCTGGTGGAACTCGGCGGCCTCGGTCATCGCCGTACCGGTCATGCCGGAGAGCTTCTTGTAGAGGCGGAAGAAGTTCTGCAGGGTGATCGTGGCGAGCGTCTGGTTCTCGTCCTTGATGTCCACCCCTTCCTTCGCCTCGATCGCCTGGTGCATGCCCTCGTTGTAGCGGCGGCCGGCGAGGATACGGCCGGTGTGCTCGTCGACGATCATGACTTCGCCGTCGATGACGACGTAGTCCTTGTCCTTCTTGAAGAGCTCCTTGGCCTTGATGGCGTTGTTCAGGTAGCCCACCAGAGGGGTGTTCACCGACTCGTAGAGGTTGTCGATGCCCAGCCAGTCCTCGACCTTCGAGACGCCGGACTCGTGGATGGCCACCGTCCGCTTCTTCTCGTCGACGTCGTAGTCGCCGGTCTCCTCCACGCCCTTGAGCGGGTTGCCGGCCTCGCCCTTCTTCAGACGCGTCACCAGCTTGGCGAAGTCGCCGTACCACTTGGTGGCCTGGTCGGCCGGGCCGGAGATGATCAGCGGCGTACGGGCCTCGTCGACGAGGATGGAGTCGACCTCGTCGACGATGGCGAAGTTGTGGCCCCGCTGGACGAGCTCGTCCTTGGCCCACGCCATGTTGTCGCGCAGGTAGTCGAAGCCGAACTCGTTGTTCGTGCCGTACGTGATGTCGCACAGGTACTGCTCGCGGCGCTGGGCCGGCGTCATGTTGGCGAGGATGCAACCAACCGTCAGGCCCAGGAACTTGTGGACGCGGCCCATCATCTCGGAGTCGCGCTCGGCCAGGTAGTCGTTGACCGTGATGAGGTGGACCCCGTCGCCGGAAAGGGCGTTCAGGTACGCGGGCAGCGTGCCGACGAGGGTCTTGCCCTCACCGGTCTTCATCTCGGCCACGTAGCCGAGGTGCAGGGCGGCGCCGCCCATCATTTGCACGTCGTAGTGCCGCTGGCCGAGGACGCGCTTGGCGGCCTCGCGGACGGTGGCGAACGCCTCGGGGAGCAGGTCGTCGAGGGTCTCACCATCGGCGTACCGCTGCTTGTACTCCTCGGTGAGAGCCCGCAGCTCGGCGTCGGAGAGGTCGACGAAGTCCTCTTCGATGGAGTTGACCTGGTCCGCGATGCGGTGCAGCTTGCGCAGGATTTTGCCTTCGCCTGCACGCATGATCTTCGAGAGGACGGACACGGGGGCTGGTCTCCTTGCCGGTCGGGCCTTGGGACGGTCGGTTTCCATTTGACGTACTGAGCAACGGCCATCGTATGCGAGGACCCGGCCACGCCGGGAGGGCCTGGCCGTCCGGGGAGTGCTCCAACCGGCACAACGGACGGGTCGTCCGGATAGTGCCGCACCGGCGCGAGGAATTGTGCGAAGTGTGATCACCCGCTCACGCATCGCTCAACGACTGGCCTCCCCGGGGCGGCCCGTCCAGAATCGGCCGATGGAACCCGTCACGCTGACCACGGACCGTCTTGTGCTGCGCACCGTCGGTCCGGACGACACCGAGGCGGTGTACGAGGCCGTGCAGGACCCCGGCATCCAGCGCTGGACCACGATCCCCTCGCCCTATCTGCCGGAGCACGCGCGCGGCTTCACGGAGCGGACGGTCCCCGACGGCTGGTCACAGGGTTCGATGTTCACCTTCGGGATCTTCCTCACCGGCGGGGAACTGGCCGGGATGCTCGGCCTCACGATGCGCGCGCCGGCCGTGGCCGAGGTCGGATACTGGGCGGCCAGGGAACACCGCGGCCATGGCTATGTCACGGAGGCGACGCTCACCGCCTGCCGGTGGATCTTCACCGGGCTGGGCGTCGACCGTGTCGAGTGGCGTGCCGAGGTCGGCAACCACGCCTCGCGCGCGGTGGCCGAACGCGCGGGCTTCACCATCGAGGGCACGCTGCGCTCCGCGCTCAACAACAAGGGGGTGCGGCGGGACTGCTGGGTCGGCTCCCTGCTCCCGTCGGACCTGGGGCTGCCGTCCACGTCCCCATACCTGCCCGGGCGCGACACCAATGTCAGTGGCATCCCCTATCGTCCGAACCCATGACGACCCCGCGCCCCGCCATCGAACTCTCCGCAGACGACGCCCGCCGTATCGCCCTGCGCGCACAGGGCTTCCTCGGCGCACCGGACCGCCGGGCGGGCGTCCGCGGTGTCCTCCGCCACCTCGGCGCGGTCCAGCTGGACACCATCTCGGTTCTCGCCCGCTCCCATGAACTCGTCCCCTACGCGCGCCTGGGCGCGGTCGGCCGCAAGACGGTCGAGCAGGCCTACTGGCGGGACACGCACGCCTTCGAGTACTGGTCCCACGCCGCCTGCATCCTCCCGGTCGAGGAGTGGCCGCACTTCGCGTTCCGCCGCCGCGCTTACCGCGACCGCCCGCACTGGCACCACCAGCTGCCCGACGGCGTCTACGAGCAGGTCATCAAGCAGTTGCGCGCCGAAGGCCCGCTCACCGCCACCGAACTGGGCGGCGCCAAGCGGACCAGCGAGTGGTGGGACTGGTCCGGCACGAAGGTCGCCGTCGAGCGGGCGCTGATGTACGGCGAGGTGGTCTGTGTGGAGCGCCGCGGCTGGAAACGCGTGTACGACCTCGCCGAACGCGCCGTCCCGGACGCGCTGCTGCACGACGAGCTGGACGACACCGAATGCCTGCTCCGTCTGGTCCGGCTGGCGGGCCAGTCCCTCGGTGTGGGCACGCGCGCGGACATAGCCGACTACCACCGCCTCAAGGGTGAGCAGGTCGACGCGGTGATCGCGGACTCGGGCCTGGTCCCGGTCACGGTCGAGGGATGGGGCAAGCCCGCCTGGGCCGATCCGGCGGCTCTGGAGACACCCCCGCGCGGTCGGCACCGCACCACGCTGCTGTCCCCGTTCGACTCACTGATCTGGGAGCGGGCCCGCACGGAACGGATCTTCGGCTTCACGCACCGGCTGGAGGCCTACGTCCCCAAGCCGAAGCGGGTGTACGGCTACTTCGCCATGCCGGTCCTGGCCGGCGGCCGTCTGGTCGGCCGGGTGGACCCGGCCCGCGAGGGCAGCACCCTGGTGGCCAGACAGGTGACGCTGGACGGCCCCAAGGCGGTCCCGTCCGTGGCCCAGGCCCTCGTCGAGGCCGCGAGCTGGGTGGACTGCACAGGCGTACGAGTGGAACGCGTCGACGCCCCGGAACTCCGCGGGCCCCTGACCGTGGAACTCGCCCGCCTGCTCGGCTGAGTCACGACGAGCGCCGCTCACCGGATCTCGAGGATCTTCTCCCGCATCGCGTAGACCACCGCCTCCATCCTGGAGTGCAGCTGCAGCTTCTCCAGGATGTTGCGGACATGGTTCTTCACGGTGTTCTCGGAGATGAACAGCTCCTTGGCGATGTCCCGGTTGTTCATCCCGGTGGCGACCAGCTTGAGCACCTCGAGTTCCCGGTCGGTGAGCCGCGGCGCGGGCACCAGCCGGCGCTCGTCCGTGCGCTGGATCATCGACTTGAACTCGGTGAGCAGTTTCGACGCCATGGACGGGCTGATCTGCGACTGGCCGTCGGCCACCGCACGAATGGCGGTGGCCACCTCGTCGGTGGAGATCTCCTTGAGGAGGTATCCGGTCGCGCCGGCCTTGATCGCTTCGTAGAGATCGGCCTCTTCGTCGCTGATCGTCAGCATGATGATCTTCGCGCTGGGGGCCACCTCCTTGATGGAGGTGCACGCCTCGATCCCGCCGCGCTTGGGCATCCGCACGTCCATCAGAACGATGTCGGGCAGCAGATCGGCGGCCTTGTCGACGGCCTCGGCGCCGTCACCCGCCTCTCCCACCACCTGGATGTCCTCCTCGGCGGCGAGCACGATCTCCAGACCACGGCGGAAGAGGGCATGGTCGTCCACGACCAGGACTCTGATCGGCTCCTTGCGTGGAGCGCCCGCGTCCGGGCCCATGCCGACGACGCCGCCGTCGGCATCCTCCTCCTGCATCGGTCCGAAACTCTCCGCCATCGTTCCTCCCCCTGAAGGCTGTGGCCTGTGGTCCTGTGCCATCGCCAACCCAAGGCAGCGGCCCACCGGTTGGGCCGGTGCGGCCATGATTTCATGCCGGGACGCCACTGCGGTGACAGAGCGGGGCGCGAACCGGTCGCACACCGGTGCCCCTGGGGGCGCACAGCGCTCCAGGGGCACCTGATCGGCTGTCAGCCGGATGGTTCAGCCGCCCAGCGTGCCGCCGCCGGCCGCCGGGGGCTGTGCCTGAGCGACCATCGGGTCGGTGTTGAGGTGGATGACGCCGTAGTCGTAGGCGTGCCGCCGGTATACGACGCTCGGTTCCTTGGTCTCGGAGTCGACGAACAGGTAGAAGTCGTGCCCGACCAGTTCCATCTCGTAGAGAGCCTGGTCGAGGGTCATCGGGGAGGCGACGTGGGTCTTCTCGCGGACGATGAGGGGGCCTTCACCCTGCACTTCCAGCGAGCCGATCTTCTTCGTCGGTACTCCGCCCGTCTCTTCCTCGTGGACCGGGTGGCCGTTGCCGTTGAGCGTCGCCGCGTCCGGGACGTGGTCGGGGACCTCGGCTGCCGAGATCCGGCGGCCACGGCGCGAGAAACGCTTGTCGTGCTGCTTGCGCAGCCGGGCTTCCAGCTTCTCCGCCGCCAGGTCGAGTGCCGCGTACGGATCATTGGCCGCTGCCTCCGCCCGGATCACCGGACCGCGGGAGCGGAGAGTGATCTCCACCCGGTCGGAGCGGTCGGCCTGTCGGGGGTTGGGCTCCTTGGACACCTCGACATCGAGGCTGATCACCTTGGCATCGAGCTTCTGGATCTTGTCCAGCTTCAGCTTATCGGCCACGTGCTTGCGGAACCGCTCGGGCACCTCGGTCTTGCGGCCCTTGACGACGATGTCCACGCAGAACTCCGTTCCCGGATCACTCCGCATCAACGGCGGAGCATCTCCTTTTGCACCCGGTTCCGGTCAACCCCGGAACCCTCGGACTCGGTGACGTCCACCTCCTCCCCCACGGGCGAGCTCTCCACCCCGCCGGCGCGGGTGATTGCAGGAAACCCGCGGCACGGCATTCGAATATGAGGGGTATGGCCTGCGGCTTTCCCTCACAACCGAACATATCTCGCCCGGACGGATGTCGTCACCCTCTACTGCGGCGTACCTCCGTTCAGGTGAATTAGCCCTCTCACAACCTGCAACGTCGTAAGTTCGAAGTCAGTTCCGGTTCGTTTCGAAGGAATCCGGCGGCGCCGCGATCACAGCCGCGCGGACCACCGTTCCTCCCGTTGATCCAGCCCTCCGTTCCCCCATCTCTTCCCGGGTTGGGTGGGCGTACACAGCCGTTCTCGCGCCGTCGTGGGCGAGGGCGTGCCGTACGGCACGCGCCGCTTCCGTCAGGGAGGCGCCCGTCGTGATCAGATCGTCCACGAGTACGAGCCGACCCCCGCCGAGCAGCCGGGCACCGCCCGCCCGCACCTCCAGCGCGCCCGCGAGATTGTCCAGCCGCCGACGCGAGTCGAGCCCTGACTGGTCGGCCACGGCACGCCGCTGCCGCAGTACCGCCGCCACCCGGGCCGGAGTCCCGGCGCGCCGCAGCTCACCCGCCGCTGCCAACGCGATCCGCCGCACCGGATCGTGCCCGCGTGACCGCACGGCCCGCCGTGCGGAAGGCACCGGCACAAGCAGCACGGGCCCGCCGACCGGCCCGGCGGCCGACGCCCGCACCGCCCCCGCCAAGGCCGCCCCGAGGGCACCCGCCAGGGTCAGCGCGCCCCGCTCCTTGTGGGCGAGGAGAGCCGCCCGCACCTCGTCCCCGTAAGGAGCCGCCGCATGGACCTCCGGCAGCCCAGGCGGCTCCGGCACCGGTCGCACCCGGCACGGTGCGGCTCCGCTCAGGGCAGCACGGCACTCAGGGCAGAGCACCGTGCGAGGCCTTCCGCAGCCTCCGCACTCGGCCGGCAGCACCAGGTCGGTGAGGTCCTGCCACCACCCCCGCATGGCTTCCACTGTGCCAACGCCCGTCCGGACCGGCCACCCCTGTGGAAAACTCCCTGTGGACAACTCACCCCGGATAGACCGGCGCGGATCCCTCCTTGACCACCTTCTGCCACTGGGCCCCCGACGGCAGCCGTACGATCCCGTCCTCCGAGTACGCCACCAGCGGCAACTGGTCGTCCTCGGACGCGGTGATCGCCCGCACACCCGAAAGAGCCGCGGGCGCCGGCCCGTCCGGTGTGGAGCCGTCGATCTGGACGTACCGCATCTGCAGCACGCCTCCGTGCTCCTGTCCCGCCACCACGAGCCGGCTGTCGCCCGCCCAGGACATGGCGGTGACCTCCTCCAGCTCCGGTGTCACCGAACGCAGTTCGGTGACGGAGACCGGGTGTCCCGCCGACCTTTCGTCCCGCTCGATGCGTCCCACGAGCAGGGACTGCTTGCCGTCCTTCTCCACCACGAGCGCCATCCGCACCCCGTCGGCGGCCACCCGCACGTCCTTGATGCGTCCGGGCAGCGCGGGGGTCTGCACGGTGACCGGCTCCCCCCTGCCCTGCTCCAGCAGGAGCAGCCTGGGACGGTGCGGATCACGGTCGGCCACCCAGAGGTCGCCCCGGGCGTCCCAGCTCGGCGTGGTCAGCCGGTCGTCCTTGGTCGCGCCCTGACTGGTGACCAACGGGTCACCGAGCGGGCTTCCCGGGGTCAGCGACGCGACAAAGAGCGACTTGCCGTCGACGTCGACCCCGGCCGCGGTGCGCTCGTCGCGCGCGACGGCCGCCGAGCGCAGCTCCTTGCCGGTCTCCCCCAGCGCGCCCGGCACCGGCACCGGCACGGCGCTGGTCCCGCCGCTGTGGCCGGCCATCCGTACCAGCCGGTGCTTGCCGTCGAGGAAGTACAGGTACTCGGGGCTCTTCGCCGCCGCGTCCCAGGTGGTGCGCTCGGCATGTTCCTCGTCGAGGTCGCACAGCCTCCTGCCGTCGGCGCTCCGCAGCTCCACCGTGTCCACCACGGGCGCCATGCCGCGCAGGGTGAACAGCAGCTGGGTGGCCATCTCGGCGCACTGTGCCGGCCCCACCCGGGAGGCCTTGCCGTTCAGCGGCACCGTCAGCTTGTTCTGGTCGTCGGGTGTCAGCGAGGCGGTGCCCTTACGCAGCGCCGCACCGGTGGGGAAGCTGGATCTGACCACGGGCGACAGCCAGGTCGTGGGTCCGTGGATCAGGGACCGCACCACTTGGGTCATCGGGTCCACGCCCTCGCGCACGAAGACCGGGTCGGCGACGGCCGCCGGCTGACCGCTCGTCCCGACCGAGGTGTTCGAGGCGAAGTAGTACTTGTTGACGGACCTGTAGTTGCGCTGGAAGTCGGACTGGCCCATCACCACGCCCTGGGGCAGCTCGCTGATGCGCCACTGCTTGGTCTTCGCGTCCTGCGTCAGGCGCACCTTCCTGCTGTACGCCCTGTCGGCGGGCGCATAGGCCTGCTGTTTGTCCACCGTGGCGACGCTGGTTCCGGCCAGCGTGTACGAGCGGCTGCCGGCGTCCTCACGGTCGGCCACCCGCCCGTCGGATTGGATATTCGGCCCGTCCGCGAGCACGGTGGCCGACTGCTCCGGCCGCCATCGGCGCGCGGCGTCGGCGGTCAGATACTTGCGCGCGGTGTCGTAGTGCGGGTCGTCGCTGGTCAGCGCCTCCAGGAAGCCCTGCACTATCTCCCAGGGCTGGGCGCCCTCGGCGGGCGGCATCGCGAAGACCCGCACCTGGGTGTCCTGCCTGGGCGTGGACTCGACGTCGCGCAGGTCTCCGCTGTCGGGCATCGAGGCGCACCCCGCCAGCAGTACGACGCCGCACGCGGCGTACGCCGCCGCGCGCACCGGCCGCCGACGCACGCCCCCCTCGTGGTCAGCGCCCACGAAATGCCTCCCCTGGCTTGTTCGAGTCCTCAACGGCGTCCTCGCGTGCCGTACCGGCCGGCGGGTCGTCCTGCCGCCGTGCGCCTCCGATGGGCCGGGGCACCACGCGCGCGCCGTTGCCGGGCAGCGCGGTCGGGTCGGCGGCGGGAGTCACCGTGGCCATCCGGGGCACGATCGGGGCACGCGCCGGCAGCTGCGTCTGCCCGCCGGTCGGCTGCATCGGGACGGTGGCGTGCTTGTCGTCGCCCCCGCCCGGCAGGCCGGCGTCGTCCAGTCCGCGGTTGCGTCGCGAGTCCTTGGGTTCCAGGGGTATCGGCGAGCCCCGCAACGGTTCGTCCGCGGTCCGCGGCAGCGTCAGCCGGAACTGCGATCCGCCGCCCGGCTCGCCCCAGGCCTGCAGCCAGCCGCCGTGCAGCCGGGCGTCCTCCAGCGCGATCGACAATCCCAGACCCGTGCCTCCGGTGGTACGCGCGCGTGCCGGATCCGCACGCCAGAAGCGGCTGAAGACGCGGGTCGCCTCGCCGGGCTTGAGCCCGACGCCGTAGTCGCGCACCGCGACGGCGACCGCGCCGCCCGCCGCGGCGAGCTTGACGATGACGTCCTTGCCCTCACCGTGCTCCACGGCGTTGACGACGAGGTTGCGCAGCACCCGCTCCACGCGCCGGGCGTCCGCCTCGGCCACGACCGGCTGCTGGTCGCCGACCACACGTATGCGCGTGCCCTTGCGCTCCGCGAGCGGCGCGGCACCGCTGACGACCCGCCGTACGACCTCCCTGAGGTCGATCGGCTCGGCCTCCAGGGCAGCCGCGCCCGCGTCGAAGCGGCTGATCTCGAGCAGGTCCGCGAGCAGCGACTCGAACCGGTCCAGCTGGTCGGCCAGCAGCTCCGCCGACCGGGCGGTCACCGGGTCGAAGTCCTCGCGGGCCTCGTGAATGACGTCGGCGGCCATCCGCACGGTCGTCAGCGGGGTGCGCAGCTCGTGCGACACGTCGGACACGAACCGCCGCTGCATCCGCGACAGGTCCTCCAGCTGGCTGATCTTCAGCTGCAGGTTCTGCGCCATCTTGTTGAAGGCCTCGCCGAGCCGCGCGATGTCGTCCTCGCCGGTGACCTTCATCCGTTCCTGCAGCTTCCCCGCGGACAGCCGCTCGGCGATCCCGGCCGCCATCCGCACGGGTGTGACGACCTGCCGGACAACCAGCCATGCGATGGCCCCGAGGAGTACGACCACGAACAGCCCGGCGGTCGCCAGCGTGCCCTTGACCAGGCTCAGCGACTTCTCCTCCTGCGTGAGCGGGAAGAGGTAGTAGAGCTGGTACGGGTCCCCGTTGGGATCGTTGACCTGCTTGCCGATGACCAGCGCCGGCTGGGACTCCTGGCCGTTGTTGTAGACGATGCGGGTGTAGCTCTGGGCCGCCGTCGTGTTCTCGTCGATCCGCGTGCGCAGATCGTCCGGCACGCTGTTCGTGGCGTCCACGTACCGCGGGCCGCGCGGGCTGCGCCCGCCACCGCTCCCGTCGCCGGCCGGCAGCGTCACCACGTCGAACGCGCCCTGACCGCCGCTGGAGAGCGACTCGACGAGGTCGCTCATCCACGGGGCGACGTTCTGGGACTGGCGTCCGTCCGCGGGCGAGGTGTCGTCGGCGGTGGCGGTGCTTCCCGCCGCCTCGTCGGCCTTCTGCTTGGCCACGGCGAACCCGCCGGTGGCCTGGCTCTGCGACGCCTTCACCTTGGCGTCCAGCAGACCGTTGCGCACCTGGCCGATGACGACGAAGCCCAGCAGGAGGACGACGCCCAGCGACATCAGCAGCGTCGTGGCGACGACCTTCAGCTGGATGTTGCGCCGCCACAACCGCATCATCGGCAGCAGCGGCCGGCGCACCCAGCGCATGATCAGCCGGAGGACCGGGCTGCCCTGGACCCCGCCCTGCAGCAGCCCGCCCTCCAAGAGACGCCCCCAGCGCGAACCCGCCGCCTTACGGCCGACAGACCGCCCCGGACGGTCCCCGGACCGGCCGGGAGCCGAAGCGGCACTGTCTCCTGACATGTCAGCTCGGTCCCGCCTTGTAACCGACACCCCGCACCGTCACCACGATCTCCGGCCGCTCCGGGTCCTTCTCGACCTTGGAGCGCAGCCGCTGCACATGCACGTTGACCAGCCGGGTGTCCGCCGCGTGCCGGTAACCCCACACCTGCTCCAGCAGCACCTCACGCGTGAACACCTGCCACGGCTTGCGTGCGAGCGCGACCAGCAGGTCGAACTCCAGCGGCGTCAGCGCGATCGACTGCCCCTCCCGCTTCACCGAGTGACCGGCCACATCGATGACCAGGTCACCGATGGCCAGCTGCTCCGGCGCCGGCTCCTCCGACCTCCGCAGCCGCGCCCGGATCCGGGCCACCAGCTCCTTGGGCTTGAAGGGCTTCACGATGTAGTCATCGGCGCCGGACTCCAGGCCCACGACGACATCGACGGTGTCGCTCTTCGCCGTGAGCATCACGATCGGCACACCGGACTCGGCCCTGATCAGGCGGCACACCTCGATGCCGTCCCGTCCGGGCAGCATCAGGTCGAGCAGCACAAGGTCCGGCTTGGCCTCCCGGAATGCGGCCAGCGCCTTGTCGCCGTCGGCCACGAAAGACGGCTCAAAACCTTCACCACGCAGCACGATGCCGAGCATCTCGGCCAGTGCGGTGTCGTCGTCGACGACGAGGACTCGTCCCTTCATAAACGACATCATCCCATTCTCGTAACGGTGACCAGGCTGGTGGTGAGGGAGGTCACTGACCTGTGACGATAGTCGTACGGGACTACTACTGTCTGCGCTTCCCCTCGTCAGCCGATCACCGCCCCGCGGGAACCGGCGGTCAGCGCCGCCAGCGCCTCGGCCGTCACCGGTGAGACGGCGCCCTCCTCGGTGACGATCGCGGTGATCAGCTCCGGCGGCGTCACGTCGAACGCCGGGTTGTACGCCTGGGTCCCCAGGGGGGCCACCGGTATCCCGCCGCCCGGTCCCGTCACCGGCATCTGCGGTGCGGCGACCTCGGTCACCTCGAAACCGGGGCGCTGCTCGACCTCGATGGACGCCCCGTCCGGCGTCTGCGGATCGACCGTCGTCACCGGCGCCACCACGATGAACGGCACATGGTGGTACCGCGCCAGCACCGCGAGCGGGTAGCTGCCCACCTTGTTCGCCACCGAACCGTCGGCCGCGATACGGTCCGCCCCGACCAGCACCGCGTCCACCTCCCCGGCCGCGAACAAGGAACCCGCCGCGTTGTCGGTCAGCAAGGTGTACGCCATGCCGCTGCGCGCCGCCTCGTACGCCGTCAGCCGGGCGCCCTGCAGCAGCGGGCGCGTCTCGTCCACCCACAGGCGGCGCAACCGGCCGGCGCGGTGCGCGGCGAGCGCAACCGCGAACGCCGTTCCCTCACCGCCCGACACCAGGGAACCGGTGTTGCAGTGGGTGAGGATCCGGTGCCCGCCGCCGGGCAGCAACTCGTCCAGCAGCGCCACCCCGTGCTCGGCCATGCGCACGCTGGCCTCGGCGTCCTCCCTGTGCAGGGCCCGTGCCGCGGCCAGCGCAGCCGCAGCCGCCTGCCGCCCGTCCCCGCCCCTGCCGAGCGCGGCCTGGTAAGCGGCCCTGGCCCTGCGCACTCCGACGGACAGGTTCACAGCGGTGGGCCGTGCACCCTCGAGCGCCCCGGCGGCCTCCTCCACGTCGAAACCCCGCGCGGCGGCGAGCGCGACACCGTACGCGCCCGCGATACCGAGCAGCGGCGCACCGCGCACGGCCAGCGAACGGATCGCCTCGACCAGCGCCGCCGCGTCCGTACAGACCAGCTCGACCTCCTCGGTCGGCAGCCTCGTCTGGTCGAGGAGGACCAGTACGGGCCCTTCGGGTGGCTCCTCCCATCGGATCACAGGTTTCTCGGTCGGCCGTGTGTCCTCTTGGGCTTGCGCGTACTGATCAGCCATGCCGTCAGTCTGCCCCGGATCCGGCGGACAATTGAAGGTGCGCTGCGCATACCGCGGCCGATCCCCCCAGGACCGCCCCATGGCACGATGGCTGCCAACCTTCCGCCGCGACCGCGGGCGGGCACCGTGAAGGAGCTTCGATGAAAGACACTCCGGGCTGGGCCTCGCCCGGATCCGTCCCCTCCGACGGGCAGGAAGCCGGCACGTCGCAGCCTGCCGAGCCGGCCGACCGGCCGGACCCCGCGCAGCCCGCCGGACAACCGGGCGCCGGCGCGCAGGACCCCGGCTCGAAGTGGTCCAAGGAGCAGCCACCGCCAGGCCAGTGGTCCGCGCCCGCTGGTGGTACCGGCCCGGCGCAGGCACCGCCGCCTCCACCCCCCGGCCCGGGCTGGGGCGGCCAGTACCCAGGCGGCGGACAGCCGGGCCCGGGCGGATACGGCCCCCCCGGCGGGTACGCGGGCCCCGGTGGCCCCGGTGGATATGGCCGGCCCGGCGGATACGGTGCCTGGGGCGGCTGGGGCGGTCCCCCGCCCGCGGCCAAACCGGGCGTGATCCCGCTGCGCCCGCTCGGCGTCGGAGAGATCCTCGACGGCGCCGTCTCCACCATGCGCACCTACTGGCGCACCGTCCTCGGCATCTCGCTGACCGTCGCGGTGCTCACCGAAACCCTCGTCGTCCTCCTCCAAGGCCTCGTCCTCAAGGACACCGCCGGCACCGCGGCCCTCGACGACCCGAGCGCCACCCTCAGCGAAGTCACCCGCGCCATGGGTGACGTCATGCTCAGTTCCGGCGTCGTCATCCTGATCTCCCTGATCGGCACGATCGTCGCGACCGCCATGCTGACGGCCGTGACCAGCCGAGCCGTACTGGGCAAGCCGGTGACCACCGGGGAGGCCTGGCGGGACGCCCGCCCGCAAATCCCGAAGCTGTTCGGCCTCATCTTCCTGCTGCTGCTCATCGCCTTCGGCATCGCTCTCGCGGGAGCACTGCCCGGAATCCTCGTCGCGGTCGCCGGCGGAGGCACGGACGGCGCCGCCGCGCTCGCCGTCCTCGGCCTCTTCGGCGCCGCGATCGTCACCCTCTGGCTCATGATCCGCTTCTCCCTCGCCTCGCCGGCACTGATGCTGGAGAAGCAGGGCATCCTGAAGTCGATGAGCCGGTCCGCGAAGCTGGTCCGCGGTGCCTGGTGGCGAGTCTTCGGCATCCAGCTGCTCGCCGCGATCATCGCGAACATCGTCGCCTCGATCGTCGCCATCCCCTTCGCCGTGATCGCGGCCGCGGTCAGCGGCAACGGTTTCGCCCACTTCGTCAACGGCTCCGGTGGCGACCTCGGCTGGGCCTTCCTGATCATCAGCGGTATCGGCTCGGTGATCGGCTCCATGATCACTTTCCCGATCACCGCGGGCGTCACCGTGCTCCTGTACATCGACCAGCGCATCCGCCGCGAGGCCCTCGACCTCGAACTGGCCCGCGCCGCCGGCGTCCAGAACTACGGCACCGGCACGACCCCGGGGAGCTGATGCGGTGAGCCTCACGGGGGGAGTTCTCGCCTCACTGGCGAGCTCCGGCGACGAGCCGCCGGTGACCATTTCACGCGACCCCGCGCGGGACGCGGCACGCCGCGAACTGGCCAAGAGGATGTACCACCAGAACGACCCCAGCCTCCTCGAACGCGCTCTCAACGCCCTCTGGGACTGGGTCGGCCGGGTGCTCAACGCCGCCTCGTCGGCGACCCCCGGAGGCACACTGGGCCTGGCCGTCGCCGTTCTGGCCGTAGTTGCCGTCCTGGCCGCACTGTGGTGGCGCCTGGGCACACCCCGCCGCGGGCCGACATCCGCCGCAGCCCTGTTCGACGACCGCCCCCGCAGTGCCGCCGAGCACCGCGCGGCCGCCGAGGCACACGCCGCCCAGGGCCACTGGAACCAGGCCGTCCAGGAACGCATGCGCGCCATCGTCCGCGCCCTGGAGGAACGAGCCCTGCTCGACGTCCGGCCCGGCCGCACAGCCGACGAGGCCGCCGCCGAAGCCGGCCGCTCACTGCCCTCGCACACCGACCGACTGAGGGCCGCCGCCCGCGAGTTCGACGACGTCACATACGGCGGACGCCGGGCAGGCCAGCAGTCGTACCACCGCATCACCGAACTCGACCAGGCCCTGGAAAACACCCGCCCAGCCCTCGCGAGCAGCGCCGGCAGCGCGCCCCCCGACAATCGCTCAGGGGCCGCCGGATGACCGCCGGGGCCACCCTTCCGTCCACCTCCGCCTCGCTCACCGCCCGACAGGCGTGGACCCGCGCTCGAGGCGTAGCCCTCGCTGTGGTGCTGCTCCTCATCGGTGCCGTCGCGATCGCCGTCGTACGCTCCGACGCCAGACACGGCGAGCTCGACCCCCGCTCGGCCGACCCCTACGGCAGCCGAGCGGTCTCCGCGCTCCTCGCCGAACGGGGCGTCTCCACGCGGGTGGTCACCACCCTCGACGAGGCACGCGCCGCGGCCGGCCCGAAAAACACGCTCCTGGTCGCAGAGCCCGACCTGCTGACCCACCGACAACAGTCGGAACTGCATTCCGCCACCGCCGACTCCGGCGGGCGCACCGTCCTCGTCGCCGCGGGGAGCTGGTCCGTCGGGCGGCTCTCCCCCGGCGTCACCGCGGACCCGGCCCACAGCTTCGACTCCACGCTCACCCCCCACTGCACCCTGCCCGCCGCCCGGCGCGCGGGCGCCGCGGACACGGGCGGTATCCGTTACACCACCAGCCACCTCGACGCCGACTCCTGCTACCCCAGCGAGCGCCTGGCCACCCTGATCCGCGTCCCTGCGGCATCCGGGGGTGGCGACACCGTCGTCCTCGGCGCGCCCGACATCCTCTTCAACGACCGTCTCGACGAGCAGGGCAACGCCTCGCTCGCCCTGCAACTCCTCGGCTCGCGCCCCCATCTGGTCTGGTACCTCCCCTCGCTCTCCGACACCTCGGCCACCGACACGAGCGACCGCAGAAGCTTCTTCGACCTGCTCCCGTCGGGCTGGCTCTGGGGCACACTGCAGCTCTTCATCGCCGCCGCCCTCGCCGCGCTCTGGCGGGCACGCCGGCTCGGCCCCCTCGTCCCCGAACGACTCCCCGTAGCGATTCGGGCCTCCGAAACCGTCGAAGGCCGCGCCCGCCTCTACCGCAAGGCCAACGCCCGCGACCGCGCCTCGGCCGCGCTGCGCTCCACCGCCCGCACCCGCCTCGCTCCCCTCGTCGGCGTCCCCGTCACCCAGGCACACGCGCCCGAGGCCCTGCTGCCCGCACTGTCAGCCCATCTGCACGGCGACGGACAGTCCCTGCACTCCCTCCTGTTCGGCCCGCCACCCGGCGACGACGCCGCTCTCATCGCACTCTCCGACCAACTCGACGCCCTCGAAAGAGAGGTACGCCGTCCATGATGGACCCGACCACCGACAACGCCGGGTACACCCGGGATCCGGGCGCCGCCCGGGCCTCCCTGGAGGCCCTGCGCGCCGAGATCGCCAAAGCCGTGGTCGGTCAGGATCCCGCCGTGACCGGCCTCGTCGTCGCCCTCCTCTGCCGCGGACACGTACTACTAGAAGGAGTCCCCGGAGTCGCCAAAACGTTGCTCGTCCGGGCCCTCGCATCCGCACTCGAACTCGAGACGAAACGCGTCCAGTTCACCCCCGACCTCATGCCCAGCGACGTCACCGGCTCCCTCGTCTACGACACCCGCACCGCCGAGTTCTCGTTCCAGCCGGGCCCGGTCTTCACCAATCTGCTGCTCGCCGACGAGATCAACCGCACGCCTCCCAAGACCCAGTCCTCCCTCCTCGAGGCCATGGAGGAACGCCAGGTCACGGTCGACGGCACACCCCGTCCACTCCCCGAGCCGTTCCTGGTCGCCGCCACCCAGAACCCGGTCGAGTACGAAGGCACGTACCCCCTGCCCGAGGCACAACTGGACCGTTTCCTCCTCAAACTGACGATCCCTCTCCCCTCACGCCAGGACGAGATCGACGTCCTCACCCGGCACGCCGAGGGCTTCAACCCACGCGACCTGCGCGGCGCCGGCCTACGTCCCGTCGCAGGCCCCGCCGACCTGGAGGCCGCGCGCGCCGCCGTCGCCGAGACGGCGATCTCACCCGAGATCACCGCTTACGTGGTCGACATCTGTCGCGCCACACGCGAGTCCCCGTCGCTGACCCTCGGTGTCTCGCCCCGCGGCGCGACCGCCCTCCTGGCCACCGCACGCGCCTGGGCGTGGCTGACCGGCCGCGACTACGTCATCCCCGACGATGTGAAGGCCCTGGCCCTGCCCACTCTCCGCCACCGCGTGCAGTTGCGCCCGGAGGCCGAGATGGAGGGCGTCACGGCCGACTCCGTCATCAACGCGATCCTCGCCCACGTTCCGGTGCCCCGCTGATGGCCTTCACCGGACGCGCAGCTCTTGTCGCGGCCCTCGGCTCGATTCCCGTCGGCATCTGGGGACCCGGCTGGACGGGGATCCTCGCGGTCAACGCGCCGTTGGCCGTGGCCTGCGCATGCGACTTCGCTCTCGCGGCGCCCGTACGACACCTCTTGCTGACCCGCTCCGGGGACACGTCCGTGCGCCTGGGTGAGACCGCCGACGTGACGCTCACCGTCACCAACCCCTCCCGGCGCCCGTTGCGGGCCCGGCTGCGGGACGCCTGGCCGCCGAGCAGCTGGCTGCCCGGCACGGAGGTCGACGCGTCCCGGCACCGCCTCTCGGTGCCGGCGGGCGAACGCCGCCGCGTGACGACCAGGCTGAGGCCCACCCGCCGCGGTGACCGGCAGGCCGACCGTGTGACCGTTCGCTCCTACGGCCCCCTCGGTCTGTTCGCCCGCCAAGGCGCACACCGGGTTCCGTGGACCGTACGGGTGCTGCCTCCGTTCACCAGCCGAAAGCACCTTCCGTCGAAACTCGCTCGGCTGCGTGAACTCGACGGCCGCACCAGTGTGCTGACCCGCGGCGAGGGCACCGAATTCGACAGCCTGCGCGAGTACGTTCCGGGCGACGACACCCGCTCCATCGACTGGCGTGCCACGGCCCGTCAGTCGGCGGTCGCGGTACGCACCTGGCGCCCTGAACGCGACCGGCACATCCTCCTGGTACTCGACACCGGCCGCACCTCTGCGGGACGGGTCGGCGACGCGCCCCGGCTGGACGCCTCCATGGACGCGGCGCTGCTCCTCGCCGCCCTCGCGTCCCGGGCCGGTGACCGCGTGGACCTCCTCGCTTACGACCGCCGGATCCGCGCCCTGGTGCAGGGCCGTGCCGCGGGGGACGTGTTGCCGTCCCTCGTCAATGCGATGGCGACGCTGGAACCGGAACTCGTGGAGACCGACGCCCGGGGCCTCACTGCCACGGCGCTCAGGACGGCCCCGCGCCGCTCCTTGCTCGTCCTGTTCACCACTCTCGACGCGGCTCCGGTCGAGCAGGGCCTGCTTCCTGTCCTTCCGCAGCTCACCCAGCGCCACACCGTCCTGCTGGCGTCTGCGGCGGATCCGCATGTCGCGCGCATGGCGACGGCTCGTGGAAGCACCGAGGCGGTTTACGAGGCTGCTGCCGCCGCCCAGGCGCAGACGGAACGGCACTGGACGGCCGAGCAGCTTCGCCGTCATGGTGTGACAGTCGTCGACGCGGCGCCCGATGATCTGGCTCCGGCGCTCGCCGATGCGTATTTGGCTCTCAAGGCGGCGGGGCGGCTCTGAAACGCCGGCCCCGCCGGGCCCTTCGAGCCTTTAACTCGAGCCTTTAACGCAGAAAACCCCCGCACCGTGTGGTGCGGGGGTTTTCCCAAGAATTGTTCGGCGGTGTCCTACTCTCCCACAGGGTCCCCCCTGCAGTACCATCGGCGCTGTGAGGCTTAGCTTCCGGGTTCGGAATGTAACCGGGCGTTTCCCTCACGCTATGACCACCGAAACACTATGAAACTGAACGCCGCACCATGTGTGGCACATGGGGCTGTTCGTGGTTTCAGAACCAACACAGTGGACGCGAGCAACTGAGGACAAGCCCTCGGCCTATTAGTACCGGTCACCTCCACCAGTTACCTGGCTTCCAGATCCGGCCTATCAAC
>NZ_JBSFIK010000006.1:185657-295706 GCF_053597535.1 Streptomyces sp. NPDC001348 | reverse complement strand
GCCAGCCACTCCAGGTCCGTCAGCAGCGAGGTCCACCCCCGGTGCCCGACGTGGAAGCCGTGCTGCTGCGCGAAGTAGATGCTGTCCATCGCCTCGCCGTAGATGTCCAGCTGGAGCTGTGCGGCCGCGCCGTTGCCGATCCGCACCGGCGCGGAACGCGCATAGCCCTCCCAGTGGTCGAGGATCTGCTCGTCCAGGTCGGAGGAGCCGTCGACCCTGTACATGATGTTGAGCGGCCCCGTCCCGTCGAGGCCGGCGCGCTCCTGGACCCGGTCGCTCAGCCAGAGGATGAACGCCCTGGCCTCTTCCGTGAACCCCAGTCCCAACAGGGCGTACACGGAGAAGGAGGCGTCGCGGATCCAGGTGAAGCGATAGTCCCAGTTGCGCTCGCCGCCCAGTTGCTCGGGAAGGGCCGCCGTGGGTGCGGCCACCATGGCGCCGCTGGGCGCGAAGGTCATGAGCTTCAGCGTGATCGCGGAACGCTCCACCGTCTCCCGCCAGCGTCCCGTGTAGCGGGACTGGCTCAGCCAGGAGCGCCAGAACGCGACGGTATCGGTGAACAACCGCCGGTGTTCCGCCTCGCGGACCTCGGCGGGCGGCCCTTCGGCGCCCATTTCCAGGACCATGCCGCGCTGCTGGCCCGCCTGCAGCGTGAGCGAGAGGTGCAGGTCGGACTCCCTGGCCGTGAGAACGTCCACCAGACGCTCGTCCTCCGGTTCACGGACCGGGTGCACGGTGAGCTTCGTGCCGTCGTCCGCGGCGAACACCGCTCCGTGCTCGGTGATGTGCAGGCGGTGGGCCGTGCGCCCGTAGTCGAACCGCGGGGCGATCTCCACATCGAACGTCATGGTGCCGCGCACACAGCGGATCAGGCGCACCAGCCGGTGCCGGGGCGTGACCGTCGTTCCGGTCACCGGCATGAAGTCCATCACCTCGCCGGTACCCGCCTCGGTCATGAACCGGGTCACCAGGATCGCCGTGTCGGGAAGGTACAGCTGCTTGGTCGCGTGGGTCGTGTGGGCCGGCCGGATCGTGCAGTGGCCGCCCTTCTCCTTGTCCAGGAGCGCCCCGAACACACTCGGCGAGTCGAACCGCGGGGAGCAGAACCAGTCGACCATCCCGTCGGTGGTCACCAGCGCCGCGGTCTGCAGATCGCCGAGCAGGCCGTGGTTCTCGATCAGTGGGTAGTCGTCCATCGGGGCGTCCCTTCCGGAGTGAGATCCACCCGAACGCACCCCCCAGATCAGCGTAAGCCGCCGTCCCGCGTCGCGCGCCGCCACAGACGTCGCCGCGGACACAGGGCGAACACGCCGACGACCGCGAGTACGTGCACGTCGAGCAGGAGCCGGAGCAGCGGGCGGGTGGTCACCGCCCGCAGCCGTTCACGGCGCTCCTCCACATGCCCGCAATGGACCTCCCCGCCAGGCGCGTGCCCCGACCGCGACGGATAGTGGTGGAGAGGGAGACGACGGGAGTGACGGGCCGGCCCGCTCCCGCCCCGGCACAGGGAGGCCAGATGCCCGCTCCACGGTCGCTGGCCGCGCTCATCGGCATCGCACTGTTCGGCGTGGCGCTGACAGCCTGCGACGAGCAGGCACTCGGTACGATCGACACACGCAACGGGGTCAGACCCGTCGAGACCATCTCGAATCCGTCGGTCGGCGGCTGCCACCGGTTCCGTGAGGGCGTGACCCACGTCCGCAACTTCACGGAGAACGACATCGTCCTCTACCAGTCGGCCGACTGCACGGAGCCGCCGGGCGGAGACAGCGTCTACCTGCCCACCCAGACGTCGGACGCGGTGGTCCGCGCCACGGGACTGTGGCGCAGTTTCACCATCGTCCACTGATCCCCTGAGCTCCCGGGAGACCTGTCATGACGGTGCACGACGACGTCCCCGGCGGGGACCACCAGCGGCCCGCCCATGTGTCCGAGGAGACGGTGGAGGCCCTGGGGTCCCTGTCGAAGGCCCTGGAGACCACCGAGCGCGCCCGCGGCCACCTGTACTCCTTCCACCAGCTCACGGGCAGCGCCGACTTCGAGCTCGACCGGGCGGTACGACTGCTGCGCGCGGCCGGTCACGACGCCTGGGCGGACCGGGTGCGGCGGGAGATCGTGGGCCGCAACGTCATCCCCGGGCACTGGACGTTCCAGATCGTCGAGGCGTACAACGCCACCTACTACAGGCCGTTCGGTGCGCTGGAGGCCGAGGCGCGTCAGGAACTGGCCGACGGCAGGGACCACCTCTACGAGGCCGGGCTGAAGGAACGGCGCCGCTCGAGGTAGGAATCCGGGTACCGCCGGGTGAAGTCCACGGCCGACACCAGCAGTACGACCGGCAGGACCCAGTTCAGCCAGTCGTCGGCCGAGGGCGTGCGGACGGCCAGCCGGCCCAGTACCGCGATCAGTGCGAACGCCGCCCCCCAGACAGCCGTCAGCACCCTGTTGATGTGCTGGAACACGGGGGAGTCCCATACTTCGGGCGGCGTCGTGCGCCGGGCGTACTGTGCGGTGAACGGGTCCAGGAACAGCGAGCCGAGGGCCACGCAGGCCAGCACTCCGCTCGAGATCACCTGCGCGTACGTCTCCAGCCAGAGCAACTGGTCCCGTCCCAGGACCAGGGCCAGGACGCTGATCACCGCGAAGAACACGATGCCGGCCAGGTCCAGGAGCATGAACCGGCGCCGGCGGAGGTCCTGACCGGACAGCACCACCGCGGCGACCAGCCCGGCCGGCGCCGCGTACCCCCAGGTGCTGGGCCCGGCGAGCACCCCGAACACGATCCACGGGGCGAAGCCGAGGAGGACGCTGCCGAACCCGACCTGTGAGGCGGCGCGTTCTGTGGTCGCGGACTGCTGTGCCATCGCATCACTTCCAGCGTGAAGGGCCGGCCCGCCGTCCCTCCCCGGCCGCCGTCTCCATCGTGCTTCGGCGTCGCGGCCCGTGCATCCGGTCGTTGGCGCTTCCGGTCGTCCGCGCCTCCGGGTCGCCCGTGCTTCCGGTCCTGCTCCCGTCAGCGGGCCCGGTGGCTCCAGCGGGGACCGACCAGCTCCCACTCCGTGCCCCAGGCCTCGATGCGCCGCCGGTCGAGCCAGTACCTCGCCCCGGCTCCGGCGCCGGCGGTGACACCCGCGAGGGCCAGGGCCGCCGCGCCGCCGTACATTCCCGCCTCGACCGCGGCCTGCGTCCCGGTGCGCGGCTGGGCGGCCGGCCGGCCCCGTGTGTCCGTCCACACCGTGACCTGGGCTCCGGCGCTCTGACCGGGCCGCACCCAGGTACGGCCACTACGGGAGGAGCCGTCGGGGACCGTCCAGCGGACCTTCGCCATGACCCGGCCGCCGTCGGTGACCACGCGGTCCCCGGCCGTCTGCGGCACGTCCACCAGCAGCACGGCGCGTACCGGCCGGCGCTCGGCGCGCTCACGGGCGAATCCGTCGGCGGCGGACCGGGCGGTCACCAGGCCCACGGCCACACCGCCCAACGCGACGATCAGCCAGACCGCCAGCACGATCCACGCCTCGATCACGTCGTCGTGCCGGCGCAGCGGATTGGCGTGCCACCGCCACAGCGGACTCGTCGTTCTCCCGGCCCGTGCTGTCATGGGTCCCCACCTCCTCCTCCGGTCCACTTCCGCCCCTGTGCAGCACGGTGCCAGGTCCGGGCACGTGCCGGCTTGGGCCGACCAGAGGGCATCGCAGGGCCGTTCGGCCCCACTCGCGGTGGGCCACGCAGGAGGACCGCTCTCCGGAAGCGGGGGACCGAAGGACCCTCACCCGGCGCCCCGCCGCGGCCGACGATGGAGCGATACCGCCGTACCAGGTGAAAGACGGACTGGCCATGTATCCCAATGACGGTTTCCGTGAGCTCGACCGGCAGGAGTGCCTCCGTCTGCTGACGAAGGTGCCGGTGGGCCGTATCGTCCACACGCGGCGCGCCCTGCCCGCGGTGCTTCCGGTCAACTTCTGCCTGGACACCGACGGCGCGGTGCTGCTGTGCACCTCGGAGGCGTCGGAGCTGGCCCGCGCGGTCGACGGCGCGGTGGTCGCCTTCGAGGCGGACGAGGTCGACGCGGCCAGGCGCGCCGGATGGAGTGTCGTCGTCACCGGCCGGGCCACGGTCGTCACCGACCCCGCGGAGCAGCGGCGTCTGACCCGGGTCGGGCCGCGGTCCTGGGCGCCGTCACCGCGGGAGGTGTTCCTGCGCATCCACCCGGAGCTGGTCACCGGGCGCGAGCTCGTCGGCGGGCACACGCTGTACGGGGTGGACCTCGGGCCCTGAGGCCCGGCCCGTACGGACGGCTCGGCCCGGCATGTGGGGTCGAACGGCCCTGTCGGGTACCCGGTGGCCCGCCGGAGGGTGAGTGCTGTGCCCGAACCGGCACATGTCACGCCCCGACCGCCGTCCGACCGGAAGGAACCCCGATGTCCGTCGACACGCAGCAGGCGTCCGCCGGGCTCACCGACGAGGAGCTCGCCGTCCTGGACGCCCACTGGCGCGCCGCGAACTATCTCTCCGTGGGCCAGATCTACCTGATGGCCAACCCCCTGCTGACCGAACCGCTGCGGCCCGAGCACGTCAAGCCGCGCCTGCTCGGCCACTGGGGCACCTCACCCGGCCTCAACCTGGTCCACACCCACCTCAACCGCGTCATCAAGGCCCGTGACCTCGACGCCCTGTGCATCTGGGGCCCCGGCCACGGCGGCCCGGCCGTCCTGGCCAACTCCTGGCTGGAAGGGTCGTACACCGAGACCTACCCGGACGTCACCCGGGACGCGGCGGGCATGGCGCGGCTGTTCAGGCAGTTCTCCTTCCCCGGCGGGGTGCCCAGCCACGTCGCCCCGGAGACCCCGGGCTCGATCCACGAGGGCGGGGAACTCGGTTACTCCCTCTCGCACGCCTACGGCGCCGCCCTGGACAACCCGGGTCTGCTGGTCGCCTGCGTGATCGGCGACGGGGAGGCGGAGACCGGGCCGCTGGCCGCGTCCTGGCACTCGAACAAGTTCCTCGACCCGGTGCACGACGGCGCCGTGCTGCCGATCCTGCACCTCAACGGCTACAAGATCGCCAACCCGACGGTGCTGGCCCGGCTGCCCGAGCCGGAACTCGACGACCTCCTCAGGGGCTACGGCCACGACCCGATCCACGTCACCGGCGACGACCCGGCGGCCGTCCACCGCGCCATGGCCGACGCCATGGACACCGCGGTGGACCGCATCGCCGCCCTCCAGCGCGCCGCCCGCGAGGACGGCGCGACGGACCGGCCCCGCTGGCCGGTGATCGTGCTGCGCACCCCGAAGGGCTGGACCGGCCCGGCCGAGGTCGACGGCCTGCCCGTGGAGGGCACCTGGCGCTCCCACCAGGTACCGCTGGCCGCCGTACGGGACAATCCCGAGCACCTGCGCCAGCTGGAGCAGTGGCTGCGCTCGTACCGCCCCGAGGAACTGTTCGACGAACACGGAGCCCCACGACCCGACGTCCTAGCCCTGCTTCCGCGGGGCCCGCGCCGGCTCGGCGCCACACCGCACGCCAACGGCGGACTGCTGCTGCGCGAACTGCCCCTGCCGCCGCTGGAGCGTTACGCCGTCGCCGTCGACAAGCCCGGCGTGACCCTGCACGAACCGACCCGTGTCCTCGGCGACCTGCTCCAGGAGGTCATGGCGGCCACCGCCGGCCGCCGCGACTTCCGCCTGGTCGGCCCGGACGAGACCGCCTCCAACCGTCTGCAGGCCGTCTACGAGGCCAGCGGCAAGGCCTGGCAGGCCGGCACCCTGCCGGTGGACGAACACCTCGACCCGCACGGCCGGGTGATGGAGATCCTCTCCGAACACACCTGCCAGGGCTGGCTGGAGGGCTACCTCCTCACCGGCCGGCACGGACTGTTCTCCTGCTACGAGGCGTTCGTCCACATCGTCGACTCCATGGTCAACCAGCACATCAAGTGGCTGCGCACCACCCGCCGCCTGCCCTGGCGCGCCCCCGTCGCCTCGCTCAACTACCTGCTCACCTCGCACGTGTGGCGCCAGGACCACAACGGCTTCTCCCACCAGGACCCCGGCTTCGTGGACCACATCCTCAACAAGAGCCCGGAAGCGGTACGGGTGTACTTCCCGCCGGACGCCAACACCCTGCTGTCGGTGGCCGACCACGTGCTGCGCAGCCGCGACTACGTCAACGTCGTCGTGGCCGGCAAGCAGCCCTGCTTCGACTGGCTGTCGATGGAGGAGGCCAGGGTCCACTGCGCGCGCGGTGCCGGCATCTGGGACTGGGCCGGCACCGAGGACGGTTCCCGGGAACCGGACGTGGTGCTGGCCTGCGCGGGCGACGTCCCCACCCAGGAGGTGCTGGCCGCCGCCCAGTTGCTGCGCCGGCATCTGCCCGAGCTGGCCGTACGGGTGGTGAACGTCGTCGACATCGCCCGGCTGCTGCCGAGCGAGGAACATCCGCACGGGATGAACGACTTCGAGTACGACGGACTGTTCACCCCCGACAAGCCGGTGATCTTCGCGTACCACGGTTACCCGTGGCTCATCCACCGCCTGGCGTACCGGCGCGCCGGCCACCCCAACCTGCATGTGCGCGGCTACAAGGAGATCGGCACCACGACCACGCCGTTCGACATGGTGGTGCGCAACGACCTGGACCGCTACCGCCTCGTGATGGACGTCATCGACCGCGTCCCCGGCCTCAAGGTGCGCGCCGCGGCCGTGCGCCAGCGCATGGAGGACGCCCGGCAGCGCCACCACGCATGGATCCGCGAGCACGGCATGGACCTGCCTGAAGTGGCGGACTGGACCTGGAACGGCTGAACGGCCCCGGCCGACCGGGCGAAACAGGGCCGACCGGCCCTGGCCATCGGTCCCGGTCACGGGGAAGTATCCCGATGGGAACCGAACACATCACAAGGAGCGACTGATGGCGGAGCGCGAGCAGGCCGGGCCCGACACCCCGATCCGGGTCTTCCTCCTCGACGATCACGAGGTGGTCCGGCGCGGGGTGCACGACCTGCTGAACGACGAACCGGACATCACGGTGGTCGGGGAGGCCGCCACCGTCGAGCAGGCCCTGGTGCGCGTCCCCGCCCTGCGCCCCGACGTGGCGGTCCTGGACGTCCGCCTGCCGGACGGCGACGGCGTGACCGTGTGCCGTGAACTGCGCTCGCGGCTGCCTGAGCTGAACTGCCTGATGCTGACCTCGTTCGACGACGAGGAGGCACTGCTCGACTCGATCATGGCGGGCGCCTCCGGGTACGTCCTGAAGCAGATCCAGGGCTCGGACCTGGTCTCGGCGGTGCGCACGGTGGCCCGTGGCCAGTCGCTGCTCGACCCGAGTGCCGCCACCAAGCTCATGGCCCGGCTGCGGGGCGGCGCGCAGCAGGAGGAGACGCCGGAGGCGCTGCCCGGTCTGACCGAGCGGGAGCGGGAGATCCTGGCCCTCATCGGGGAGGGGCTCACCAACCGCCAGATCGGCCAGCGGCTGTACCTCGCCGAGAAGACGGTCAAGAACCACATCTCCCGGCTGCTCGCCAAGCTCGGCGTCGAGCGCCGCATCCAGGCCGCCGTCATCGCCACCCAGGCCCAGGACCGGCTGCGAGCCGAGGGGCGCTGAGGCCTGCCGGCCCGGACGCCCGCCAGGACCGGGAGGCCCCCGCGGACGGCAACCGTCCGCGGGGGCCTCGTCCGCGTTCCCCCCGTCATGCGCCGGTCGGCACAGGCCCGGTGACCATTCCGGCCTCGATGCGTAGGCACATGCCTCGGCCGGCGGAGAGGAGACAGGCACGCCCCCGGCCGGAGCGACCCGAGGTGCCGCCGGACCCCGTGATCCCGTATCGTCCCTCCTGCCGGGGCCGCTACCTCGGTCGAGGAGCGGTGCGGCTGTCGGTACCGCGCAGGTTGTGGGAGGTCAGCGGTGGCAGGCGCCGAAGGAGCTCACGAGGCCCGGGTACGGCTGCCCCAGCTGCGGCTGGACGAGCTGCTGGGGGAGCTGCAGGCCCGTCTGGACGCGGCCCGCGGTACGCGGGACCGGGTGCACAGCCTGCTGGAGGCGGTGCTCTCGGTCGGCCGGGAGCTCGACCTGGAGCAGGCGCTGCGCAGCATCGTGGAGGCCGCGGCCGCCCTGGTCGACGCCGAGTACGCGGCGCTGGGCGTGATCGGACCGGACGGCAGGAGACTGTCGGCGTTCATCACGGTCGGGGTCGGTGAGGAGGAGATCGCCCGTATCGGTCCCTTCCCGGAGGGCCACGGCATCCTCGGCGAGCTGATCCGCCACCCCGAGCCGCTGCGACTGGCGAAGCTCTCCGAGCACGCCTCCTCCTACGGCTTCCCCCCGCACCACCCGCCGATGAACACCTTCCTCGGTGTCCCCATCCGGGTGCGCGACCAGGTCTTCGGCAATCTGTACCTGACCGAGAAGCGCGGTGGCCTGCAGTTCGACGAGGACGACGAGTCGGTGCTGTCGACACTGGCCGTGGCGGCCGGTGTGGCGATCGACAACGCCCGCCTGTACGAGGAGTCCCGGCTGCGGGAGCGCTGGCAGCAGGCGAACGCCGAGATCACCCGCAGCCTGATGTCCGGCGCCGGGCAGCACGAGGTACTGGGCCTGATCGCCGACCGGGCGCGGGAGATCACCGGTGCCGCGCTGGCCGCCGTCGCGATCCCGATGAAGGACACCGACACCCTCGCCGTGGAACTGGCCATCGGCCGGGAGGCGGACGCGCACCGCGGCTTGGTGCTGCCCCTGCAGGGCACCCTCACCGGCCGGGCCTTCGCCGCGGGCGCTCCGGTGATCAGCGCGGACGTCACCCATGACGACCGGATCTCGGCGGGTCCGCCGCGGTTCGCCGGTCTCGGGCCGGCCGTGGCGGTGCCGATCGGCTCGGGCGACCGGGTCCGGGGGGTGGTCCTGCTGGCCCGGGAGACGGGCGCGAACGAGTTCTCCGAGGAGCAGACCGAGCCGCTGCAGGTGTTCGCGGGGCAGGCCGCCGTCGCCATGGAACTCGCGGAACACCGCCAGGACGCCCAGCAGATCGCCCTGCTGGAGGACCGGGACCGGATCGCCCGGGACCTGCACGACCTGGCCATCCAGCGGCTGTTCGCCACCGGTATGACGCTGCAGAGCGCCGGACGCTTCATCCAGCACGCCGAGGCTTCCGAGCGGGTGCGGCGGGCGGTGGACGACCTGGACGAGACCATCAAGATCATCAGGTCGACGATCTTCGGCCTGCGCACCCGTGACGACGACGAGGCCCTCGGGCTGCGCGCCCGTGCGGTGCGCATCGCGGGTGAGGCCGCGCAGGTGCTGGGCTTCGCGCCCAGCGTCCGGATGGAGGGCCTGCTCGACACCCACGTACCGCAGGAGACCGCCGACCACGTCGTGGCCGTCCTCTCCGAGTCCCTCACCAACATCGCCCGGCACGCCCGTGCGGACCGCGCCGAGGTGGCCCTGGAGACCGACGGGAAGGAAGTCCGCCTCACGGTCACCGACAACGGCGTCGGAATCCCGCCGGGGGGCCGCCGCAGCGGCCTGGCCAACATGCGGGAACGGGCACGGAAGCTGGGCGGCGACATGGAGTTCACCCGCCCCGAGGGCGGGGGCACCAGGCTGGTGTGGCACGCCCCCCTGCCAGGTCCGGCGGCTCCCCCGGGGGCGTGAGCGTCCCGGGACGGGTCAGGCGGCGTCCGGGAGCCACAGGTCCGGGCCGAACACCTCGTAGCGGATCCGGCGGGCCGGGACCCCGCGTGCGATGAGCCGGCTGCGTACGGCCCGCATGAAGGGCAGCGGGCCGCACAGGTACACCGTGGCGTCGGCCGGCACGTCCACCGCCTGGACGTCCATCAGACCGGTGTGCGCGTCGGGTTCGGCCGGATCGGGTCGCTCGTACCAGAACTCGGCCTGTGCATGCGCGAGTTCACGGGTCAGCCGCCGGGTCTCGGCGCGCAGGGCGTGCTCGGCGGGTGAGGTGTCGGCGTGCAGGACCAGGACGCGGCGGGTGGAACCGGTCGCGGCGAGGCGGGCGAGCATGGCCACCATGGGCGTGTTGCCGATGCCCGCGGAGACGAGGACCAGCGGCGCGTCGGACTCGTCGAGGACGATGTCACCGAAGGGCGCCGAAAGGGTCAGCTCGTCGCCGGCGCGCACCACGCGGTGCAGGAGGTTCGACATCTCGCCCGCCGGGGCGTCCTCGGTGGCGGTCACCCGTTTGACGGTGATGCGTCGCAGTTCGCCGCCCGGATCGGACGACAGGCTGTACTGGCGGAGCTGGTGCACGCCGTCCGGCATGAGCATCCGCACGCTGACGTACTGTCCGGCCCGGGCGGCCGGTACGGGACCGCCGTCGGCGGGGCGCAGCAGGAAGGACACCACGTCCGGCGTCTCCTCACGGCGCTCGACGACGGTCCATGGCCGCCACACCGCCCCGGGGGCCACGCCCGCCTCCTGGTAGATGCGGGCCTCCCGGGCGATCAGGGCGCCGGCCATCAGCCAGTAGACCTCGTCCCAGGCGGCGGCCACCTCCGGGGTGACCGCGTCGCCCAGGACCTCGGCGATCGCGCCGAACAGGTACTTGTGCACGATCGTGTACTGGTCCTCGGTGACACCGACGGCCGTGTGCTTGTGCGCGATCCTCGCCAGCAGGGCGTCCGGCCGTGCCCCGGGGTCGGCCAGCAACGCGCTCGCGAAGCCCGCGATCGACCCGGCGAGCGCCCGGCGCTGGCCCCCGTCGGCCTGGTTGCCGCGGTTGAACATTCCGTCCAGCAGTTCGGGCCGGTCGCGGAACATCGCGCCGTAGAAGCGGGTGGTGATCTCGTCCAGTGCTCCGGCGACGACGGGCAGGGTCGCGCGGACCACGGCTGCGGATTCTTCGGACAGCATGAAGCCTCCCGGGCTGCGGGGAGAAGGAACCCCCGGAACAGGGGTTCATGAGGGTGCGTGCCGGCGCAAGCGGGTGTGTGACGATGCGTCGGCGCCGTCCGGATGCCGGCGGCAGATCCTGTATAGCAACCCGAGTCGGCGGTCCCGGCCGGTCGCGGCCCGCTCGGGGACCAGTGGCCGGACGAAGGGGACCTCCGGCCCCGGTGCCCCGCCCCGTCCCGGGACGAGCGGGCACCCGGGAAGGGCCGTCCGGCCCAAGGCACCCGGCGCGCACGACGTCCGGGGTCGGCACCTACAGCTTCAGCGTGAACCAGGTCGTCTTGCCCTCGTCCGTCGGCCGCACACCCCAGCTCTCGGCGAGGGTGCGGACCAGGAACAGGCCCCGGCCGGACTCCTCGTCCTCGGCCGCGAGGCGGGGCTGGGGGAGGTGCGGACTGCGGTCGCTGACCTCCACGGTGAGGTCGGTGACGGTGCGGCACAGGCGCAGCCCCAGGGGGCCCTCGGCGTGCTGCACCGCGTTGGTGAGGGTCTCGGACAGCAGCAGAAGGGCGTCGTCGGCCGCTGCGCCGCACTCCCATGAGGCCAGGGTCCGGCGGAGGAAGGCCCGGCCCTCCGGGACGGAGGAGGGGGCCGCGGGAAGCTCGGTGGTGACAGCGGCCAGCGGTGCGGCCGGGAGCTGGGCGAGGAGGAGCGTCACGTCGTCGTTGTGGCCGTCGACGTCGGGGAGCAGTTGGGCGAGCACATGGTCGGCGGCCGCCTCCAGCTCCTTGGCCTGCGGGAAGAACGTGTCGAGGACGGTGGTGAGTTCGCCGAGCCGGGCCTCGATGTCGCTGCCGGGCGTCTCGATCAGGCCGTCGGTGTACAGCACGAGCGTGGCACCGGGCGCCATGTCCGTGCAGGACTGCTCGTAGAGGACGCCGCCGACACCGAGCGGGGCGTTCACCGGTGTGGGAAGCGCGCGGACGCCGTCCCAGGGGCCGACGACGAGGGTCGGCAGATGCCCGGCGGAGCAGACCGTCACGGTACCGGCGTCCGGAGCGATGATCAGGTAGCAGCAGGTGACCAGCTGGTCGGGGACGTCCAGGTCGGCGACGACGGTGTCGAGGGCCTGCATCAGCTGCCGGGGCTGCATGCCGGTCTTGGCGAGCGCGTGCGCGGCCGAGCGCAGCTGCCCCATCACGGCGGCCGCCTCCAGCCCGCGGCCCATCACGTCGCCGATGAGCACACCCACCCGCCCGGCCCCCAGCGGTATGAGGTCGAACCAGTCACCGCCGACTCCGGCGCCCTGGGTGGCGGGCCGGTAGCGGCTGGCGGTGTCCAGGCCGGGCAGGGCGGGAGGCGTCCCCATCAGGCTGCGCTGCAGGGTGAGGGCGATGTGCCGCTGCTGCTCCAGAAGGGCGGTGAGTTCGGCCTCCGTGCGCTTGCGGTCGCTGATGTCGCGGACGATCGCGCAGGCGCCGACGACCTTGCCGCGGGTGTCCCGGGTCGGCCACAGCGTCACATCGACGTCCAGCAGCGCCCCGCCCTTGGTCACCCGCAGGGTCTCGAAGTGCTCGACCTTCTCCCCGTGCCGCAGCCGCTCCAGCAGTGCGCAGACGTCGTCGTGCAGTTCCGCCGGGGCGAGCAGCGACACGTGCCGGCCGATGGCCTCCTCGGCCGTGTAGCCGTACAGGCGCGCGGCCGCGGCGTTCCAGTAGGTGATGAACCCGTCGAGGGTCTTGGCGAGGATCGCGTCCTGGGAGGACTCCACGAGCGCGGCGAGTTCGTTGATGCGGGCCTCGGCCGCCTTGCGGTCGCTGACGTCGCGCACGGCCGCCGACACCAGCAGGCCGTCCGCGGTCTCCATGGGGCTGAGGCTGATCTCGACGGGGAACTCGCTGCCGTTCTTGCGCAGCCCGTGCAGTTCCAGCCCGGCGCCCATGGGGCGCACCTGCCGGTTGGCCGCGTACCCGTCGCGGTGGCGGGTGTGGTGGGCCCGGAAACGGTTCGGTACCAGCAACTCCACCGGCCGGCCCAGCAGTTCCTCGCGCCGGTAGCCGAACAGGGCCTCGGTCTGGGCGTTGACCAGTTTGATGATGCCGGTGTCATCGACGATGACCATGGCGTCCGGCGCCGCCTCCAGCAATCCGCGGAACCGTTCCTCGGCGGCCGACGGGCCGCCCTGGGGCAACTGGGCCCCGCAGCGGCACAGGTCCAGGAGCGCCGGGTCCGCCGAGCGTGCCGGCCCGTCCACGAAAGCGTTCATATCTACCCGCCAGGTCACTCGTGATCCTCCGGACATCCCAGCGCATTCGGCTCACCACCGCCGTCGCTTGTCGCGTCATGTCCGAGTGGTGGCCTGAACGCGTTCGAACGCCGGGTGAACATGTCCGTGTGGCATGCCTTGCTGACCGCATACCGCCACATGCGGTCCGTGGCCGTGCGTAGGGCCGGTCGGGCCCGCACAGGGACCCGGAGGCCCCTGCCCGCCGGCCGCCCCGGCCGGAAAGCTGGAGGCGACCCCGACGACGGGCCCGACGACAGGAGGTTGACACCATGTCCCGCACCGTCACCGTGGGCATCGACGGATTCCCGGAGAGCCGCACCGCCGCCGAGTGGGCGGCCCGCGAGGCGCGGCTGCGCGGCCTGCCGCTGCGGCTGGTGCACGTGCGGGAGCCGGCGCTGGCGCCGATCGCTCAGGCCTCACTGCCCGCCGAGGGCCGGCGGAGGATCCCGCGCGACACGGCCGAGGATCTGCGGCTGCGTCACCCCGGAGTGGAGGTCGTCGCCGAGCAGCGCGGGGGCACCCCCCGGGGAGGCGCTCGTCGCGGCCGCCGAGGAGGCGGAGCTGCTGGTGCTCGGCTCCCGGGGGTTGAGCGGGATCGGTGGCTTCCTGGTCGGCTCCGTCGGTCTGTCGGCCGTCGCGCACGCCCAGCGGCCCGTGGTGCTGGTGCGGACCGGGGAACAGGCCGCCGACGAACACGAGAAGGACTCCGCGGGAACCCCGTCCGCCGCGACGCCCTACCGGCCCGTCGTGCTCGGCCTCGACATCGACGCCCCGGACGACGCGCTGCTCGCCTTCGCCTTCGAGGAGGCGGCCCGGCGCGGCACCGCCCTGCGGGCCGTGCACGCCTGGTCCCTGCCGCCGTACTACGTCTACGGGCTCGCCGTGGACCCGGCTCTCCACGGCGAGCTCGCCGCACAGGTGGCGGCCGAGCTGACCGAGGCACTGCGCCCCTGGCGGCACAAGTACCCGTCCGTCGAGGTGACGGAGGACTGCGTGGCCGGAAGCGCGTCGGTGCGTCTGGTCGACGCCTCGCAGAAGGCGTCACTGGTCGTCGTGGGCCGCCGCACCCGCCGCGCCGCCCTCGGACCGCACATCGGCTCCGTCGCCCACGCCGTCCTGCACCACGCCACCGCGCCCGTGGCGGTCGTCCCGCACGGCTGACCTCGCGGCGGGGCCGGGGCGCGCGTCGTCTTCGGCCAGGGCGCACCGGCGTGGCGGCTCAGAGGTTCGCCGTGTGATCGGGCACGTAGGTCTGCAGATCGCGCGGCGGACGCTGGTACCCGGTGGACCGAGGCCGGTCGGGCAGCTCGAGCACCGGCGGCGGCACCTCCTGGTAGGGGACCGACGCCAGCAGATGGGCGATCATGTTCAGTCTGGCCCGTCGCTTGTCGTCGCTCTCGACGACGTACCAGGGGGCCTCGGCGATGTCGGTGTGCACCATCATCTCGTCCTTGGCCCGCGAGTACGCCTCCCAGTGGGTGATCGACTCCAGGTCCATCGGCGACAGTTTCCAGCGCCGCAGCGGATCCTCCAGCCGGCGCCGGAAGCGTTCCTGCTGCACCGCGTCGCTCACCGAGAACCAGTACTTGCGCAGCAGGATGCCGTCCTCCACGAGCATCCGCTCGAAGATCGGGCACTGGCGCAGGAACAGCTGGTGTTCCTCCTTGGTGCAGAACCCCATGACGTGCTCCACCCCGGCCCGGTTGTACCAGGACCGGTCGAAGAGCACGATCTCCCCGGCGGCGGGCAGCTGTTCCACGTACCGCTGGAAGTACCACTGGGTGCGCTCCCGCTCGGTCGGTTTCGGCAGCGCGGCGATGCGGGCCCCACGGGGGTTGAGGTGCTCGGTGACCCGCTTGATCGTGCCGCCCTTGCCGGCCGCGTCCCGTCCCTCGAAGACGATCACCAGCCGGGCGCCGGCCGCCCGCACCCATTCCTGGAGCTTGACCAACTCCGTCTGCAGGCGCAGCATTTCACTTTCGTACGTCTTGCGCGGCAGCACCGCCGCCTTGTTGTCGGCCATGCGCCCCATTGTCTCCTCGGACCCGGGTCCCGGCCTCCGCGCCCGTTCCTGCGGGCGGACCCGCAGGAAACGGACGGACGGGACCCGGATCCCGGGGAACCGGACGGCCCCGGATCCGGGCCCGGGCCCGGGCCAGAGGCTGGTCAGGGCGGATCGCTGCGCACCGATCCGGCGGTCAGGTCGCACTCGACGTCGACCACGCCCTCGACGGCGCGGATCATGCGGGCGGCCACCGGTACCAGCGAGGTGTCCCGGATCCGGCCGGTGAGCGTGACCACGCCGTCGTGGACCCGCACCAGGACCGGTTCGACGGGGGCGGGGAAGAGACGGTCGACGATCTCGTGACGCACCTCGTCGGCGATCTCCTCCTCGCCGCGCAGGAACACCTTCAGCAGGTCGCCGCGGCTGACGACTCCTTCGAGCAGGCCCTGGTCGTTGATGACGGGCAGGCGTTTGACCTTGCGCTGGGCCATGATGCGGGCGGCCTCGGCGAGCGGGGCGTCGGCGTGCACGGTGACGGCGGGGGCGGACATCAGCTCGCCCGCGCTGAGCGCTCCGGCCTTGGCGAGGTCGTCGAGGCGTCGCCGCTGGGTGAACCGGTCCGGGTCGCTGTCGCGGAACTCCTCCTTGGGCAGCAGGTCGGCCTCGGAGACGACGCCGACCACGCGGCCCTCGCCCTCCAGCACGGGCAGTGCGCTGACCTTCCACTCGTCCATGAGCTGGACGATGTCCTTGAACGGGGCGTCGCGTCCCACGGCCACGACGGTGTGGGTCATCACATCGCTGACGGTGTAGGGGCTGCTGGGCATGATCTCCTCCCGACTGTCAGGACCGGCTGCCGCTGCCGTAGGGGGCGTAGAGGTCGAGGAGCCGGATGCGGGCGGCGTGCAGACGGTGGGCGACCACGCGGCCGACCCAGACGGCGATGGCGCGGCCGAACCCGGGGTCGCTCGCGCACTCCGCCCGAACGGCGTCGGCGTCGAACTCCCAGGCGCGTACCGGGCTGGTGGCCTCGGCACCGAGCTGCCAGATGCAGGGCGGGAAGTGCCAGGACCAGCCGACGAGTTCGTTGTGGCCGAGGGACTCGATGACGGCGGCGCGGCGCCCGGGGACCCGCAGGTCCAGGGCGACGGTCCCGGTCCGGATGATCCAGAACCGGTCGGCGCGGCGGCCTTCCTCGAACAGGCGGGCGCCGACGGGGAAGGAGACCTCGCGGGCGAAGCGCATCAGCCGTTCGCGCTGGTCGGCCGGGAGGGCCGCGCCCAGGGTGGTGGTGGAGGTCATCGCTCCGGCTCCTTTCGTCGCCGCCGTCGCAGCCGGACGGCGGAGCGTCGTGGGCTGCTGGTTCCAGCCTTCCGGGTGAGCGGCGCCCGGCACCACAGGCCGCCCGGTCCTCCCTGTGGGCCGATCGGCCCACACCGCCGAGACCCTTGTGCGGGTCCGGGCTGGAACCGCACGCCGGGGGCGCCGCACCCGGCCCCCGCCGCCCGGCCATGGGCTGAGCGGCCCCGAACCGGGCCGAGTGGCCCTCACCACCGGGCCCGGGCTCGTGCGACGGTGGAACTGGAGCCCGTGCTGCCTGCCCGGCAGCCCGGCGGAAGGTGGTGAGCTCGATGACGGAACTGCCCCTGGTCGTGGGCGTCGATGGATCGGAGTCCAGCCTGGCGGCGATCGACTGGGCGGTGGACGAGGCCGCCCGCCACGGCGTGCCGCTGCGCCTCGTGTACGCCTCCCTGTGGGAGCGCTACGAAGGGGTGATGCCGTCGGGCAGCCGGGAGCGTTCCTCCGAGCAGGTGATGGCCGAGCACATCGTCGCCTCGGCGGCGGAGCGGGCCCGGCTGCGCAACCCGGACGTGAAGGCCGCCACGGACATCCTCCCCGAGGAACCGGTGGACGCCCTCCTGCACGAGAGCGAGTACGCCTTCGCCGTGGTGACGGGAGCACGTGGCCGGGGCGAGATCAAGGGACTGCTGCTCGGCTCGACCGGTCTGGGCGTCGCCGCGCACGCCCGCTGCCCGGTGATCGTCGTCCGCGGCGACCGGGCGGGTCTGGCCGGCACCCATGAACGGGTGCTGCTCGGCGCCGGGGATCCGGACACCGCGGGCGAGGCCGTGCGCTTCGCCCTCCAGGAGGCCGAGGCACGCGGATGCGTGCTCGACGTCGTACGAACCTGGCGCTGCCCCGCGCACGAGGGCACGGCCCACTCCCTGCCGGCCGGGAGCCCCGCACACCAGCACGAGCAGCGGGCCTCGGCCCTGCTGGACAAGCTGCTCGACGACGCGACGGCCGCCCGTCCCGGCCTCCGTGTGCGCCGGACCACGGTGGAGGGAACGGCCCGCAAGGTGCTCGTGGACCGCTCGGCCGCCGCCGACCTGGTCGTCATCGGCGCCCGCCGCCGGCCCGGTCACTTCGGGCTGCAGCTCGGCCGGGTGGCGCACCGGCTGCTGCACCACGCCCAGTGCCCGGTGGTGGTCGTACCGCAGCGGTCGTGACCCGGCCGTCCCGGGGCGGGCCGGGAAGAACCGACCCCGGTGAACCTGTCGAACATTCCCGGACGAGAGGAGTGAGTGGCCATGGCGGAACGGCCAGCGTCGGAAGAGACGACGTCGACTGCGGCGGACCGGCCTCCCCAGGGCGACCTCGGACGCCGCATCGAGCGGCGGCGCAGGGAACTGGGCCTCACCCGGGAGGAGGTCGCCTTCCGGGCGGGTATGGCCCCCGGCTACCTCGCGCACCTGGAGGAGCACAGCACCGCCGCACCGGATTCCGGGACCCTGCTCAGGCTGGCCGGAGCGCTGCGGACCAGTCTCACCGAGCTGGGCGGCGGTCACCTCGACCTGCCGCCCGGGATCGGACACGCCGCCCGCTCCCCGCGTCTGAGCGAACTCGGTGAGCAGGAGTGCCGCCGGCTGCTGTCGACGCACGGCGTGGGCAGGCTCGCGATCTCCACCGAGGAGGCACCCGTCGTCGTACCCGTCAACTACAGCGTCGTCGACGATGCCATCGTCTTTCGGACCCAGCCCGGTTCGGTGTCCGCCCGAGGGCTCGGCCACGAGGTGGCCTTCGAGGTGGACCGCGTCGACGACGCGCTGAGCCAGGGCTGGAGCGTCCTGGTGCGCGGACCCGCAGAGTCGGTGACCGACCCGGAGTCCGCCCGCCACCTCGCCGAGCGCGCCTACACCACGCCGTGGGCCGGAGGGGAGCGTGACGTATGGGTGCGTATCGAGATCACCGCCCTCACGGGCCGCCGCATCGACGTGTGGTGACCGCCCACCGACGCGGCCGGCGCCCTCGCAAGGGGCCGGCCGGCTCCCCCGGGAGGCCCACTCGGCCCTCGTGCCGACGGCCGCGCGGTGGTTCCATGGTGGTGGCGGGAAGGACCTCCACCAGACGCGGGGAAGCGGCCACGCACCGCGCACCGCGCAATCCGGATCCGCGAGAAGCGGATGGTCCTTCCCGCCTTCTGCGTCTCCCCGGCACCGCCTGCTCCGCCTCCCGCACCGTCTTCTCCGGCGCCCACGGCCCGGACGAGGCACACGAGGGGAGCGGCACCGCGGGGGATCGGTACCGCTCCCGAGTCCACTGTCGTCCAGGCCGTCCTGCGCGCACCAGTGCCGATGGTCCCTTCCCCAGGGCCGAACGCCTGCCCTTTCGGGCCCGGACGGCACACGACGACGGGCGGTCGCCGCGCAGTTCCACGCACCCGGGCGCACCCGCGTGTTCCGCGCGCTCACGACGGTGTGCGCCCGCGGAGGTGAGATCAGTGCGCGGGGTCGTGCTCCTGGCGCACCACGACGACCGGGCAGGCCGCGTGCTGGGCGCAGCGCTGGCTGACCGAGCCCAGCATCGCCCGGGCGAACCGGCCCCGTCCACGGCCGCCCACGACGAGGACCTCCGCACCCCGTGAGGCCTGGATCAGCACTTCCGAGGGGTCGCCCTCCACCAGGCATTCCTCCAGGTCGACGGGGCGCTCCTCGGGGAAGACGGTGCGCAGTTCCTGCGCGAACCGCTCCCGTGCCTGCTGCAGATCGAAGTCGGGATCGATGGCGGGCCCGCTCCAGCCCACGTCCGACGGCGTGTCCCAGACGTGGACCGCCTCCACGGCCCCGCCGACCAGCTGCGCGTACCGCGCCGCCCAGCGCAGCGCCGCATACGACGACGGAGAACCGTCCACGCCCACTACCACCCGGGGTACCGGCTCAGGGGGTTGCATGGCCACCTCGCTCAGCAGTCGTTGTCCGTACGTCCACGCTGCCCGTGCCCACGGGTCCGCGCCAGCCGGGAAGCGCTCCGCGGATCGGACCGCCGGCGCCGGGCGCCCCGCCCGGCCGGCGCGTGCGCGGCCAACTGTCCCCGCACCCCGGGGACATGGGCCCGGCGGCCCCGGCGCGGGCCGGGCATCCGCCTGCGCAGCTGTGGAACCCGGGCACCCGCACCGGTGCCCCGCCGGACGGGTACCGGGCGTCCCGGCCGCGGGGGCCGGTCGGCCCCTGGGCGTACGCGCCCACCAGGCGCAGGCTCGAGGAAGGAGGGCCGACCGGCCCGGGCACGGGAGGGACACGTCATGGTCCGGAACATCGCGGCGGGAGTCGACGGATCCCCCGAAGGCCTCGCGGCCGCACACTGGGCCGCCCATGAGGCGCTGCGCCGGGGCGCCGCGCTGAGCCTCGTGCACGCCTGGCACCGGCATGTGCGTCCGGCGCCGTACGTGCCCCTGGACAGCAGCGAGCACGACTGGGCCGAGCACCTTCTGCGGGAGGCGGTCGACAGCGTCCGTGCCGCGCACCCCTCGCTGACCGTCGCGGGCCGTCTGATCTGCGACTCCGCGGTCTCCGCGCTGCTCTCGGCGGCGGGGCAGGCCGAACTGCTGGTCCTCGGGTCGCAGGGGCTGGGAAGAACCGCGGGATTCGTCACCGGCTCGGTGTCCCAGCGCGTGGTGGGCCGCGCCGCCTGCCCCGTGGTACTGGTTCGAGCCGGGCGGAGCGCCGCCGACGAGCATCTGCCCGCCGTGGACGGTGTGGCGCCGGACGAGATCCCCGAGACGCCCTACCGTGCCGTCGTCCTCGGCCTGGACGTCACCCAGCCCTGCGACGACCTGATCGCCTTCGCCTTCGACGCCGCGCACCGCCGCGACACCGAACTACGGGTGGTCCACGTCTTCAAGGGGGCGCCCGCCGAAGTCGTCCCGCCTCCGGCCCCCGGACCCGAGCGGCTCGCCGACCGGGAACACGCGGTCGTCGCGGCCCTGCGTCCCTGGGCCGAGAAGTACCCCGGAGTCTCCGTGACCGAGACCGTCGTCGAGGGCCGGCCGGCCGGGGAACTGGTACGTGCCGCCACCGGTGCCGGGCTCGTCGTGGTGGGCCGCCGCGCCGGCGGAGGCGGGCCCGGAGCGCGTACCGGTCCCGTCGCCCACGCCGTCCTGCACCACGTCGGCTGCCCGGTGGCCGTCGTACCGCACGCCTGAGCCGATCGTCCGTCCCGCCGGCGGCCGGCCTCGCGGAGGACCCCGGCGGGTCACGCACCCGAAGGACCGACACCCATGCGCATCGTCATCGCCCTCGGCGGCAACGCCCTGCTCTGGCGGGGAGAAGGCCCCGACGCGGAGCTCCAGCGGGCGAACGTCGTCCGGGTGGCCACCGCGATCGCCCCGCTCGCCCACGACCACGACCTTGTCCTCACCCACGGCAACGGGCCGCAGCTCGGTCTGCTCGCCGGCGAGAGCGCGGCCGACCCCGCGCTGAGCACTCCCTATCCGCTGGACCTGCTGGGCGCCCAGACCCAGGGCCTGATCGGCTCACTGCTGGCCCGCGCGCTGCGGGACGCGCTGCCGGGCCGCCGGGTCGCCGTACTGGTCACACACACCCTCGTCCGCGCCGACGACCCGGCGTTCGACCGGCCCACCAAGCCGGTCGGCCGGCCCGGGCCCCGCGGGCCGGCACGGTCGCCGGCCCGCGGACGCGGCCGACCGGACACCGAGGGCGCGGGCGCCGGACGCCGTCTCGTCCCCTCACCCGCCCCGGAGCGGATCCTGGAGACGGAGACCGTCCGGGAGCTGCTGGCGACCGGCACCCTCGTCGTCTGCTCGGGCGGCGGCGGCGTCCCCGTGACCGCCGAGGGGGGCCTCCTGCACGGTACCGAGGCGATCGTCGACAAGGACCTCGCGGCGGCCCTGCTCGCCGAGGACGTCAAGGCAGACTTCCTGCTCATCCTCACCGACGTGCCCAACGTCTACGCCCACTACGGCGCCCCGGACCAGCGTCCCGTCCTGGACGTGACCCCCGCCGGGCTGCGCGAGGGGCGGTACGCCGAGGGCTCGATGGGGCCCAAGACGGAGGCGGCCGCCCGCTTCGTGGAGCACACCGGCGGCCTGGCCGCGATCGGCTGTCTGGACGCGGCGTACGAGATCGTGCACGGCAGGTCCGGCACCCTCGTCCGTCCTGACATGTAGTCACCGGGCGCACCGGCGATCGCCCGCCGAGACGAGCGCCGCCCGTGACAGGCCGGACACGAGTCCCCGCAAGAGGCCGCCGTGATGACCGTGACCGTGACACGGGTGGGCCTGACCACCGGAGCCCGGCGGCACTTCGCCGCGGGCCGACGGACCACCGAGTCCCGTGCGCACGGCGCGGCACGGCCCGACCCTCGGTGCGACAATGGGCTCGTGGGGGTCCCGCCCTGGATGGGACGTGCGTATGGGCGTCAGCCGCGCTCACGGCAGTACAGATCCGGCCGATCCGTTCGACATCGAGTCCGCGGCCGTGGTGATAACCGATGCCGACCGGCACATCGTCTCCTGGAGCCCCGGTGCCGAGCGCCTGATCGGCTACCGGGCCCGGGACGTGGTCGGACGTCCCGCGGAGTCCGTCGTGGCGGGCGGGGACCTCGCCGCCGCCGTCTCGGGCCTGCACCGGACGGAACGCGGCTGGACCGGTGTGCTCGCCGCCCGGCACCGCGCCGGTCACCCCGTCGACCTCTCGGTCCGGACCTGCCCCCTCCTCGGCGCCGACGGGCACCACGGCTGGCTGATCGTCGCGTGCGACGCCAGGGAACGGACGGAGTTCGAGTTCTTCGAGGCGGTCGCGCGGGGCCTGCTCGAACGGTCGCCCATGGGCATCGCCGTACTCGACACGGATCTGCGCCGGAAGTGGTCGAACCGTGCGCTGGCCGACATGGAGGAGGACCGGCCGGCCGAGCGGGAGCCGTCCGGCACCGCGGCCGACGCCGGTGGGCCGGCGCCCGGGGTGACCCGTCATGCCAGGCGCGCTCTCATCACCGGACAGCCCCAGGTCACCCTGGATCACGTGCCGCGCCACGGCATCTCCCGCCGGAGCCGGGAGCGGGACTTCAGGCTGCGTTCCTTCTTCCCCGTGCGGGACGCCGCAGGGCAGACGCTGGGCGTCTGCCTCGTCGCCCTCCACGCCACCGGCCAGGACTCGGCACGCGACCGGCTCACCCTGCTGAACGAGGCCAGCGAACACATCGGGACCACCCTGGACCTCGACCGGACGGTGCAGGAGCTGGCGGAGGTCGTGGTCCCGCGGATCGCCGACTTCGTGGCGATCGACCTCCTGGACGAGGTACGGGCGGAGGCGGACCGGCCCGGGGGACGCCAGCCGGGCGAGGCGATGCTGCACCGGGCCGCCCATCTGTCGATCCAGGAGGACCACCCCGAAGTGGTCGTGGACGTCGGAGCCGCCCCCCACTATCCGGCCCGGTCCCCGCAGGAACGCTGCCTGGCCACCGGCAAGCCCATCCGTGAACTCGTCAGCGCCACGACACCCTGGCTCGTCGACGACGCCCAGCGCTGGACCAAACTCATCCGGCTCGGCGTGCACACCCACCTGGTCGTCCCGCTGCGTGCCCGCGGCATCACCATGGGCGTGGTGACCCTGCTGCGCTGGAAGCACCCCGAGCCGTTCGACGAGGACGATCTGCTTCTCGTCGAGGAACTGGTGGCGCGGGCCGCCGTATGCGTCGACAACGCGCGGCGCTTCGCCAGGCAGCACCAGGCCGCGCTCACCCTGCAGACCAGCCTGCTGCCACCCGATCTGCCCCGGCACAACGCGGTCGAGGTCGCCTACCGCTATCTTCCCGCCGACACCGAGGCCGGCGTGGGCGGCGACTGGTTCGACGTCATCCCGCTCTCCGGGGCCAGGGTCGCCCTCATCGTGGGCGACGTGGTCGGTCACGGACTGCACGCCGCGGCCAGCATGGGACGGCTGCGCGCCGCCGTCCAGACCCTGGCCGATCTGGACCTGCCCCCGGACGAACTGCTCACCCACGTCGACGACCTGGTCGTCCGTCTGTCCGACGAGGCCGAGGCCGCCGCGCAGGGTCCGCTCGTCATCGGGGCGACCTGCGTGTACGCCGTCTACGACCCGGTCACCCGCACCATCGCGGTGGCTCGCGCCGGGCACCCGAGTCCGGCGATCGCCCACCTGAGGGAGCCGGTGGAGTTCCCCGACATCCCCGCCGGCCCGCCCCTCGGACTCGGCGGCCTCCCGTTCGAGTCGGCCGAGATAGCGGTGGAGGAGGGAAGCGTCATCGCGCTCTACACCGACGGGCTGATCGAGGCGTCGGACCGGGACGTCGACGTCGGTATGGAGCGTCTGTGCTTCACCCTGGCCCACCCCGACCGGCCGCTCGAGGAACTGTGCGACACCATGGTCCGCACCCTGCTGCCGGAACGCCCACGCGACGACGTCGCCTTCCTCATCGCGCGCACCCACGCGCTCAGCCCCGACCGTGTCGTCTCCTGGGACGTCCCGGCGGACCCCTCGGCGGTGCACGTGGCCCGGAACAACGCCGTCCGCCAGCTGGCCGTGTGGGGCCTGGACGAGATCGCGTTCACCACGGAGCTGATCGTCAGCGAACTGGTCACCAACGCCATCAAGCACGCGTACGGGCCGATCAGTCTCCGGCTCATCCACGAACGCGCCCTGATCTGCGAGGTCTCGGACGCCAGCCACACCTCCCCGCACCTGCGAGGCGCCCGCATCACCGACGAGGGAGGGCGGGGCCTGTTCCTCGTCGCCCAGATCGCCCAGCGCTGGGGCACCCGCCACACGTCCGACGGCAAGACCATCTGGACGGAGCAGCAACTGCCAGACGGTGCCTGACCCCGCCGGACCGCCGACCCCGCGGAAGGGGGGACCGGGATGACAGCGTCATCCTCCCAGCCCGGCCGTGACGCGTCCGAGCCCGAGGCCACCCGGCCCACCGGGCTGCTGGACATGCTGAGCGTCGCCGCGGTGGTCCTGGACACCGACGGGCGCATCGTGTTCTGGACCCCGCAGGCGGAGGAGCTGTTCGGCTACACCGCGGACGAGGCGCTGGGGCAGTACGCCGCACGGCTGCTGATACGCCCCGAACACCTCAAGTCCGTACTGAGCCTGTTCGCCGACGTGCTGGAGACCGGCCGCAGCTGGGCGGGCGCCTTTCCCGTCCGGCACAAGAACGGCGACAACCGCCTGATGGAGTTCCGCACCATGCGGCTGCTGAGCGACCTGGGCGACGTCTTCGCCCTCGGTATCGCGGCCGAACACACCGTGCTGCAGCGCGTCGAGACCGACCTGGCGCTGTGCGACCGGCTGATCAGCCAGTCCCCGATCGGCCTGGCCCTGCTGGACCCCGAACTGCGCTACCTCCTGGTCAACCCCGCACTGGAACGCATCGACGGCATACCCGCCGAGGACCACATCGGCCGCCGCCTGCGCGAGACCCTGCCCTTCTCCGACGTGGGGACGATCGAGTCCGCGCTGCGCCAGGTGCTCACCACCGGCACGCCGCTGCTCGACCAGTACCATGTGGGCCGCCCCCCGACCGACCCCGACCAGGACCACGCCTGGTCCCTGTCCTTCTACCGTCTGGAGGACCCCGGCGGGCGGACCCTGGGCGCGGCCGCCTCCGTCGTCGACGTCACCGAGCGGCACCGCGCCGCCACCGAGGCCGACCGGGCCCGGCGCCGTCTGGCACTCATCGCCGACGCGTCGACCCGCGTCGGCACCACACTGGAGGTCGAGGAGACCGCCCACGAACTCGCCGACATAGCCGTCCCCGACCTCGCCGACGTGGTCGCCGTGGACGTCCTGGACGAGGCGCTGGCCTGCCGCCGCACCCGCAAACCGGCCGGCGGCCCGGAACTCTTCCGTGCCCTCGCCCTCCGGGCGTCCCACCCCACCGTGGCCCTGCGCGCCGCGGACCCTCCCGGCGACCTGGCCGCCTACGACGGGGACCGACTGGTCACCCTGTGCGTCCACACCGGCAGACCCGTCATGGTGAAGCACGTCGAAGAGAAGGATCTGCCGCGCATCGCACGCGACGCCGAGGCCGTCACGCTCCTGGCCCGTGCCGGTGTCCACTCCTATCTCGCCGTGCCGCTGGTCGCCCACGGCGAGGTGCTGGGCGCCCTCGACCTCAAACGCACCCGCAACCCGCTCCCGTTCGACGAGGACGACGTCGTCCTGGCCGGCGAGCTCGCCAGCCGCGCCGCCGTCGCCATCGACAACGCCCGCTGGTTCCAGAGCGTGCGCAACACCGCCCTCACCCTCCAGCGCAGCCTGCTGCCCGACCACCCGCCGCACCACACCGGACTGGAACTCGCCTCCCGCTACCAGCCCGCCCAGGCCACCAGCGAGGTCGGCGGCGACTGGTACGACGTCATCCCGCTGGCCGACGACAAGACCGCGCTGGTCGTCGGCGACGTGATGGGCAACGGCATCGACGCGGCCGCCACGATGGGCAGGCTCCGCACGGCCACCTGCGCCTACGCGGACCTGGACCTGGCCCCCGACGCGGTGCTCCAGCACCTGGACAAGATCACCTGCGATCTGGAGCACTACATCGTCACCTGCCTCTACGCCGTGTACGACCCCAGGACGGGGCAGTGCCGCCTGGCGAACGCCGGGCACATGCCCCCGGCGCTGGCCCGCCCCGGCCGTCCCGCCGTACTGCTCGACCTGCCCGCCGGAGCCCCCCTGGGCGTCGGCGGCATCTCCTTCGAGATCACGACCACGTGCCTGGACCCCGGCGACCTCCTGGTCCTCTACACCGACGGTCTCGTCGAAACCCGTCACCACTCCATCGACGACCGCCTGAACCTGCTCCTCAGCTTCCTCGACGAGCCCCACCGCCCCCTGGAGGAGACCTGCGACCTGCTGCTGTACGGCCTGCGCCACCCCGACGACCACGACGACGTCGCCCTCCTGGTGGCCCGTGCGCGCGAGGGCACCCCTTAGTGCCCCGGCAGGCAACGTTCGCCCCGTCGCGACGCCCGGCACGCTCCCCCAGAGGGGGCACCCCCACTCGCCGCACCGGCCGAAAGCCCAGGTACATCCAGTACGAGGACTTCCGGCCGGCACTCCCCCAGCCTTCGGCCGGGGGACCCCCAGAGCACGCACCGGACGCCGCTCCTTCACGGGCGAACGTCGCATGCCGGGGCACTAGCCGGCCCGCAGCTGCTGCTCCAGCCGCTCCAGGCTGTTGTCGAGGGCGTCGCGGGCCGCCTGCTCGCCCGGATCGTGACTCTCCTCGAAGAACGACAGGTGGACGGTCACCTCGCTGGCTCCGCTACCGATACCGGCGACCTGCAGCCAGCCGGCGTAACCGCCCTGTTCGCGGGTGCCCCACTCGATGCGCATCTGATCGCGTTCGGTGCGCAGCAGCGCCGAGGTGTCCTGGTCGGAGCGGTCCTCGTGCACGGTGACGGCGGGCGGATCCTCGGGCCGCACGTGCAGCGCGTCCGGCAGCCAGGCGTCGAGCCGGTCGACGTCGGCCGCCCGGTCGAAGACCTCCTCGGCCTGTGCGGGCATCGTGCGTGAACGTTCGTACTCTGCCATGGCGGCACCGTTCCTCGGCTCTGCTGTGTACCCCGCACGCGTGCCCCTTCCGGGCCGCCCGAAAAGTCCGGCGCCGGACCGGATCTCACGGCGGAGCCGTCCGCAGGGCGCGCAGCACCGACCAGACGACCGAGACGAACGGGACGGCCACGACGGCGCCGATCACACCGGCGACGATGCTGCCCGCGATGACGGACACCGCGACGACGAGCGGGTGCAGGCTGACCGCCCAGCTCAGCACCAGCGGGTGCAGCACATGGCCCTCCAGCTGCCCGATGACGACGATGAGCACCAGTACCGCTGCGGCCGTGAGGGGACCGCGCCCGGCCAGGGCGACCACCGTCGCCACGCCCAGCGCGATCGGCGAGCCCACCAGGGGCACGAACGTGGCGAAGAACTCCAGCAGGGTCAGCGGCAGCGCGAGAGGTACCCGCAGGACGAGCAGGACGACGCCGACGAGTACGGCGTTGGTGGCGGCCACGATGATGATGCCGCGGGTGTATCCGGCGAACGTCCGCCAGGCCGCGTGCCCCGCCAGGTCCCACCGCGGCCGGGCCCCACGGGGCAGGAACTCGTCCCGGGCCCAGGCCCACAGTTTCTCGCCGGAGTGGATGAAGAAGAGGGAGGAGAAGAGCGCGAGCACTCCTGCGGTGACCAGCTCGACGACCCGGCCGAGTCCGCTGACGGCGCTGCTGAGCAGTCTCGACCGGTGCGTGTTGACGTAGTCCGTCACCTGGCCCTGCAGATCGGTCAGCTTGCCGGGGCTGAGCCGGAACGGAGGTCGCCGCAGCCACAGTTCGATCCGGTGGACGCCGCCGCGGAACTCACCTGTCAGTCTCGTCGACTCGCCCGCCACCGCGTTGCCGACGAGGGCGAGCAGTGCGAACAGCAACAGCATGCTGCCGACGAGGGCGACGACGACGCTCAGGGGCCGGGGAAGCACCCGGTTCAGCAGGTCGGCGAGGGGCCGCAGCACCGAGGTGACGACGAGCGCGAGGAACAGGGACACGGCGATGAGCTGGAAGCGGCCGAGGACGGTGAAGACACCGTAGACGACGATGCCGACGACGATGAGACGCCAGGCGTAGGCCGCGGCGACCCGCAGGGACGGCACCGTCCGCTCGGCCGGCGAGAGGAGCGCCGGGCCACCACGTGAACGCGCCGGGAACCGCACGGAGTGCGCCGGCCGGCTGCCCAGCACCGTACGGCCCGCCCGGCGTCCGCGGCCCCGCCCGGCCGTTCGCCCGCCCGTATCGGCCACGCCGTCTCCCACCTCCCCTCCGTTTCTGACCACCGGTCATCTCTGAAGCACGGTAAGGGCAAGCCGGCCGGCCGATGCGGCGCAACGCGCGAGTAAGGCCTGCCCTATGCTTCGGCCGTGACTGTCAACGCGGCGCTCGCCGACATACTCGACCGTGATGCCGCCGGGACGGAGGCGGACCGGCTGCTCGCCGCGCTGGTCGACCACGGAGTGTTCGTCCCCGTCCGGGAGAACGGCTCGGTGCTGTTCCTCCGCGGCGAGGACGGCGCTCCGGCCCTGCCCGGCTACACCGGCGAGGCGTGTTGCGCGGAGCGGTTGCCGCAGGCCGCGGCGGCGGTCCACTGCGATGCCGTGCGGCTGCTGGACATCGTCGAGCAGACCGGCGTCACGTCGCTGGTGCTCCACTCCGACCGGGGCTGGGCCGGCGTGCCGGTACCCCTGCTGTACCGGACCCTCCGCGGGCGCGGCCGCCAGGCCGCCGGCGAGGAGCTGCGGCTCACCTGGTCCAACCGTCCCGTGGCGGTGGCCTTCCGGGACGCGCTGGCCCGCCGGGTGCGTGAGTTCCCGGCGGTCCGTACGGCGTGGGTGTCGCAGGCGCGGTGGACCGGCACCGGCGTCGAACACCTGATGCTGCACATCGCGGTCGACGAGCAGCTTCCGTCGGCCTCCGCGCAGCGGCTGATGGAGACGCTGCTCGCCGAGGAAGTGGTGCTCGGCGAGGGCGACCCCAAGGTGGGCATGCTCGCGCTGAACACCGTCACGCACGCCGAGTCGATCGCCGAGCTGGAGTCGCTGGCACTGGACACCGTGCGCCTCGACCACGCCACCGGGCGCGTCGAGGTGGTCTCACGCGAGTACGACGGCCCGCGGTAGCGCGACAGGCGCAGTCGGACCGCCGGAACCGGCCCGGTGACCGGGGCTCTGCGTCGGCCCTCCGTCCCGGCGTCCGAGGCCCGCCAGGGATAACGTCGCCGGTCCAGGGAACGCGGACGTCTCCGGCCGGATTCACCGGCCGGAGAAGACAACCGTCCGTCAGGGAGAACACATGCCAGTACGCCGTTGGTCCGCGGGGCCGGAATCGCCCCTTCGGGGCGCGGTGCTGGCCGGCCGTTACCACTTGGACGCCCTGCTCGGCCGCGGCGGCGCCGCCGATGTCCACGAGGGCTTCGACCTCCAGCTGAAACGGGCCGTGGCGGTCAAGGTGTTCCGTACGGGCAGCGACACACAGACGGAGGAACGTTTCGCCGAGGAGGCCCTGCTGCTGGCCCGTCTGCAGCACCCGGGCCTTGTCACCGTCCACGACTACGGACGGGACGGGGGCCGGCCCTTCCTGGTCATGCAGCTGCTCAAGGGGCCGACACTGCGCGCCCGCACGGCTTCGGGCGTTCTGCCCCGGGACGAAGTGTGCGCCACAGGTGCGGCGGTGGCCGAAGCCCTCGCCCACGTGCACGCCGCCGGGGTGGTGCACCGCGACGTCAAACCGTCCAACATCCTCATGGACGAGGCGGGCAGCCCCCACCTGACCGACTTCGGCATCTCACGGCTGATCGACGCCACCGTGCACACCGCCACGGGAGCGCTGGTCGGTACCGCGGCGTACCTGGCCCCGGAGCAGGTCATGGGCCGCGAGGTGGGACCCGCCGCGGACGTCTACGCCCTGGGCCTGACCCTGCTGGAGTGCCTCAAGGGACGGCTGGAGTACGACGGCGCCCCGCTGGAGGCGGCGATCGCCCGCCTGCACCGCACCCCGGTCGTACCGGCCTGCCTGGATCGTGATCTGTCCGGTCTGCTGCAGGCCATGACCGCTCTCGACGAGAGCGAGCGCCCCGATGCCAAGGCGTGTGCCGAAGCGCTGGCCGCCCTGCTGCCGGGCGGGCCCGGCACCGCGCTCCCGGCAGGGGCGTACCACCGCGTCCGGATGGACACCGGTGGTGTCCCCGCCCGCGCCGCAGATCCCGGGCCGACGGGAAAGATGGCGGTCCCGAGGCAGGTGCCCGCCGCCCGGCGACGCGGTGGACGGCACCTGGCGACGGCCGGGGCCGCCCTGGCCACGCTGCTCGGCGTCACCCTGACGGGATCGATCGGTGGCCTGGCGGGCTCCGGGGACACGACTGCCTCGGGTACGGGCGGTCACGCACCGACCGCTCCGGCCACCGAGCCGTCGAGCCCCCACTCGGCGCCGGCACACCGCACGACACCGGCCCCGGAGACCTTCGCCGGGCAGCCGCCGAAGGAGCCGTCCGGCACCGCTGCGGTCGGGCCCACCACGGTCCTGGGCGCGGAGCAGGGCCCCGACCCGGAGACGGCGAAGGCCCGGACGACGGTGGCCGACGCGCGGCCGGGGGCCGGCAAGCACAAGCCGCCGCCGAAGCGGAAGAAGCCCGGGAAGCCGGGTCCGGCCAAGCCGGGTCCGGCCAAGACGGGGAAGCAGCACTGAGAATCCTGCCGGAGGGCTTTCGGCGGACGCGATCCGGGAACCCGGTCGCCTGTCCGACCGCCCGAGAGACAGGAGGCCGCCGTGACGGATGAGCACAACGCCCAGCAGGATCCGACCACACAGCACCCCCGCCCCGACTTCCCCTCACAGGACCAGCCGCATCCCGGCTGGACCGGGCCGATGGACCCGCCGCCGGACCACGGTGAGGAGTCGTACCGCGGCTCGGGCCGTCTGGAGGGGCGGAAGACCGTCATCACGGGCGGGGACTCCGGCATCGGACGGGCCGTGGCGCTCGCCTTCGCCCGTGAGGGCGCCGACGTGCTGTTCACCTACCTCGAACAGGAGGAGGACGAGGCCCATGAGACGTCCCGTCTGGTGGAGGACGCGGGCCGCAAGGCGGTCGCCGTCTCCTGCGACATCCGCGAGGAGGGCAACTGCCGGGCGCTCATCGAGCGGGCGGTCGCCGAGTTCGGACGCGTCGACGTCCTGGTGAACAACGCCGCCTACCAGATGTCCCAGCCGGACGGCATCGAGGCGATCTCCACCGAGCAGTTCGACCGTGTCCTGCGCACCAACCTCTACGGGATGTTCTGGCTGACGAAGTTCGCCCTGCCGCACATCCCGGAGGGCGGCAGCATCATCAACACCACGTCGGTGCAGGCGTACAAGCCGAGCCCGCACCTGCTGGACTACGCGACGACGAAGGGCGCGATCGCCACCTTCACCCAGGGGCTCGCCCAGCAGCTCGCGGACCGTGGGATCCGGGTGAACGCGGTCGCACCCGGCCCGGTGTGGACCCCCCTGATCCCCGCGACGATGCCCGAGACGGCGGAGTTCGGCAAGCAGAGCCCGCTGGGCCGCCCCGCGCAGCCGGCCGAGCTGGCTCCGGCGTACGTGTATCTCGCCTCCTCACAGGCGAGCTACATCACCGCGGAGATCCTCAACGCCACCGGCGGTACCCCGCTGCCCTGACGGGGGTGCCCCGGGCGAGGGCGGTCGCCGCTGCTCAGTCGACCGGCCAGGTGTGGGCAGGGGCGTTGAGATGCATGTAGTCGATGTACTGCCGGGTCGTCCGCCGCAGGGCCTCGTGCCGGCCGGTACGGGTGGCGGCGTCGATCCGGTGGAACATCTCCTTCTGCCAGACCGCCCCGTTGCGGCCGGTGACGCACCGCTGCTCGATCACCCCGAGCAGCGGCTCCCGCCAGGCCTCGTCCATGCCTGCGCGCATCAGTCCCCGGTGCGCCAGCGGCAGCAGCCGCCGCAGTACGAGTTCGGACGCCGGTACCTCGCCCATCCCGGGCCAGTACAGGCGGGCTTCGATGCCGTGCCGTGCCGCCGCGTGCAGGTTGTCCTCCGCGGCCGAGAACGACATCCGCGACCACACCGGCCGTTCCTCCTCCACCAGCGCGCGGGTGAGCCCGAAGTAGAAGGCACCGTTGGCGAGGGTGTCGGCGACGGTCGGGCCGGCGGGCAGCACACGGTTCTCCACCCTCAGGTGGGGCTTGTCGTGGGCGACGGCGTAGACGGGGCGGTTCCAGCGGTAGATGGTGCCGTTGTGCAGGGTGAGCTCGGCCAGTTCGGGGATGTCGCCGCGGTCCAGCGTCTCGCCGGGGTCCTCCTCGTCGCACAGGGGCAGCAGCGCCGGGAAGTAGCGCACGTTCTCCTCGAACAGGTCGAAGACGCTGTTGATCCACCGCTCGCCGAACCAGACCCGGGGCCGTACCCCCTGCACCTTGATCTCCTGCGGACGGGTGTCGGTGGCCTGCTCGAACAGCGGGATGCGGGTCTCGTGCCACAGCTCCTTGCCGAACAGGAACGGAGCGTTGGCGGCCAGCGCCACCTGGATGCCGGCGATCGCCTGGGCCGCGTTCCAGTAGTCCGCGAACTCCTCCGGGGAGACCTGCAGGTGGAACTGGGTGCTGGTGCACGCGGCCTCCGGGGTGATCGTGTCCGCGTAGGTCCGCAGCCGGTCGACGCCGTCGACCTCGATGAGCAGGTCCTCGCCCCGGGCCGCGAAGATCTGGTCGTTGAGCAGCCGGTAACGCGGGTTCTCCGACAGTGCGGCCTCGCCCATGTCCTCGTGCCTGAGGGTGGGAAGGATGCCGATCATGATCAGCCGGGCGCCGACCGACCTGGCGCGTTGCTCCGCGTGGTTCAGCGCGGCGCGGATCTCGGACTCCCAGGCGTCGGGTCCGCCCGCCGTCAGCCGGCGGGGCGGTATGTTGATCTCGAGGTTGAACCGGCCCAGCTCGGTGGACCAGGCGGGATCCGCGATCGCCTCGAGCACGTCGACGTTGCGCATCGCCGGTTCCGCCCGGTCGTCGACCAGGTTGAGCTCAATCTCCAGCCCCACCTGGGGCCGCTCGGACTCGAACCGTGATTCGCGCAGCATCTGCGCGAACGCGTCGAGGCACGCCTGCATCTTGGCCCGGTACCGGCGGCGGTCCTCACGAGTGAAGACCAGCGCCGGGACGTCGCGTCCCATCGGCCCTCCCGGTTTCCCCTCGGACACCTCTCCACCCAGCGTCGCACCAGCCGGCGCCCCGGACCAGGCGGGGCCGTGCGGAGGGGCCGTCGGCCGGGGGACCGGCGTCGGGCCGCGTGGATTCGCTTCGGGCGGCCCGCCCGGGTGCCCCGGACGGACCGCCCGCGGAGCTACGGCGTCACCGGAGTACCGCCGAAGGTCACCACCAGGTGTCCGTCCGCGGCGAAGGACCAGCCGAGGGCACCGCTGTACGAGGAGCACCGGGGGCCGTTCGAGCCGGTCCAGAACTGGTTCGAGCTGTCGGCGTCACCGGTCGTCTTGTCGTTGGACCCGCTGACGCCGAACCGGCACGAGGTGTTGTTCCGGAACACCGAAGTGCCCTTGTCGAACGAGAAGTTGCGTTCGGCGTTGTCGATGCCGACGTTGTTCGAGATGGTCATCCTCCCCGGGTTGCTGTTGTAGGTGAACCCGTGATGGCCGTTGTGGTAGGCGATGCTGTGCTGGACGACGTGATCGACCGCGATGCCGTCGCCGCCGAGCTTGTATCCGTTGCGGTCGCCGTTGGCGTTCACGGTGCCGTCGGAGAGGGTGCCGTTGTTGTACGAGAGGGAGTACTCGATGGTCACCGGTCCGATGGCGCCGGTGTCGGTCTTGGTGTACAGGTCCCAGCCGTCGTCGATGTTGTTGTGGGAGACGTCGTAGCGGAACACGTTCCCGGTGCCGGTGGTGAGCTTCGCCGCGAAGCCGTCGGCGTCCTCGCCGTCGGAATCGGCGTTGTCATGGGACTCGGAGCTCAGGACGAGGTTGTTGGACGGCCACTGGCCGCTCGGAGTGCTGGAGGCGATCCGGCCGAGCTGCAGCCCCGTGTCGCGGTTGTACGCCGTCACCGTGCGCTCGATGACGTTGTTGCTGCCGCCGACGTAGATCCCGTTGTCGCCGGCGTGCTCGACGGTGATGCCGTAGACGTGCCAGTACGAGGCGTTCAGCTGGAGCCCGCGGTTGGACGGACTCTCGCTCTGGGCCGAGAAGTTGAGCACCGGGGTCTCGCCCGGGTAGGCGGACAGGGTGGTGCGGGCGCCGGCGGTGCCGTCGGTACCGGCCGGGACGGTGACCGTCGAGGAGTAGTTGTACGTACCGCCGCGCAGGTAGATCGTCCCACCGGGCGCGACCCGGCTGATCGCCGAGGTGAGCGTGGTCGGCGCGGACTGCGTCCCGGCCGCCCCGTCGGTGCCGTTCGGCGCCACGTACAGTGCGCCGCTCGTCGGCGGGGTCGTGCTGCCGCTCGTCTCCACGTCGAGGTAGTCGATGTTGGGCAGGCCGCCCGAGGCCGTGGGGGCCAGGCGGACGGTGTTGCTGCCCGCCTTCAGCGACACGGTCAGGGTCTTGGTGGCCCAGGCCGACCAGGCGCCCGTGGCCTCGAAGGACGGGCTCTGCACGGTGGATCCGTTGACGACGAGGTCGGCCGGCCGCGCTGCGGTGGTGCCGTTGGCGAAGCGGACGTTCAGTGTCGCCGTGCCGGCGGTGGCGGCGTTCACGGTGAACTGCGCATAGGCGCCGGTCGCGTTGGTCCCGTTGCAGAATCCGCTGCCGGAGAACCCGGTCCAGTCGGAGTCGACGCTGCCGGTGCAGACGGCCGGGGAGCTCTCTGCCTCGTAACGCGCGGACGCGGCCTGCGCGTCGGTGCCCGACAGCGCCACGAGGGTGCCTGCCAGCAGGCCGACGGACGCGATCACTGGTCTGAGGTGCATCGTTCGTCTCCAGGTTGTGTGCGGCAACATGGGTCTGTTCGAGTGCGTGAACGCGTCCTGCGGCCGAGTGTCCACCACTCCGGGCAGAAAGCGCTTTCCGGAGACGCTAGGGAGGTGTCATGCGTGCGTCAATAGACGTGCACGTGATTTAATTTCATGATGATGAACGAGCCGGGAGGGTGTGCCGGCTGCCGAACGGGGACGGGCCGTCAGTGGGCGTAGCGGTCCGTCGCCGCCACCAGCGCGTCCACCACACCAGGCGCGCCCATCGTGTGCCCGACCTCGTCCACCACGACCAACTCGCTGCCGGGCCAGGCGTGATGGAGACGCCACACGGTGCCGAGCAGGTTGCCGAAGTCGAGGCTGCCCTGGACCAGGGTGCCGGGGATGCCCTCGAGGAGGTGCGCGTCCCTGAGGACCACCCCTTCGTCGTTGCCCGCGCCCAGGAAGTGGTCGTTGCCCCAGTAGTGGGTGACGGTCCGGGCGAAACCCGTGCGGAACAGGGGGTCCTCGTAGCGGGCGACCGAACGCGGCGGCGCCGGGATCGTCGCCGTCTCCCAGTCCGTCCAGGCCCGCGCCGCGCGTGCCCGCACCGCCGGGTCGGAAGACTCGATCAACCGGTTGTACGCGGCCGCGAGGTTGCCGTCGCGTTCTCCCTCGGGCAGTTCGGCCAGGAACTTCTCGAACGCCTCGGGGAAGATCCGGCCGAGTCCTCTGGTCAGCAGAGCCACCTCGGCGTTCGATCCGGTCCCGACCGCCGCGAGGACCAGTTCGGACACGGCCCGCGGATGCGTCTGCGCGTACCGCAGCCCGAGTACGGACCCCCACGACACGCCCCACACCAGCCACCGCTCGATTCCGAGGTGCCGGCGCAGCAGCTCCAGGTCGGCGACGAGGTGGGCCGTCGTGTTGACGCTCATGTCGGTGTCGTACGCGCCGGCATGGGGAGTGGACCGCCCGCAGCCGCGCTGGTCGAGGAGCACGATGCGGTAGGCGGCCGGGTCGCAGTACCGCCGGAACCCCGCGTCGCACCCCGAGCCGGGCCCGCCGTGCAGCATGACCGCGGGCTTGCCGTGCGGGTTCCCGCAGACCTCCCAATGGACGCGATTGCCGTCCCCGACATCGAGCATGCCGCTGTCGTACGGCTCGGTCTCCGGGTAGAGGTCCGCGGGAACCCTCATGGGCGGGCTCAGCCCCTCGTGCCGCGTGTCGCCGCCGTACCGCTCAGAGCGGTCAGCGTGGACTGGTACGCGGGCTTCTTGTTGCCGTTGCGGTCGAACAGCAGCGGGTTGTCCCCGCTGCGCCAGGAGTCGCTGTCCCGGATGCCCCAGACGGTGATGCCGGCGCAACGTGCCACCCTCATGCACGCCTTCACCGTGTTGGCGTACGCCGCCGCCGGTGCCTGGGCGATGTCGAGCTCGGTGAGCTGCACGTCCACGCCGAGGGCGGCGAAGTTCGACAGCGTCGTCTGCAGGCTCGCCGGCGGGCCGCCGGTGCCGAAGTGGCTCTGGAAGCCGACGCAGTCGATGGGGACGCCCCGCGACTTGAAGTCGCGGACCATGCGGTAGACGCCCTGCGTCTTGGCGTCGCTCCAGTTCTCGATGTTGTAGTCGTTGTAGCAGAGCTTGGCGGACGGGTCGGCCGAGCGGGCGGTGCGGAAGGCCTGCTCGATGAAGCCGTCACCCAGGACGTTCTGGAACACCGAGCTGCGGTGCTGACCGCTGCCGCCGTCGGCGAACGCCTCGTTGACGACGTCCCACGCGTACACCTTGCCCTTGAAGTGGGTCATCTCCTTGGTGATGTGATCGTTCATCACACTGCGCAGGGTGTTCGCGTCCCTGATACCACTGACCCAGCCGGGCAGTTGGGAGTGCCAGACCAGGGTGTGGCCGCGTAAGCGCTGTCCGTGGGCCGTGGCGTGGCTGACGATCCGGTCGGCGGCGCTGAAGTCGAACGAGCCGCGGGACCGTTCCGTGGTGTCCCATTTCATCTCGTTCTCCGGGGTGACCATGTTGAACTCGCGGTCCAGGATGGTCGAGTACGTGGTGTCGCCGAGCTTGCCCGATGCCACCGCGGTACCGAAGTACCGGCCCGACTGGGCTGCTTGGGCGCCCAGCGTGCCGGCCCGCACCGCGGGGGTGGCGGCGGTCGCCGTCCCGGCCCCGGTGAGCGTGGCCGCCACGACCAGGCCGAGGGACAGGGCGCGGTGCCGGCCGGGGGGCTTCAAGTGTTTCATGGCTCTCCTCGTGCGGTCGGGTGCGGGGTGAGAGATACGAGCTTCCGACTGTCTTGATCAGGCCATGACATTCGGGCTCTTCGAGGACTAGGAGGCTGCCAAGGACACCGGTGGGCGTCAATGGTTCTCGCATCATTCGTTCCCGGGCTCGAAATGTTTCGAGCGTCCTGAGGCCACTCGTGTCGTCCCGCACCACCTTCTGACTGTCCGTTACGCTCGGTCTGTGACCAGGGGCCAGGCGCGCCGACGGAGGACGAACCGGCCGTGATCGACCGCGAACGCGTCATCAGAACCCTGACGTTCTGGCTGCGCCCCGCCTTCGTGCTGCGCGTGATCTACCGCTTCCAGCGGATCGTCGGGTTCGATCGTTCGATGGCCCTGGCCTCCAGCGCCCTGACCGCCCTGATCCCGCTCGGGATCCTCGTCGGCGCCGTTTTCGGCAACGCTCTCGGCCAGGACATCTCGGACGCGATCATCGGGTGGTACGGCCTCAGCGGTGACGGCGCCGAAGCGGTCCGGGATCTGTTCTCCCCGGCCGGGGGAGGGTCCGAGAGCGTCGGGGCGGTCGGAGCCGTGTTCCTGGTGATCTCCGCTCTCAGCTTCGCACGGGCGGCACAGCGGCTGTTCGAGCAGGCCTGGGAACTGAGACCGCTCAGCGTGCGCAACACGCGGAACGGTCTGTGGTGGCTCCTGTCCGTCAGCTGCTACATGGCGATCAGCGGGTGGATCCACGCGGCCCTGTCCGGTGGGCGGCTCGGTCTGGCGGCCGTGGCGTGCGAGGTGCCGTTGACCGCCGCGTTCCTCGTCTGGAGCGGCTGGATCCTCTCGGCGAAGCGGATCGGCGGCAGGGCCCTGCTGTCGTTCGCCGTCGTCGCGGCGGTGCTGATCGCCGTGTATTCGCTGGGTGCCTCCGTCTATCTGCCGCGTCTCTTCGACACCTACGTCTCGCGGTACGGAACCGTCGGCGCGGTTTTCGCCATGATCTCGGCGCTCTTCGGGGCCATGTTCGTCATCGTGGTGTCGGCAGCGGTGGGAAGGGAGGTCCGTGACGAGCTCGTCCGCATCCGGCAGGGGCTCAGACCGTCCGAGAACGAGATCCGCCGGGAGTGGGACAACGTCGTCGAGCAGACGCGCTCACAATGGCGCAGCGCACGCGAACAGCTTCCCCACCCCCGGCCCAGGCACCAGTGACCGCGGCCCCGGGGGCGTCACCGATCAGCGCGCCGGGGTCGTTCGAGGCCTGCGCCCGGTCCGGCACTGGTCACTGGGCCCCGGGCGGCGCGCTGCCCCGCGCGGGACGCGTGTGCGCGGCTCACCGTCGGTCCAGGCGCCGGCGACCCCGGGCCCGGAGTCGCCTCCGCGAGCCCGGACTGGTGACCGCCGGCCCCGGCGAGCGTCCGGTCGGCGCAGTGCCGTGCGCGGGAGCACGTCCGGGATCGACGCCCGGCCCCGGACCTGGTGGCATCGCCCCGGGGGCGTCTCGGGACAGCGCTGGAGCATGCCCGGAGGCCGTTCGAGGCAAGCGCCCCCCGGCACAGGCGAACCTGGACCGCGGATGCGACCGGTCAGCGCAGCGCCTTGCGCGAACGTGCCTTCGAGGCCCGCCGCCAGACCTCCGGCAGGTCCTGCTCCCGCGTGTGCGATGCGGCCCGCTCCTGACCGTGCAGCAGTCCCCACGTGAAACCGGGCTCGCCTGCCGCGTGAGCCGCGACGGCCAGCCGGCGGAGCATGTCCCGGGCCACGGCGCTGTCGTGCTGGTCGCCGCACACCTGCTGTACGGCCTTGACGCGCTTGCCGAGGCGCCGGGCCGGTTTACCGAGGGCGGGACGGGCAGTCTCGGCGGTGTAACGCAACCGCTTGGCTGCCTTGCGGGCCTGGTGCAGGGCGGCATCGCGGTCCGGCCCCGGGGGGAGCTCCAGGGCGCGGTCCATCCGTCGCCGCAGCCGCTCGAACTCCTTGAGCAGGGCTTTGGCCATCACCTTCTTCGGCTTGCGGGAGGCCTTGGCGCGCAGCGGCGGTCGATCGCTCAGCCCGGTCAGCCGCTCCAGCAGCGCGAGGTAGCGTGCCGAGGCCAGCGCGTCGAGGGTCCGGCGGCGGGCCGCGTCCCCGCGCGCCACGTCCCAGGCCCGCAGACGTGCGGCGACCGGGCCGAGGACGAGCTCGTCGGGCAGTTCCCGTACGCCCGCGGCCAGGCGGTCGGCCAGCACCTCGTGGTCGCGCTCCTCGCCCAGCTCACCGGCCAGCCACCGCAACTCACCCCGGAGCGGGTCGACCGCCTCGCGCTCCAGGACGGAGCGGTGGACGCGCAGGGCGCCGCGCAGTCGGCGGCACGCGACGCGCATCCGGTGCACCGAGTCGGCCGTGCCGCGACGCACCGCCGGGTCCAGATCCACCAGTGCCCGGACCTGGGCACTCAGATACGCGGACACATGCTCGCCGACCGAACCGCGGGCGGCCTCCGTGGTGCGCGGTTCCCGGCCGGCGTACCCGGCCGGTGCCGTCTCGGCCAGTGCGCGGGCGAGCTTGGACGGCGCGGGCGCGCGGTCGACGCCGTTCTTGCGCAGCACCTTCTCCACGTCGTCCAGGAGCGCCGGGTCGGCGCCCTCGGCGAGCTCCACCTCCATCTCCGTCCACACGGCGTGCCCGCCCTCCTCGAGGAGGGAGTCGGCGCGGACGGTGTCCAGGCAGATCTCGGCCAGCACGCCGCCCTCGGCATCGGCGAGCTCGCGCACGGAACGGGTGGTGCGGATCCGCACCACCGGCCGCAGCGGCGCACCGAGCGTCCGGGACAACACCAGCTCACGCAGTTCCCCGGGCACCTCGTCGGCCGGCGGACAGCGGATCTCCTCGCGGCTGTCGCCGGCCAGGGGCAGTTTGAGATGCCAGCCGGCGTCCGTGCCGCCCGTCCTCTGCCGCAGTGTCGCCGACCTGCGGGCCAGCCGCAGGTCGGCGGTGTCGTAGTAGACGGCGTCCAGGTCCTGGATGCCGCGGTCGTTCAGGGACGCGGCGCTCTTCACCCCGGCCAGGGCGGACAGCCACGCCATGTCGTCCGCAGCCGGTGCCGCGTACTTGCGTTCGATCTCTCGTGTCGACTGGCCCATACTGTCCACCTTGACGCGATCGACCACGTCAAACCCGAGGAACGCACCCGAGGACTCACGGCTGGTCGTGCCAGGCGACCGCAGAGATCCGCCAGCCCGCCGAGGTGCGGACGAACTGCAGGGTCTTGTTCCCGTCACCGCTGAACGCCGCACCGTCCAGCCGTCCGGACTTGCGGTACGTGCTGAACCGCGAGGCGATGTCGCCGGCGATCCTCGTCTCCTCGGACGTCTCCCACTCGTGGAACTCGACCAGGCGGCCATCGGCCAGCAGGCGCCGACGGGGCTCGATGAACTCGTCGACGGTGTACACCGCGAATTCCGGGCCGGTCCTGACGATCACGCTCGTCGGGAGCATCAGCCGGCGTATCCGTGCCACGTCGGCCGCCCGGCCGCCCCGGTTGTCGAAGGCGGCGAAGAAGTCGGCTGTCACCAGGTCGATCTCGGTCTTGGACATGGCGCGAGCCTAGTAGTGCTTCGCTCGGTCCTGGGCAGGACGCCGCGGCGCCGGAGGCCGTCATGGCCGGCATCCGTGTTCCGCGCAACGGGCCCCGCCGGACCGAGGGTCCGACCGGACGCCGTCCTGGGCGGACCGCGGTTATTCGTCCCGCGCCCTCGGAAGCCACCTGGGTCGGCGCGGGATCCGCACCGTCGTTCCTCGGCCCTCCGACCAGGCCGTCGGACACCGGCGGCGGGCCCGGCGGTCCGGTCCCCGATGCCGCCGCATACGAACAACGCGACCGGGCCGAACGCTCGGACTTGGTGCCCTTGTCGGCGCCGAAGCTGTCGGGCAGCCGCCTTGGCCGTGTGACGATCGGCGAGAGAGGGCCGCACCGCCTCGGGAAGGCTGCTCGGTCAGCGGCCGAGCCAGGCGAGGGCCGCCACCGCCATCGCGCTGACTCCGGTGCATCGCCGACCTGGGCATCACCCACATCGGATTCAAGGACATCGGTGTCGGCCCCCGCACCCTCGCCCAACTCCACACCCGCATCAGGGACATGGGCGCCACCACCTGGCTCGAAGTCGTCAGCACCCACCGGGACCAGGCTCTTTCCTCCGCGCGGACGGCCACCGAACTCGGCGTCGACTGGCTGATGGGCGGCACCTGGATCGAGGAGACCCTCAGCCTCCTGCACGGCACACCCATCGGCTACCTGCCCTTCGCTCAGCGCGGGCCTGCACGTGGGCAAGTTCGTCGGCGGCCTGGCAGACGCCGCCGAACGCGCCGGTGCCGAGATCCACGAGCGCAACGCGGCCACCGGCCTCACCCGCCTCCCCGGCGGTGGCTTCCTGGTGGAGACCCTGCACGGCACCGTCCGTGCCAAGCAGGTCATGGCGGCGACGGACGCCTACACCGACAGGTCGATGCCGTGGTTCCGGAAGCGGCTGATCAACGTCGGCAGCTTTATCGTCGTCACCGAGCCGCTGGGGGAGGCACGCGCCAAGGAGCTCATCCCGAACGGCCGCCTGCTCGTCGCCCACAAGAACGTCGGCCACTACGTCCGCCTCAGCACCAGGGAACCGGCCCGCAGATCGGTGATCGCCACCACCCGCAGGGCGAAGCCCAGCTCCTCGGCCAGGCGCTCCCCGCTGTGGGACACGAGCTCGGCAAGCGCGCGATTGACGCCGCCGAATCCGATGAGGGCGAGATCGTACCGTCCCATGAGATCACTCCTTCGCAGTCCGCCGCCTTCACGGTGCGGCTGCTCAGAGCGTCGCTCGTGTGCCTGTCACCTGCGCCATGCCGCAATGGCCACGACGCATGCCGATGTGCTCCGCCCTGAGCCGATTCGCCCACGCCATCTCCGGCAGCACCGTCGGCGCTCCACGCACGCGGCAAAGTCGACGTGCCGTGCATATCCGCTGCGGACCCGGGTAGCCGCGGCTCATCGGCAGTACGAACGTACGTCGGACATTTCGGCATGGGGAGGGGCATATGACGGCCGCGACGGTGAGGAACGCCGGTCCGCAGACAGTGGTCGATGTGCCGGAGGTCGCCGACCCTTCGGCCGTGGCGCCGAAGGACGCCCGTGAACTCTCCCGGCTCTTCTTCGACCGGCTGGCGGTACTGGAGGAGGGCACGCCCGAGTACCAGCACGCGCGCAACACGCTGATCGAGATGAACATGTCCCTGGTCCGCTACGCGGCCGGCCGGTTCCGCAGCCGCGGCCCGGAGGAGATGGAGGACATCGTCCAGGTCGGCATGATCGGGCTGATCAAGGCGATCGACCGGTTCGAGCTGTCCCGTGAGGTGGAGTTCACCTCCTTCGCCGTCCCCTACATCGTCGGCGAGATCAAGCGGTTCTTCCGCGACACCTCCTGGGCCGTGCACGTGCCCCGCCGACTTCAGGAGGCCCGCGTCCAGCTGGCGCGCGCCACCGAGGAACTGCGCAGCCGCATGGGCCGTACGCCGACCGCCAAGGAGCTGGCGGAGCTGATGAGCCTCACGGAGGACGAGGTCATCGAAGCCCGGCTCGCCTCGAACGGGTACAGCGCCGCCTCCCTGGACGCCGCGATCAACAGCAGCGAGGACGGCGAGAGCGTGCTGGCCGACTTCATCGGCGCGGAGGACGCGACGCTGGGGCTCGTGGAGGACTTCAACTCGCTGGCTCCCCTCATCGCCGCGCTCAGTGAGCGCGAGCGGCAGATCCTGCACTGGCGATTCGTCGAGGAACTGACCCAGGCGCAGATCGGCGCACACCTCGGCTGCTCCCAGATGCACGTGTCCCGCCTTCTTTCCCGCACGTTGGCCCGACTGCGCGAGGGACTGCTCGCACAGTAGGTCTGCCGTCCGGCATCGGGCCGGTCTCCGGGGGACGTCGCCCCGCCGGAGACCGGCCCGTTCGTCTTCCGCCGCCGGCGGCCCGAGTCAGCCACGCCCCCGCAGTTTGCCCAGCAGCCGCTGGGCCTGGGCCCGTCGCCGGGGGTCGGCCGCCGCGCGGCGTACCTGCTCGGCCGTACGCCGCCCCTGGGGGCTCCTGGCGAATTCCTTGATGCGCTCCACCACACCCGGCATGACATCTCCCTCTCGTACTGCGGACTTTGCCTTTCCCTGAACTTCGGTTACCCCGTGCAGGGACGCTCAGCCCCGTCACCCGTCACCTGCGGGATCGAAGAAGTGCCGTCAACAGCGTTGACGCGGTGTCCAACCGGCCGCACATTACTAATCGGTAGGACGTGCGGTCACCCCACGCGCCGTTCTCCGCGGTCGTCGGCGTGTGCGCCCTGTGCCCACGGCGCGGCCGTCGGCACTTCCCCCTGCCCGAGCCGCTGAACTCTCGCCACCAGCACGCCCGCGGGGCACCGCCGTGCCCGAACCAGCCGCGTCCGCTTCCGAGAAGAGAGCACACGCCGATGCATGCCCTTCATAGTGTCATGACCGCGACAATGGCAGCCGTGGGTGCCGTCGCACTCAGCCTCGCCGCCCCGGCCGCACACGCGGCCGCGCCCCTGGAGTACGCCGCCCTGGGTGACAGCTACAGCGCCGGCTCCGGCGTCCTGCCGGTGGATGTCACCAACCTGCTGTGCCTGCGCTCCACGGCGAACTACCCGCACGTCGTCGCCGCCCGGACGGGCGCCGCGCTGACGGACGTCAGCTGCGGCGCCGCGCAGACCAAGGACTTCACCGGGGCCCAGTACCCCGGAGTGCCGCCGCAGCTCGACGCCGTCGGACCGGACACCGGCCTGGTGACACTGACGATCGGTGGAAACGACAACGGCACCTTCATCAACGCCGTGCTCGCCTGCGGTTCGGCGGGGGTCTTCAGCGGCGGACGGGGCAGCCCCTGCAAGGACCAGCACGGCAGCTCGTTCGACGAGCAGATCGACAAGGACACCTATCCCGCGCTGCGGACCGCACTGCGCAGCGTCCGGGCGAAGGCGCCGAACGCCCGTGTGGCCGTGCTGGGTTACCCGTGGATCGTGCCCGCCGACGCCGACCCGTCGTGCTTCGCGAAGCTGCCGGTCGCCTCCGGTGACGTGCCGTACCTGCGGGGAATCCAGGCGCACCTCAACGCTGTCGTGGAACGCGCCACCGAGGAGACCGGCGCCACCTTCGTGGACTTCTCCCAGGCGTCCGAAGGTCACGATGCCTGCAGGCCGCCCGGCACCCGGTGGATCGAACCACTCCTGTTCGGCACCAACATCGTCCCCGTCCACCCCAACGCCCTCGGAGAGTCGAGGATGGCTCAGCAGACCCTGAGCACCCTCGGACTCGGCTGACTCCGACGACCTCGTCGGGTCAGACCTCTCCGCGCCACGCGCCGGTCTCCAGACCCCCGCGCTCTTCGATGAACCCCTTGAACCGCTTGAGATCGCCGGTGACCTGCCGCTTGACGAAGCCGAGCTTGTCACCGACGGTCTCGGCAACGCCCTCGGGGGCCACCTCCATCTGCAGCATGACCTTGGTGCGGTCCTCGCCGAGCCGGTGGAAGGTGACCACGCCGGCCTGCCTGGCCTCACCGCTCACGGTGGTCCAGGCGACGCGTTCGTCGGGGACCTGCTCCGTGATCTCCGCGTCGAACTCACGCTGCACACCGCCGACCTTGGTGACCCAGTGGGTCAGTGTGTCGCTGCGCTGCTCGATGCGCTCCACGCCGTCCATGAACTCAGGGAAGGTCTCGAACTGGGTCCACTGGTTGTAGGCGGTGCGGACCGGGACGTTGACCTCGATGGATTCTTCGACCTGGGACACGATGGTGTTCCTCCTTCGATTGTCGGGGACCAACCGGGTTCCTGGCTGCACGCCGGATATGCCTGCCGATCGGGACGGGGCGTCACGTCGTGTCGTGAAGGAACTCCAACCGGTGCCCGTGGAATTGGTGAAGAAACCCGGGAAATCGACTGTGTGTTGCCCCAATTGCCGGGCACCAGAAGCGGCGGAGGTTGATAAACATGGTTCCCCTGCTTCTCGTTCTGCTGCTGGCCCTGATCCTCTTCGGCGCGGGTTTCGCGCTGAAGGCACTGTGGTGGATCGCGGTCGTCGTGCTGGTCGTCTGGCTGCTCGGCTTCGTCGTGCGCACCGCGGACACCGGTGGCCGCAAGGGCCGCTGGTACCGATGGTGACGCTGCGAGTCAGCACATCAAGACCGTGGGCCCCGGGCGATTCCGGGGCCCACGGTCTGTGGTGTGACGCCAGGCCGTCAGCACATCTGTTACCAACCACGGACGATCCCGGGGGCGTTGGGTAGCACACCGACCGGCCGTACCCCGAACCACCCGCGCCCGTCCGCAAGTTGGTGTGGCAAACTGCCGGGATCCGCAGCGGTCGGGGACCGTGGTGGGTCCGTCGAGAGGAGCGCAGCGTGACACAGGACGGTGTGAGGGTCGAGATCGACACCAGCAGGCCGCACCCCGCACGGATCTACGACTACCTCCTGGGCGGCAAGGACAACTACGAGGTGGACCGCAGGGCGGGCGACGAACTCGCCGCCGCGGCCCCCGAGGCGCGCAGCGGCGTGCGGGCCAACCGTGCCTTCCTGCGCCGCGCCGTCCGGTACGTGGTGGGCAGTGGCGTGCGCCAGATCCTCGATGTCGGCACCGGGCTGCCCACCCCGCCGAACGTCCACGAGACCGCCCAGGAGGTGGCGCCCGGCGTGCGCGTGGCGTACGTCGACAACGACCCGATCGTCAGCGCGCACGCCAACGCGCTGCTCAGCCGCTCCGGCACGACCGGCGTCGTGCTCGCCGATCTGCGCGACCCGCAGGCCATCGTGGAACATCCCGACGTCCGCCGGGTCATCGACTTCGACGAGCCGGTCGCCCTGCTCCTCGTCGCCGTCCTGCACTTCCTCACCGACGCGGAGGAGCCGGCGCGGATCGTCGCCACCCTGCGCGACGCACTGCCGCCCGGCAGCTTCCTGGTGCTCTCGCACGCCACGGGCGACTTCGCCGACCGCAGCGGAGCGGAGGCCGTGTACAGCAACGCCACCGCCACCCTGAACCTGCGGACCCGCGCCGAGGTCGAGCGCTTCTTCGACGGGTTCGAAGTGGTCGAGCCCGGGATCGCCCAGGTTCCGTTCTGGCGCCCCGACACAACCCCGCCGGCCCGGTCCGGCGAGATCGGCTTCTACGGCGGTGTAGCGCGCAGGAACGGCTGAACGACATGACCGCGTTGCCAGGGGAAGGTCCAGGCAACGCGGTCATGTACCGATGTCGAGCCGCGTCGGCCGTGCGGGCGCGGCCGTCCTCACACCACCGCGGGCTGCTCCTCCGCGGCGATGCCGGCCGCGGTCTGTTCGTCGCCCTTGCCGCGCAGGGCGATCAGCGACAGGAAGCAGCAGGCCAGGGCGGCGACGCCGCAGACCACGTAGCCGATCGAGTAGCCGTGGCCGAGGGCGTCGAAGGCGATGGGTGAGGCGCCCCCGGGCGGAGAGGCCGGGGGAACCGAGTTGACCGCGAGCGGTCCGCCCTCGGCCGCGACCTGGCCGGCGGCCGCCTTGACCTGGGTGCTCAGGCCGGAGGCGGCCAGCTTCTGGTGGAACTCGTCGGCCGCGCGGCTCAGGGCGATCGCCCCGATGACGGCGGGGCCGAGCGTGAAGCCGAAGTCGCGCAGCAGGCTCGTGGAGGCGCTCGCCATGCCCGCGTAGTGGACGGGGACCGTGTTGACGGCGGTCACGGTGATCGAGGAGACGGTGAGCGCGAAGCCGATGCCGACCAGGCCGAGAGGGAGGACGAGTGAGGTCAGGGCGCGGTCGTCGACCGGCATCGTGGCGGCGACGAAGTCACCGGCGGCCATCAGCGCGAGACCGGAGCCGAGTACCCAGCGCGCGCTGACCCGCTCCAGCAGCCGGGCGGTCACCGGCAGCAGCACGAACGTCCAGGCGTTGAGGAGGACGAAGGCGAAGGAGCCGCGCAGCGGGCTCTGGTGCTGGATGGGGCCGAGCCGGATGCTGGTCGCGTAGGCGGTGCCGAGGTAGCTGAACATGCCGACCACGGCCACGAACGACGCCACCGCGAAAGCACGGTTGGTGAACAGGTCCAGGCGCAGCAGCGGCGCGTCGGAGCGCAGCTCGGCCACGATGAACAGACCGATGAAGACGGCGGCGACGGCGTACGCGATGACCACCGGAGTCGCGGTCCAGCCGTCCGACGGGCCCTGGATCACCGCGTACAGCAGGGCGAACAGGCCGACACCGATGGTCACCTGCCCCGCGAGGTCGAGGGAACGGCCTTCCGGAGCGCTGGAGTTCTGCGCGAGGAACTGGCTGAGCAGGGTGCTGACGGCGGCGAGCCCGGTCACCACGATGAAGGCCCAGCGCCAGGAGCCGTAGTTCCCGGTCACTCCGCCCAGGACCGGGGCGACGATACCGCCGCCGGACAGGCACGCGGCCCAGATCGCGATCGTACGGGCCCGGTCACGGGTGGTGTGGGTGCCCGCCGCGATGACCGCGAGCGACGTGGGGATCAGCGCGGCCGCGCCCAGTCCGGCGATCGCCTGGCCCACCCAGAGCATGTGGATGCCGTTGCTGGCGGCGGCCAGGGCCTCACCGACGACCAGCAGTGCTCCGCCTCCGACCAGCAGATGCTTGCGTCCGAAGAGGTCGCCGAGGACGCCGAAGGTCAGCTCCAGGACGGTGACGGGCAGCAGGAACGCGTCCGATATCCAGGTGAGCTGGGAGCCGACCGGGTGCAGGTCCTCCTGGAAGAGCCCGTTGAGGGTGGCCGGCATGGCGAGGGCGATCTGGGCGAGCAGGACGGCGAAGCAGCCGGCCACGAGGGTGCCGACGGGCAGGCCACCGGACGCCGGCCGGGCGGCGGTGGAGTCGACTTGGGTGCGCGTTTCTGTGGACACGTGGGGCTCCCCTTTGAGCGGCGGAGATGCGAGGTATGCGCGGCAGGCGCGAGAGCTGCGGGGACGACGGCGCCGGGAACGCGATGAATGTAGGGCAGTTTTTCGACCACGGTCAATAGAGTGCCCAATGTCGATCGACGTGGGAGCGATGCGGTGGGTGCGCGGGTATGCCGAAGCGGGCCCGCGCCGGAACTCGGCCGCGGGCCCGGATACGGTCGGGCTCACTCCGGCGGGGCGCCGGGGGTGATCGTGTCCAGGGCGCCGGCCGCCTGCCGCCGGGCCGGTCCCTCGTAACGCCGCGCCAGCGTCCGGAACAAGTGCTCCGCCCGGCCCGCCGGCCAGTCCTCGGGCAGGTGCTCGGCAGGCAGGTGCGGATCCTGGCGTACCTGCTCCAGCCAGTCCGTGTGCAGCAACAGCTGGCGCACGAGCGCACCCGTGTCGTCGGCGCCGTCCGGGACCTCGGCGTCCGAGCCCCACCGGGTGAGGAACTCCTCGTAGCCCTTGGCGATGGCCTCTACGTCGAACGCCGTCAGAAGCACGGTCCGTGCCTCGGTCGGGGCCCCGGCCACGGCCCCCTGGAACACGCGCAGGTACGGGTCCAGGCCGAGGCCCGCCACCACCTCGGGCACGTCCACGGTTCCGGGCGCCACCCAGAGACCGTTCTGCAGCGGGCCGAACCCGTTCCACACCAGCCGGGAGCGCAGATCGTGCCGCTCACTGCGCCAGGCCTCCGGAAGCGAGAAACCCACCAGGGTCCAGGTACCGTCCCAGGTCCGGTTGACCGCCCCCGTCCGCCAGATCCGGTCGTGCCCTTCCTGCAGGACACGGACGGCCCGTGGAGTCAGACCGAAGTACGTCTTGCGGCCCCGCCGGTGCCGCTCCAGCAGGCCGCGTTTGACCATCCGGGTGAGCGTGGACCGTACGGCCTCCTCGGTGATCCCGGCCTGCGCGAAGACGTCGATCAGGCTGCTGGACGACAGAGCGGTGTCCCGGCCGAGGACGTGGATGCCGAAGAAACTGAGCATCAGCGACTGCGGCCTGGGGGCGCTGCCTGCCTGGTCGAAGCTGGTCACGGGGCAAGACTAGTCAGAGTGAGGACCGCATCCGGTCGGGACCAGTCCCGGTACGGTATGCGCGCCAGTTCGCGGATCTCCCCGACCGTGGCCCACTCGTTCCCGCCCAGCCGGGCCAGGGGGCGCAGCAGCCCGATGTCCGGGCGGCCGTCCACCAGGACGGAGTCACTCACGGCGGCGTGCACGACCCGGCCGAACACCACCGTCGAGTTGCCCAGCCCCAGCGTCGAGTGCAGCGTGCACTCGAGCACCACGGGGGACGCGGCCACACGGGGCGGCCGCACCCGCAGCGACGGCTCCCGCTCGATGCCCACGGCGTCGAACTCGCCCTCGTCACTGGGAAAGTCGGTCGCGGTGGCGTTGATCTGCTCGAAGAGCGGCTCGGGAGCGAGGTTGACCACGAACTCACCGGTCTCCTCCACGTTGCGCAGTGAGTCCTTGCGCCCGACGGAGGTGAACTGGACGACGGGCGGATCGGTGGAGGCGACGGTGAAGAACGAGTGGGGTGCCAGGTTGGCCGTCCGGCCGTCCGCCGTGAGGGTCGAGACCCAGGCGATCGGCCGGGGCACGATCACCGCCGTGAGCAGACGGTAGAACGAGCCGGGGTCCATGGATTCCGGTGAGTGGTCGACGCGCATGACAGCACGCTATCCGCCACCCCCGCGGAACTCTTCGGCGGGCGGCGCGGGCGGCGCGGGCGGCTCGTCGGGGAGCAGCCGGGCGGTGAGTGCCGCGATGTCGTCCTGCAGGCGGTCCTGGCTGTGGACGAGCAGGTCGTGGTGGAGCCGCTGCAGGAGTTCACGGGGTGGCAGCGGGCCCCAGGTGTGGAGGCGCTCGAGCAGCGGGTAGAAGGAGCCGTCCGGGGCACGCGTCTCCGTGATGCCGTCCGTGTACAGCAGGAGCTGGTCGCCGGGGCGGAACGGGTAGGTGTCGACCTGGTACGGGTCGTCGACGAGCATGCCCAGGTTGAGGGGTGGGGCGGACCGCCCCCGGTCCAGTTCCCGTACCTCGCCGGTGCGGATGAGCAGTGGGGGCGGGTGGCCGCAGTTGACGACGCGGACCTGGTGGCCGTCGGCGGGGATCTCGGCGAAGACGGCGGTGACGAACCGTTCGTCCTTCTCGTTTCCGGCGAGCTGTGCCGCCCTGCGGGTCATGCTCGTCTCCACGTGGTCCGCCAGGGAGGGCAGGTCGGGTTCGTCGTGGGCCGCCTCGCGGAAGGCGCCCAGCAGGGCGGCCGCGGTCTCGACGGCGAGCAGGCCCTTGCCGCGGACGTCGCCGATGAGGAGCCGGACGCCGTGGGCGGTGGGGAGGGCCTCGTAGAGGTCCCCGCCGATCCGGGCCTCCGCGGTGGCGGAGAGGTAGAGGCTTTCCAGCAGCAGGTCGCCGATCCGGTGCGGAACGGGCCTGAGCAGGACGCGCTGGGCGATGTCGGCGACGAAGCGCACGTCGGCGAGCGTGCGCTCACGGCGGACGCGGTGCACGGCGAGGATGGTGCCGAGGGTGCCCACCAGGGCGGTGCACACGTAGGCGGCCACGTAGTGGCGGTCCCACAGGTAGCCGACGGAGCGGCCCGCGCAGCACGGGGTGCCGGCCAGCACCCCTTCGAAGAGGATGGCGAACACCGTGGTACCGGCGACGACCACGGGCCCGTGGGCGAAGGCGGTCACCAGGGGCAGCGCGATCAGTACGAAGCTCACCGGCCAGTCCACGGGCGTGACGGGCTCGAGCAGCAGAACGGCGACGACGTACAGGACCGGAAGCCGGCGCATCCAGGCCGGGGGAGCGGGTGGCCGGGTCCGCGCCGTGCTGCCCGCCGGTGACTCGGAACGGTCCGCGGGGGAGCCACGACCGTGCCTCACCCCGCGCTCCCGCGTGCGCGCTCGCACGGGTCGGCGGGCGGACGACATGCCTGACGGCTCGGCTCATGCGGCCTGCGCACAAGGGACTCCTGGCACACGATCTCGACAAGAGGTCCAGCCTGCAGTGCCGGGCCCCGGCGCACCGGGGATTGCTCCACTGGGCGGCATGGCGCAGCGGCTTCGCGGTGCTACTGCCGGAGTCTGCGCCGTGGACCGGCGAGGATCAGCGGTTCGACGGCCTCGTACCGTGCGCGTGCCTCCTGCCGGGCGCGCCGCCCCGGCAGCATCGTACCGATCCAGCCGAAGGCGAAGCCGAGCGGAATGGACACCAGGCCCGTGGTGGTGAACGGGAACCAGTTGAAGTCGGCGCCGGGGAACGCCGCCGTGGGGGAGCCGGAGACCAGGTTGGTACCCGGCATCAGGACCAGGACCGCCGTCGAGCCGCCGATGAGGGTGCACAGCAGGCCGGTGCGGGTGAAGCGGCGCCAGAACAGGCTGTAGACCAGCGCGGGCGCGATGGCGGAGGCCGCCAGGCAGAACGAGAGGGTCGCCAGTGGTTGCAGGCTGCGGTGCTGGACGAGTGCGGCGAGCAGGATCACCGGGGCTCCGACCGCGACCGCCGACACCCGCGCGACGGTCGACTCGGCGACCGGGGACATGCCCGAGCGACGGGACGCGATCACGTCGTGCGCCAGGGAGTTGGCGCAGGAGAGCGTCATGCTGGCCACCGAGGCGAGCAGGGTGAGGAAGACGGCGGTGGTGACCGCGGTGAACAGCAGGGTCTCCGGGCGGGACACGTGCTCGCCGAAGACCGCCCGCGACGCCAGCAGGTAGGCCGTGTTGCCCCGGGGGTCCTGGGCCGCGATCCCGGCGCGGCCGACCAGTGCCGTCGCCCCGACCCCGATCACCGTGACGACGAGGACGAACAGGGCCACGGACGACACCGCCCAGGACATCGACCGCCGTACCTGGCGTGCGCTGTCGGCGGTGTACATGCGCATGGTGACATGGGGGAGGCAGGCGCCGCCGAGCACGATGGCGAACTGGGTCGTCACCATGTCCAGCCGCGGATGCGGACCACCGGCGAACTGCAGACCGCTGCGCAGGAAGGCCCCGCCCGCCCCGCTCCGTTCGGCGGCCGCGCCGAACAGGTGCGAGGGGCTGAAGTCGAAGGTGCGCAGCACGAGCACGGCGATCACGACACCGGATCCCAGCAGCGCCACCATCTTCAGGATGTGCAGCAGCGCCGTGCCCCGCATACCGCCGATGGCCGCGTACACGATCATCAACGCGCCCGCTCCGACGATGCAGCCGGTCTTCAGGGCCGTGCTGGAGAAACCCAGGATGAACGCCAGCAGCTGTCCGGTGCTGGCCAGCTGGACCAGCATCATCGGCACCAGTGAGGCGATGGTGACGAGACAGGCGACGACCCGCACCGGCCGTCCGGGCATGCGCCGCGCCAGCGCGTCCCCCATGGTGAACCGGCCCGTGTTGCGCAGTGGTTCGGCCAGCAGGAACATCAGGACCAGAAGCGACAGCAGCGTGCTGACGGCGAGCACGACGCCGTCGTACCCGCACAGCGCGATGACCCCGCCGATGGTCAGCACGGTCGCCGCGGAGATGTAGTCGCCCGCGATCGCGAGCCCGTTGCGCACGGGGGACAGGGACCGGTAGCCGGTGTAGAACTCGTCCAGGTCGTCCTGGTCCGGGCCGGTGAGCACGCACAGCAGCAGTGTCACGGTGACGGCGGCGCAGAAGGCGACCAGCGACCATGCCTCGGCGGTCCTGCCGAAGGCGGTCACGGCAGCTGTTCCCGCCCGGCCCCGGCGGCCCACGGGGCGTGCCGGGTGACCCGGAGGGCCATGGGGTCCACATAGCGCCGCGCGGTGCGTTCGTACAGCAGCACGGCGAGCCAGGTGACGGGAACGTGGGAGAGGGCCAGGACGAGGCCGGTCGGCAGGCCGCCGAGCAGCGGGCGGGCCATGAGGGCGGGGTAGCCGGCGGAGAGGACCAGGAAGGCCGTGAAGTAACCGAGTGCCAGCAGTGTGGTCACCCGGCGCTGTAATCGATACCTGCGTCGCAGCCGCCGGAGGTCGCCGTGGTGCGGCTGGGCATGGGCGTCGGCGTGGGGCATCCGGAACTCCAGGTGGGGGAGCGGCTCGGCTCCTCGCACGCTATTCGTCCCTGCGTACGACGAGGAGTGTTTTTCCGGAAGTGCCTGGTAGAAGGCGTGTACGACAGGATTCCCCTTGTTTCCCTTGTGTCCTGGGAGTCATTCGTGCCCTGAGGGGCGACTGTGACTTCTCCCACCTGCTCTTGCCCGGGGCCGGGAAGCCTTCCTACGTTCGGTCGTATGCCCTCCGCTGACCGACCCGGCACCCCCGCACCGGTCGAATTCACCGTCGACCTGAGCGTGCACGAGATGCTCCGGCGCACCCATGTCATGTCCGCTCTCGGCACCGACTGGGATCCCGCGGCGGCCCTGCGCGGCGAGGAGGAGGCGTACGAGCTGCTGTACTCCGGCCTCGGCGAGGAGCAGCAGCGCCTGTACGACGAGCTGGTGGCGGCCGGTGTGCTCCCGGCGCGAGGGGGCGGCCATGCTGCCGCTTGACCCGCAGGCCGACATCGGGCGGCGGGCCTGGGTGGACTGTCCGAACTGCGACGACTGGCGCGGGTGCGCCGCGTGCGAGCAGGGACGCACCTGCTCCACGCACTGGCGCTACCTGCTGTCGAACACCGGCAGCCTGCTCCATCTGCAGTGCCCGTCGTGCACCCACATCTGGTCGCACGAGACCTACTTCGGCGCCACCCGCTCCGACGGGTAGCCGTCGCCGCCGCCTCTGCCATCCTGGCACCGTGCAGCCGCCGACCCCCATCACCCCGGACGCCCCGGCCGCCGTGGGCGCCCCGCTCCTCACCCAGCAGTGGCTCGACCTGTGCTTCGTCCACTGGGCCGTCGCCCCGGAGGCCGTGGCCGGGCTCCTGCCCGGCGGAACCGTTCCCGACGTCCGCGACGGGGCCACGTACGTCGGACTCGTCGCCTTCCGGATGCACAGGGTCGGATGGCTGGGGTTGCCCGGCGTGCCGTACCTCGGATCCTTCCCGGAGACCAACGTGCGCCTGTACTCGGTCGACGCGCACGGCCGGCGCGGTGTCGTCTTCCGGTCGATGGACGCCTCACGGCTCATCCCCGTGGTGATGGGGCGGTTCGGCTTCCGGCTGCCCTATCTCTGGTCCCGGATGAGGATACGCACCGCCGGTGACACCGTGACCTACACGAGCTCGCGCCGGTGGCCCGGCCCGCGCGGCGCGCACAGCCGTATCACCGTGCGCAGGGGCGAACGCATCGCGCGGCCCACGGAGCTGGAGCACTTCCTCACCGCCCGGTGGGGCATGCACAACTCGTTCTTCGGCGGAGCGTCCTATCTGCCCAACGACCACCCCCGCTGGCCCCTGTACCGCGCCGAGCTGATCGCCTGCGAGGAGAACCTGCTCGCGGCCGCGGGCCTGCCCACGCCCCGTGAGGCGCCGGTCAGCGTTCTGTACTCGCCGGGCGTCCCGGTCCGTCTGGGCGGCCCGCTCCGCCCGGCGGGTATCCCCACCCCTTGAGCGGGGGGTGGCACCAGTGCGCCGAGGTCCTCCGGGCGCGAGGCTGAACATGCCTTGAACAAGCCGCACTTGGAGGACGTCATGGGTGATGCCGCCGCTGTTTCGCCGCGCAGCGCAAGCCGGTACCGGCGTGGACTGCGGGCCCGGGCCGTAGCCGTCTGCTGCGGGCTGCTGCTGAGCGCGCCGGCCGCCGCCACCGCTGCCGCCGCACCCGCCGCCCACCAGCAGGCGCGGCACCAGGAGGGCGACCGGGGGACGCTGGTGTCCGCCGAGCGGCTGTACACACTCGCCACCCCGCGTGCCGTGTCCGCCGAGCTGACCGCGGCCGGGTTCGACGACGACTCCGTCCGGCACGGCGTGGTCGCGTACCGGCTGGTCTACCGGACCGTCGACCCGTACGGACGGCCCACCACGGCGAGCGGACTGTTCGTGCTGCCGCTCGACGGCGACAGACACCTGCGGGTGGTTTCCTTCACGCACGGCACCGGCAGCCACAAGAACGACTCCCCGTCCATGCAGCGCGCCGCGTTCGTGTCCGCGCCGGTCGTCGCGCACGCCGCGGCCGGTTCCGCGGCGGTCGCCCCGGACTATCTGGGAATGGGCACCGGACCCGGCCTGCACCCCTGGATGGACATCGGCTCCGAGACCACCGCATCCCTCGACATGCTGCGGGCGGCCCGTGCCTTCGCGCCCCGCGCCGGCCACGAGCTGGAGCCCGAGGTCATGGTCACCGGCTTCTCGCAGGGCGCCTCGGCGGCGCTGGGCCTCGGCCGGGCGCTGCAGGCCGGTGCCGACGGCTGGTTCCGGCTGGGCGCGCTGGCACCGGTCAGCGGCGCGTACGACTTCGGCGGCGCCGAGCTGCCCGCGCTGCTGCACGGCGAGCTGGAGCCCAAGTCCAGCGTGCTGTACGCCGCGTACACCCTGGTCGCGTTCAACCGCCTCCATCACATCTACGACAGCCCCGGCGACGTCTTCCGAGCCCCCTACGACAGCACGATCGAGGGCCTCTTCGACGGCGCCCACACAGGGCAGCAGCTGATGCAGGGCACACCGGACACCCTGCACGCGCTGCTCACCAGGAACGGCCGGCACCTGCTCGCGCATCCGACGGGAGCGCTGGCGGCGGCGCTGCGCACCACCGACGCCGTGTGCACCGACTGGGCTCCCCGTGTCCCGGTCCGGCTGTACATGGCGTCCGGGGACGAGCAGGCCGTCACCTCCAACACCCGGCACTGCCGGGCCGCTCTGCTCCGGAACGGCGTGGCGGCGCCGGTCGTGGACGTCGGCGACGCCGACTACCACGGCTCCCGTCACCTGGGATCAAATGTCGCGGCCACGTCGGCGATCGTCCGCTGGTTCGCCGGGCCGCGCCGGCGGTGACCGCGTCCGTCGCCCGTGCTCCACGGCCGGTCGGGCCGTCGCCGATGCCCGCGAAGGGCAGGCGCCGCGAGCTGCCGGCGGCGGCCGTTCAGCTGATGCGCCGGTATCCGCCGCACGGGTTCCGGGCCTGGGCGCCCGGCCCCCATGCCGCGGTGGGAACCGCCCCTCAGCCGCCGGAGGCGAGCCAGGGCATCGGGTCGGTGTAGTAACCCCCGTAGATGACCTCGAAGTGCAGGTGCGGGCCGGTGGACAGACCCGTGGAGCCCACCCGGCCGATCACGGTGCCGGCCCGCACGGTCCGGCCCGCGCCGACCTGCAGGGCCGAGAGGTGGCTGTAGGTGGTCTCGAGGCGTTTGCCGTCGATGGTGCCGTGGTCGATGACTATGCGGTTGCCGTAGGCCTTGGTCGGGGCGGCGAACACGACCCGCCCCTCCCGTGCGGCGGAGACCTCGGCACCCTGCGACGCGCCGAAGTCCACGCCGGTGTGGAGTTTGGTCACCCCGGTGAGGGGGTGCTTGCGGGAGCCGAAGGGCGAGGTGACGGTCCGGGTGCTCACGGGCGCGTCGAGGAGGGTGCCCGCAGGCTGCTCGGCGCCGTCGCCCGTGTCCTCCTGGTCGAACCCTGTGTAGCGTGCCGAGCGGGCCTTCACCTCACCGAGGTAGGTCCGTGCTCCCGCGGGCACCCGTCCGGCTGCCGCCACCTCGTCCTCCCCGACCGCGTAGGCGGCCAGGGTCAGGTCGACGAGGTCTCCGGAGACGGTGCCCTCGGTGCGCAACTCGGTGACCCTCGCGGCGAGGGAACAGTCCTGCCTGCCGAGCGCCATGATGGCGTCGGGCCGGTCCAGGGGAGAGGAGCGCCCATTGCCGTCCTCGTCCTTGCCCCACCGCTGCCAACCGGTGTCCGTGAAGTCGGCGATGCCCGATTTCCCCTGCTCCTTGGCGTCGTTGTGCCAGCCGGAGAGCTGGTCGATCTGGGCGGCGAGTACGGACGGGGTGAGCACCGCGCAGGCTCCGGCGGCCTTGCGCAGCCAGGGGCCGTAGGACGAGTTCACACCACTCGCGTCGGTCGGCGGCGCCGTGGCGCCCTGCGTCCACGCCGGGGCGAGACCACCCGTCAGGACGAGGAAACCGGCCACACCCGAGGCCGCGACCAACCCTGGCAGCACCATCAGGGTGAACGGGCCGGGCCCACGACGGCGCGGGCGTGGCGGGCCCTCCGAAGGCGGCTGCGGTCGGGACGTGTTGCTCACAGGCGGACGCTAACCCGCCGCAGCGGGACCGTCATCGGGCAGGGAGGCAGAGTCGACTGCCCGAAGGGGCACACCCGGGGTGTCAGTATCCGACGCGGAAGGTCGCGTCCTGCTTCTCGGTGGCCGTCGAGACCGGGTCGATGCGCAGGGCGTAGTCGTAGTGGCGGATGTAGCGGGTCGGGTTGTTGTAGGAGCGGAAGGACGACCAGCTCGCGTCGGCCAGGCCCGCCGTGCGGTGGAACGTGGCGTCCGCCGCGAACGTCGACGTGCCGTCGTTCACGTCGAGTCGCAGCTGGTAGTCGTAGTGCCGCAGATAGCGGTTCGGGTAGTTGACCGACTGGAAGGAGACTCCGCTGCTGTCGGCCAGGCCGGGGACGAGCTTCCACTGGGAGTCGGTCGGCGGGTCGACGGGGTACTCGTCGATGCGGCCCACGAAGTCGGAGTGGCGGACGTAACGCGCCGGGTAGTTGTACGACTTGAGTCGGTTCCAGGTGGGGGCGCCCCACTTGGCGATGAGGTTGTCGTACTGCGCCGTGCTGATGGTGGTGATGCCGCAGTGCTTCGAGTTAAGCGGCTGGGTGTAGGTCTTCTGGTCGAGGGCGGTCCAGGTGCCGGAGGCGAGGTCCGCGGTCTGCCAGGCGTAGAAGACGCCGTTGGGCGTGTAGGTGTCGCCCCACAGGTACCAGGTGCTGGAGTTCGGCGACTTGACCAGGGTCGGGGCCTCGGTGCCGCCATGAGCGACACCGGTGGTGAACTCGGTGAAGCTGCCCGGGTTCAGCGAGGTCGACCGGGCGCCGACGAGTGTCTGGTTCTTCTTGAAGTACAGATAGTTGACGCCGTTAACGCCTACGGCCATGTCTCCGTCGATCACGTCGTAGCCGGGATCGAAGAAGACCTGCGGGGCCGACGCCGTGACGAAGTCGGTGGTGTAGTTGACCATGATGACGTTGTGACCGCTGTCGTCGACGGCTGAGTAGATGACCGCGTACTGACCGCGGCCCGCGTCCCAGAACGCCTCCGGGGCCCAGCAGTGGGTGTTCATGTCGTGCAGCTTCAGCCGGTGGTAGCCGGTGAAGGTGCGCAGGTCGGTGGAGAACCAGACGTGGATGTACTGGCTGACGTAGCTCCAGTCGGTGCCCTTGAGGTCGGTGGCCAGGACGACGAAGGTGCCGTCCTGCTTGCGCAGGATGAACGGATCGCGCAGCCCGAGCGAGCCGTCGGTCGGGGTGACCACGGGGTTGTTCTGGTTCAGCGGTGTCCAGTCGAGCGAGTCGGTGCTGACGGCCAGATGGAGGCCGTAGTCGGTGCCCTCGCCCAGGGAGGTCGACTCCGTGAAGTAGCACATCACGTACGCCGAGTCGGCGGCGTGAGCGGCGCCGGCGCCCAGGGTCAGTGCGCCGGTCACGGCCAGGGGAGCGGCGGCGGCCATGCCCAGGACGTGTCGGCGGGTGGGGTGGGGGCGGGGGGTCATGCGGGCTCCAATGGTCGATATTCCGAACGAAGTTCGGTGAATCGATCAGAAAGTAGGGGGTGGCCATGTTCGCGTCAATCACTCCGTCCGGATTTTGTGATTCCTGTGGGGCGGGTGGGACGTCGAGCCGTCGTGTGCGGCAGTGGCCGTTTCGGGGGGCGACCCGGCGTGAGCGGGCAGGTGCATCGGTGAATACATCCGAGCTATATCGCTGTATTGACGCGCTTCGCGGGCCTCTCTAGGTTGCATCCCGGGACAGCTCCGATGAATCTCCGAACTGTCGGGAGGCAGCGTGCCCAGCCCGTCCAGACGTACCGTCCTCACCACCGGTTCCGCCGTGGGCGGCGCGCTGCTCGCCTCAGGCCTGCCCACGCCGGCGACGGCGGCCGACCGCGTGGAGACCGCCGCGCACCCCGACGACCCCTGGCGCACCGTCCTCGACGACGCCGATCTGGTCTGGGAACGGATGCCGGCCACCTGGTACGAGGGCCCGTTCCTCGGCAACGGCTTCCTCGGCTCGGGGATCTATGCCGAGCCGGGCGCCGCGTCGAAGGCCGTACGCTTCAACATCCAGCACTCAGAAGTCCAGGACCACCGACCGGAGTTCGGCTCCCTCTTCGGTCTGGCCCGGCTGCCGGTCGGGTACTTCACCCTGGAACCGGTGGGCGCGATCACCGGCCTCGACTGGCGGCTCGCGCTGCACGACGCCGAGCTGACCGGCACCATCACCACCGACAAGGGCACTCTGGCCCTTCGCGCCCTGGTGCACAACGACCGCTCGGTACTCGCCGTGGAGGTCACCCCCAGCGAGGGCGAGAGGGCCTTCCGTTGGGTGTTCCACCCCGCGGACGCCATCAGCCCGCGGGCCGCCTTCAAGCCGCTGCCGGACGGCTACCGGGGCAACCCGCCCGCCGAGGTCGCCGACCACGCCGGTGTGACCGCTGCCGTGCAACCGCTGCTGGCGGGCGGGCAGCACGTCACCGCGTGGCGGGAGCGGACCAGCGGTCGGACGCGGACGCTGTACGCGCACGTCGCGCACTCCTACCCGCGGACCACGGCCCTGGGACGGGCCCTGAAGGAGATCCGCACCACCGCCCGACTCCCCTACTCGGCCCTGGCGGTGACCCATCGCGCCTGGTGGCACTCCTACTACCGCAAGAGCTTCCTGTCCGTGCCCGACGCCCGGATCCAGCGCTTCTACTGGATCCAGCTCTACAAGGCCGCCTCGGCCGCCCGCCGTGACGCCCCCGTGATGGCGACGAGCGGCCCCTGGCTGGAACCCACCCCGTGGCCCAACACCTGGTGGAACCTCAACGCCCAGCTGGAGTACTGGCTCGTGCACGGCTCCAACCACCTCGAACTCGACGCGATCACCCGGGCGCTCGGTGAGTTCAGGGACAACCTCGCCAAGGAGGTGGCGCAGCCCTACCGCGCCGACTCGCTCGGCATCCCGCGTACCACCGACGCCCAGCTGGTCAACGGCGCGGTCGGCCCGCTCACGGGCTACGGCGTCGGCATCCCCGGCCAGGACCCGCCGGTCCCCGAAGTCGGCAACCTGACCTGGGCGTTGCACAACGTCTGGCTCAGCTACCGCCACACCATGGACGAGTCGATCCTCCGGGACGTCCTCTTCCCCCTGCTGCGCAAGGCGGTCAACTACTACCTGCACTTCCTCGAGCCCGGCCCGGACCGCAGACTGCACCTGCCCGCCACCTTCTCCCCGGAGTACGGCGGCGACTCGCGCGACTGCAACTACGACCTCATGCTCCTGACCTGGGGCTGTCGAACACTCCTCGAATCCGCCGAACTCCTCGGCGTCGACGACCCGCTGGCCCCCCGCTGGCGTGAGGTGCTGGCCAGACGGGTGCCCTATCCGACGGACGAGAACGGCTTCATGATCGGCGCGGACATCCCGTTCGCCAAGTCCCACCGGCACTACTCGCATCTGCTCGCGGTCTACCCGCTGTACGAGGTGACCGGCCGCACCCCCGACGAACGCGCCCTGATCGAGAGGTCACTGGCGCACTGGGTGGGCTTCGAGGGCGCCCTGCAGGGCCACACCTTCACCGGAGCCGCCTCGATGTCGGCGCTGCTGGGCAAGGGAGAGGACGCGCTGAAGTACCTCGGTGAGCTGATGACCCGCTTCATCCAGCCGAACACCATGTACCAGGAGTCGGGCCCGGTCATCGAGACCCCGCTGTCGGCGGCCCAGTCCCTGCACGACATGATCTGCCAGTCCTGGGGCGGGATCATCAGGGTCTTCCCGGCGCTGCCCACCGCCTGGGCCGACCTGACCGTCCATCGGTTCCGTACCCAGGGTGCCTTCCTGCTGAGCGCGGTCCGCCGGGGCGGCACGACTCGCTGGGTGCGACTGGTCAGCGAGGCGGGAGCGCCCTGCGTCGTACGGCACGGTATCGCGGGGCCGGTCGTCGTACGGGACGGGCGGGGCCGTCCCCTGCGCTGTGCGGACGCGGGCGACGGCGCCGTCCGGATCGCCCTGCGCAAGGGGGAGTCGGCGCTGATCACCGCGAAAGGCGACCGGCCCGACCTGACCGTCGCACCCGTGAGCCCGAACAGGGACGCGCCCCGCTGGGGCCTGCCCCTCACCTGACCGCGGCCACCCCGTGAAACCGGGCAGGTCCCGGATCGGATGATCCGGGACCTGCGGAGGCGAGACGTCGCCGTCAGTGAGCGGTGGCGTTGAGGAACCCGCCGGCAGCGACACCCTCGGGCGAGGCAACGGCCAGAACATCGGCGCAGAGGTCGGCAATCGGCGTCTCGACGTGGAGACCACCGGAGCCGCCCGCCGCCATACCACCGGAGACGTTGTCCAGCTCGGCGTCGGAGATCTCGGCCGTCTCCACCCGGGGGGCGAGGTTCATGAGGTGCTGTTCCCTTCGCATAGGCGCTTCTTCCGTGCCGCAGTCCACTGGTCGGACCCCGCTACCGGGATCCGGCTTCTATGACCTGCGCCACGCGAAGGATCAAAGCACGCCCACCGGGGGACGGCGAGCCGCGCGGGGCGCGCGCGGCACGCGCGGCGAGTTCCGCCTTCACCGGCGTGACGGGGAGGTGACCGTACCCGCCCACTCCTTCACACTGCCTGCGGCAGGGGTGCATGTACGGCCGTGGCCGTCGGCTCCCGGGAGGGGACACTCCCGCGCAAAACCGCCGTCCACCGGCGCGGTCCTGAGGGCTGTTCAGGCGTGCTGCGGCCGGTCAGGGAGCGGTGTGCAGGTTTGCCGGATGTTCTGAAACCGGCTGCAACGCGGCCAGCAGCAGCGTCCGGTCGTCCCTCCCCGCGGGGGTGCTCGGGGTGTGCAGCAGACGCCGGCACAGCGCCTGCAGCGACTCCTGGCTGTGCGCGGTGGTGGTCGTGGCCGAGTCCAGGGCGAGCGCGAGCCGGGCGATGCCCTGGTCGATGTCCGTCTGACGGGACTCGACCAGGCCGTCGCTGTAGAGAACGAGCAGTGCGGGTTCCGGCACGTCCAGCACGGTGGCCTCGTAGGTACCCGCCCCGAGTCCCAGAGGCAGGCCGGCGCTGGTGAGCGTGACGGGGGTGGAGCGCCCGTCCGGGCCACGGATCAGCGGGGGAGGGTGTCCGGCGCCGACAAGGGTGCACAGGTGCCGCTGCGCGTCCCATTCTGCGTAGACACACGTCGCGAAGGACGCCCCCGGGGTGTCACAGGCAAGCGCGTCGAGCCGGCGCATGAGATCCACCGGTGGCATGTCGAGCCCCACCAGGGCGCGGACGGCGGTGCGCAGCTGGATCATGGCGACGGCCGCCTCCGGGCCGTGGCCCATCGCGTCCCCGACGATGAGGCTGATCCGCCCTCCCGGCCGGGGCAGGACGTCGAACCAGTCACCGCCGATGATGTCGCCGTCTCCGGCCGGCAGATAGCCGTGGGCGATACGGCAGCCCGGGAGTTCCGGTGCGGAGGCGGGCAGCAGGCTGCCGCGGATGGCCAGCGCCGTGCGGCGCTCCCGCTCGTAGCGGCGTGCGTTGTCCAGCGCCACGCAGGCGCGCGCCGCCAGCCGTTCCGCGGCCACGGTGTCCCCGGCCGCGAACGGAGCCCGCGACGGCCCCCGGGTGCAGGCGATGAAGCCCACGGCGACGTCCGTCAGATGCAGGGGAACGACCAGGAAGGAGACCGTGTTCAGCAGGTCCTCGATGCGGCCCTCGTCGTCCGCGAGCGAGCCGAGCCGCTCCGAGGTGTGCGTGTCGACGGCGTCGAGCAGCTGGGTGCGCCGGGTGACGAGAGCGTGTGCGTACGGGGTCTCGCGGGGGAAGACGATCACTTCCCCGAGCGGCAGCAGAGGCTCCCAGTCGTCGGCGGTGTCCGAACCCACCCGTATCGCGAGGCGACGGGCCTCGAACTGCGGAGGGTCCGCGGACGCGGAACTGTTCTCGCCCTGCAGCCATCGCTCCAGCAGGTAGACCGACGCAGCGTCGCAGAACCCCGGCGTCAGCGCCTGCACGACATGACTGCCGGTCAGCCGCAGATCGAGCTCGGAGCCGATGTCCTCGGCCGCCGAGGAGAAGCGGGACCACCAGGGGGAGGGTCGTGCCGGGGACGCGTCGGTGGATACCGCCGAGGGTATCTCGTGGGGGTGCCCACGCGCTTCGTTCCGCAGGGTCGTGCCTTTCCGGACGGGGCCGCGTCGCGCGTGGCAGGGGACAGGCTCCTCGCCACGTCATGGTCCACTATATGATGGACAGTCAAGATCGCTGACATGCAGGGGAGTTGCTGTGTCCGCTGTTGAGGATCTCCCGGAGGGCATCGATCCGGACAAGGCGAGTGTCGCCCGCATGTACGACGCCATGCTGGGCGGACAGCACAACTTCGCCATAGACCGGGAGGCGCTTGCCGCGTTCACGGCCATCGACCCCCAGGTCCGGACGCTCGCGCGGGCCAACCGCGCCTTCCTGGGCCGGGCCGTCCGCTTTCTCCTCGAGGCCGGGGTACGCCAGTTCATAGACCTGGGCTCCGGCATACCCACCCAGGGCAACGTCCATGAGGTGGCACAGGCGGTCAGCCCCGGGGCACGGGTCGTCTACGTCGACAACGACCCCGTGGCCGTCGCACACAGCGCGTCGCTGCTCGCCGACAACCCGGACGCCGACATCGTCAACGCCGACATCCGCAGGCCTGCCGACATACTGTCCGCTCCGCAGGTACGGGGGCTCATCGACTTCGATCAGCCCGTGGCCGTGCTGATGATCACGATCCTGCACTTCGTCTCGCCCGAGGAGGACCCGGCCGGCATCGTGGCCGCCTTCCGCGACGCACTGCCCGGTGAGGGCTGGCTGGCGATGACCCATGCCACGAACCAGGACCGCCCCCGGACGGCGGCGGCCGTGGGCCGGCTGTACCGCTCCCGGGCCAGCTCTCCGGTGACGGCCCGGTCCCGTGACGAGATCCTCGGCTTCTTCGACGGCTTCCGGCTCGTCGAGCCGGGCCTGGTCCACGTACCCCTGTGGCGCCCGGACCCGGAGGACCACGTCCCGGAGGACCCGTCCGAGTACTGGGTGTACGCGGGAGTCGGCCGCAAGACGCCGTGACCTGCGGCCGGCCCGATCCGCACGACAGGGCCTGACTCGCACCGGCGGCGCGTCGTCTAGGGTGCGGTGATGACGTCGCAGACCTACCTCTCCCAACTGTTCTCGCTCGACGGGCTGGTCGCCGCGGTGACCGGTGGCAGCTCCGGCATCGGCCGGGCCATCGCCGGCGCGCTCGCGCACGCCGGGGCGAGCGTGGTGGTCGTGGCGCGCAAGGAGGCGGAACTGGCCGCCACGGCGGACGAGCTGACGGCGGACGGCTGCCGGGCTGCCTGGGTCCGCGCCGATCTGAGCACCCGCGACGGCGTGCGCGCGGCCGCCGAGGAGATGACCGCGGCGTTCGGGGAGCCGGACATCCTCGTCAACTCCGCCGGCATCAATCTGCGGCCCCCGATGGGCGAGCTGGGGGAGGGGGTGTGGGACGCCACGATGGCGGTGAACCTGGAGGCACCCTTCCTGCTGGGACAGCGGTTCGGCCCCGGCATGGCCGAACGGGGCTTCGGACGGATCATCCACATCACCTCCCAGCAGGCGCATCGGGCCTTCGTCCGAAGCGGTGCCTACGGTGTCTCCAAGGGCGCGTTGGAGTCGCTGGCCCGCTCCCAGGCCGAGGCCTGGTCTCCGTACGGCGTCACCTGCAACACCCTCGTGCCGGGCTTCGTCATGACGCCGCTGAACACCCGTCTGTCGTCCGACCCCGAGACGGTGACGGCGCTGGCGGCACGCACCCTGGTCGGACGCAACGGCCTGGCCGAGGACTTCGCCGGCGCCGCGGTGTTCCTGGCCGGCCGTGCCTCCGCCTATGTCACCGGCCAGTCGATCTTCGTCGACGGCGGCTTCTCCGTGCACTGAGGTCCGCGACCGCGTCAGAGACGGACGGTCATCTCCACCGTGACGGCATCGCCCGCCGACAGGCCCTGCGGTCTGCGGACGGCGGTCTTCAGCGGCAGCAGGTAGCGCCCGTCCCCGGGGAAGAGCGAGGTGGTGAACACGCTTCCGCCGATCCGGGCCTCGACGGGAATCACGCCCCAGCCGTAGGTGGCCATCACGGCCACCTCGCGGATGTCGGCGGACTGCTCGTCCGGCACGGTGACGAAGTAGTACGGCGACGGCCCACGCCATTCGACGACCCGGCCGGTGAAGAAGAGTTCCACCAGATCAGCCCCAACTCCGCCGCGATCAAAATCGCGTTCAGGGTACACGCGACGCCGGTACGATCAGAGCTCAAGACAACCATTCGACCCGCCCGCCGAGTTGGGGGCCGGTCGGGGTCGCCGATGCCGGGGTCCGCTCCCCGGGCTGCGGTGATCTTCCTACCCAGGAGGACCCCCCGCATGTTCCGAAGCATAGGGAACGCAGTCGTCCGACATCCCGTCTGGACGATCGTGGCATGGCTGGTCGCGGCGGTGGCGATCGTCGCCACCGCGCCGAGCCTTCCCTCGAACAGCGACGAGAGCAGTTTCCTGCCCAAGAGCTACGAGTCGATCAAAGCGGCGCAACTCCAGGAGAAGGCGTTCCCCAGCGCCTTCACCCCGTCCGCGATCGCGCTGTACCACCGCACCGACGGCGCCGAACTGACCGCCGCCGACCGGAAGGACGTCGCCCGGATCACCTCCGAACTGGGCAAGAAACACATCGACCAGGTGCAGAAGGTCGTCCCCGGCCAGCCGTCCAAGGACGGCAGGTACGCCCTGACCCTGGTCCAGATGGACAGCAGGAACGCCGGCCAGCCCAAACAGGCCGACGCCGCCAAGGTGTTACGTGATGACGTCAAGGAACTGGCCAAGGGCACCCGTCTGGACGTCAAACTCGGCGGCTCCGCCGCACAGGCCCTCGACCAGCAGGACTCCTCCAAGCGCGGCCAGGCACTGATCGGCATCGGCACCTTCGTGATCATCCTGGTCACCCTGCTGATCATCTTCCGGGCGCCGATCCTGGCCGTGCTTCCCCTGATACTGATCGGCCTGGTGTCCGCCATCGCCAACGGACTGATCGCATACGCCACGAAGCTGTTCGATCTCCAGGCCAACAGTTCGATCTCGTCGATCCTGATCGTCGTGCTCTTCGGTGTCGGTACGGACTACTTCCTCTTCCTGATGTTCCGTTACCGCGAACGGCTGCGTGCCGGCGACGAGCCCAAGCAGGCCATGGTCAACGCGGTGGGACGGGTCGGCGAGGCCATCGCCTCGGCCGCCGGAGCGGTCATCATCGCCTTCCTCGCGCTGGTGCTGTCGACGCTGGGCTTCCTCAAGCAGATGGGCCCGGCACTCGCCATCGCGGTCGCGGCCACCCTGGTCGCGGGCCTGACCCTGATCCCGGCCGTCGTCTCGCTCATCGGGCCCAAGGTGTTCTGGCCCTCCAAGTCCTGGCAACGCGAGCCGGACGGCGCCCGTTTCGCCGCCCTCGGCCGTGGTGTGCAGCGCCGCCCGGCGCTGACCGCCGTGGTGTCCGGCCTCGTCCTGGTCGTGCTGTCGCTGGGCACGTTCGGCTACAAGGCGACCTTCGACCTGGCGTCGGGCTCCATGCCCAAGACCAAGGAGTCCATGGTCGTCCAGGACGAGATGCAGAAGGTGTACTCGGCGGGCGCCGCCGCTCCCACCGACGTCTATCTGTCCAGCACCGACGGCAGGCCGCTGGACAAGTCCGCCTTCGACGCCTACGCGAGGAAACTCGGCGCCGTGGACGGCGTGGCCAACGCCCGCGTGACCCAGGTGAACAAGGCGGGCACCACCGCGGACTTCACCGTCACGCTCAAGTACGAGGCGTCCACGGACAAGGCGATCGACGCCGTGGGCAGGGTGCGCGACGTCGCGCACTCCGACGCCCCCGACGGCACCGAGGCACTCGTCGGCGGCATGTCCTCGATCTACAAGGACATCAACGCCGCGGTCAACCACGACTACCGGACGGTCTTCCCCGTCGCGGCCGTCCTGATCATGGTCATCCTGGGACTGCTGCTCCGCAGCGTGGTCGCCCCCTGGTATCTGATGGCCTCGGTGGGCCTCGGTTTCGGCGCCACCCTCGGCGCGACGGTGTGGATCTTCCAGGAGGGACAGGGCCACTCGGGTCTGATGTTCATGCTCCCGGTGATCATGTATCTGTTCGTGGTCGCCATCGGCACCGACTACAACATCCTGATGATCGCCCGGCTTCGCGAGGAGGCCCGCGAGGGCCGTGAACCGCGGGAGGCGGCCGGCATGGCGCTCCGGCACGCCGGGCCGACCGTGGCCGCGGCGGGCTTCATCCTGGCGGCGACCTTCGCCACGATGATGCTGGCGGGCAACTCGCTCCTCACGGAAATGGGCTTCGCCGTCTCCTCGGGCATCGCGGTCGCCGCGTTCGTCATGGCGATGTTCTTCACCCCGAGCCTCACCGCACTCGTCGGCCACGCGGCCTGGTGGCCGGGACACGGCGACCGGGTCGAGGAAACGGCACCCGGAACGGCGGCCGCATCCACCGGTGCAGGGCGGCTTCCCGGCGCGGACCGGGACAGCACCGCAGACGACCCGTCGGTCCGCCGAGGCTAGGCGGTTCCGTCCGGGCGCGGACGCACGGGCACCACCGTCATGAGCCGTACGACGTCGTCGTTGCCGTTGCCACCCGGTCAGCGGCAACGCGCGTCCCCCTATGCTCTCGACCGTGGCCGAAACCGAGACCGAACCGATGCGGCTTCCCGACATGCCGCTGCACGATCCCTTCGTCGTCGCCGACGACCGGACCCGCACCTACCACCTCTACACGTCCAACGACCCGTCCGTTTCAGGTGTGGACGGCATCGGCACGATGGTCTACCGCAGCCATGACCTGCGTGACTGGACACGCCCTCGCGTGGTCTTCCTGTCCGCCGAGCAGGAAGAGATGTGGGGCACCGACGGCGGGTGGGCACCGGAAGTGCACGAATGGAACGGCAGGTACTACCTGTTCACCACCCTGCACAACCAGGACCGGCCACTGCCGGTACCCCCGCCCGGCCGTTGGGGGACGCCGTTCCAGGTCGCGAACCACATGCGCGGCACCATCACGGCCGTGTCCGACTCGCTGCTGGGGCCCTTCACCGTCGTCGACCCGTCCCGCCCCACCCCGCCCCAGCACCTCATGACCCTCGACGGCACGCTCTACGTCGACCCGTCCGGGCAGCCCTGGATGGTGTACGCGCACGAATGGCTGCAGACCGTCGACGGAACCATGGAGGCGATCCGGCTGGCTCCGGACCTGTCCCGGACCGTCGGAGAACCGGTTTTCCTCTTCAAGGCCTCGGACGCGTCCTGGCTCGCCGAGGAGATACCCGGCGGCGTACCGCATCAGCTCCCGCCCTATGTCACCGACGGCCCGCAGCTGTACCGCACCCCTGACGGCTCGCTGCTCCTGCTGTGGTCGACGTACGAGAAGAACGTCGCCGGCCAGGACGGTACCGTCGGTGGTGGCTATGTGCAGACCTACGCCGTCTCCGAGTCGGGCGATCTCACCGGGCCATGGCGGCAGCGTCGGCCACTGGTCCGCGACGACAGCGGTCACGGCATGCTGTTCCACACCTTCGACGGCCGGCTGATGATGATCGTGCACCGTCCGTTCGACAACGCGCGGGGCAAGCTGTACGAGATGCAGTTCCTCGGCGACGGACTACGGGTGCTGCGGCAGCGCACCGACCTCGATGGCGGTGGATGAGGTCGCCCGTCCGGGCCCGGGTGCGTGCGGCGAGGGCATCGCCCTTGACACCGCACACATCCCCGCGGGACCAGCGGTGTGCTACGCCGACGCGGTCGCCTTGTCGGCCGTGGCGTCGTCCGGCTCGGCGGCCGGTGCCTGGGCGTCCGTTTTCCCGGCGGCCGGTGCTGCCTTCCCGGCGCTGGTGTAGAGCACGGTGCGCTTCTGCCGTGCCCGTTCGATGACGCTCTTGGCGACGAGGCGTTCGAGGGTGTTGCGCACGACGTTGACGTCCCGGGCGCGGTCGGGGTGCCGCTCCTCCAGCTCGTCACGGACCTCACCGGCCGTGCGCGGCTGACCGGCGTGGCGGTCCAGGATGTCCTTGAGGAGATCGCCCAGGACGGGCTCTCCGGCCGGCTTCGCGGCGGTCTTGGCGGCAGCGGACTTCTTGGCGGCGGACTTCTTGACGGCGGTCTTCCTGGCGGGCGCCTTCTTCTCCGCCGCCTTGGCCGGAGCCTTGGCGGCGGGCTTCGCGGGCGCTGCCTTCTTGGCGGCCTTACCGCGTGGCTGGGCGGACTTCTTCCTCGCCGGAGTCGAGCCTTGGGGCTGTTCCTTCCTCGGCTTGGGGACGGCTGCCTCCTCCACCGCCTCCTCCGTCGCGGCGGAGACCGACGCAGCGTCCTGCTCGTCGGTGGCGGGCAGGGACTCCTTGATGCCGCTGAGCCACTTCTCGTCCGCCCGGAGCTGCTCCAGCCGCTGCTGGAGATCCGTGATCTGCCCGTCGAGTTCCTGCTGTGCCGCGCGGTTCTTCTCCAGATCGGCGGAGACCTGTTGTGCGTACCTGCTCCGGATCGGGGTGTTGGCGCTCTCACCATCCATGGCGGCTCACCTTCCTTTTCGGTGTTGTGTTGAGCCGGATGGTACCCACGACTTACGCCACGAAGCTGGTGTCTTGGACTACTGCCCCTCTGTTGGGTCGATTTCGGGTGAGTGCCGAAGCGTTCAATCGATAATCGACACGCGCGCGGTGCCTTCCTGGTCGCACCTGTTCGAGCAGGCTACGGCAGGCCCCAGGCCGGCCCCGGTTGGCTGACGGCGACCGGTGCGATGACGAGGTCGGGCCGGGAACCGGAATGGACGAGCACTTCCCGGCCCTTGGGCAGGTCGATGGCGAGGGTGCCGTCGCCCAGATCCCGGGTGTGGGCCGGAGAGCCGTCGTCCAGCAGCACGGTGAGGGCCCCGCCGAGGCCGTGCCGGAGCTTGAGCGGCTCGCCCGCCAGGCTTCGGATCCGGATGAAGCGGGTCGTCCCCGCCTTGCGGACGGCGCTGACCAGGAAGGCGCCCTGGGCGCGGAAGTCGTGCAGGGTGACGTCCGCCCAGGCGGACGGGACGGCCGGGAAGACGCGGATCACGCCACCCCAGCTCTGGCAGAACATGTCGTGCAGGGACTGCGACGCGGACAGCGGTGTCTCGATGACCGGACCGGCCTCGGTGTAGTGGGTGTTGGCGCGGCAGGGATAGCGGGTGGTGGGGTCGAAGAACTTCCGCAGGTAGCTGAGCGCGGTGTCGCCGTCGCCCGTCATCGCGTACATCGAGGCGGCCCCGGTGTAGCTGTAGCCCCGGTGGGCGCCGGTCAGCGCGTGCCAGTGGGCCACCGACCTCGAGATCAGGTCGCGGCTCTCGGGCTGGTCCCAGTTGACGAGGTACAGCGGGTACACCATCAGCAGGTGCGAGTAGTGCCGGTGGGACTGCGCGTAGGGGGTGCCCCCACCGATCATGAAGCCGTTGTCGTCGACCGGATACGGTGTGAGCCTGGCGAGTACCTCCTGCCAGCGTGGCTTCAACTCGTCGTCGATACCGAGCAGTTCGGCGGACTCGAGGAGTGTGCCGCAGCCCCAGCGGATCAGGGCCAGGTCGTAGTTGGTGTCCTGCGGCGGCACGACCGGGTACTCGGGTGAGAGTGTGCTCGGCAGGTGGAGCCTGCCGTCGCTGCCCGGGGTGAGGAAGTGCAGGTAGTAGTTGATGGCACGGCGCAGCACCGGGTAGATCGTGTCCCGCAGCAGGGACTTGTCCATGGAGTGCCGGTAGGACAGCCACACGTTGTGCAGCGCCCAGGTGAGGTCGCCGGTCTCGGCGCCGGTACCCGGCCGGCCCACCTCGCGGTCGGCGAACATGTCGGAACTCCGGCCGATGCCGGAGCTGTCCGCGCGGTAGGCGGCGGGCACGTTGGCGACGAGCTGTTCCTGGTTCTGCCGCAGGGTGGTGGCGAGCGAGTCGAGTTCCGGGTGGTTGAAGCCATGGATGAGCCAGTACTCCAGCTGGACGTTGAGGTTCCACCACACCGCGGGCCAGGGCGTGGGCTCCAGCCATGGACCCGAGGTGGCCATGACGGGGCCGCCGGCGCGGCTGGCGGAGGCGGCCTTGTAGAGCTGGATCCAGTGGAAACTCTGCAGCCGCTGGTCGGGGAACGACACGAAGCTCTTCCGGTAGAACTCGTGCCACCATCGGGTGTGCCGTCGCCTGAGAGCGCCGTACGAGGTCGCCCGCCGGAGGTTGCGCAGTGAGTCGGTCTCGGCCGCGGTGCCGGAGGGCGAGCTGTGTCCGACGCTGAGCAGCAGATCGTGGCCGGTACGCCGGTACGCCGTGGCGGTCTGTCCGCCGCCGGTGAGCGGCTGGAGCACCTGCTCGGTGCCGTCGTCCGCGGTCCGGTTGGTCCAGGGCGGGTTGGCGGTGTAGCCGGCGGGCGGGGCCTCGCTGATGTGCCGGGGGCTGACGGCCTCCTCCGGGTGGAACGTCCAGGTGACCCGCTCGCCGCCGGCGGCCGTCACTCGGGCGGCGAACACCTCGTCGTGGATGAGGGAGGAGAGGGTGAGGGTGCCCGCGGTGGTGGTGACGGTGCCGGTGAGCTCGGCGTTCCACAGGCTCAGGCGCCAGTCGACGGCGGTGATGGTGCCGGCCGGTTCCAGCGTGAGGTGCCCGACGGGCAGACGGCACGTGCCCCAGCCGCTGCCGAACTCCGGCCGGTGGTCCTGGACCCGGCCGTGCTGGACGGTGAAGCGGATCCGGTCGGCGCCCGGCTCCTGGTAGACCATGCTGCCGAGCAGCCCGTCGCCGAGGAAGGGGCCCTCGTGCCAGAGGGCGGGCAGCCGGGTCCACAGCAGGTCCTGTGCGCGCAGGAACCGGTCCCAGGCGCCGTCGGTGGTCATCGAGTCGCGGAGTTTCCAAGGGTGCCCGGCCCGTGCGCCGTTCGGCCCCACCACCGCCGTGGGCTGTCCGGCGTGGGCCGTTCCGGGCAGGGCCGCGGCCGCCGCTCCGCCGAGGGCGGTGCCGAGCACGGCTCTGCGGGGGACCGGTGAGCGGCTCTCCTGCTGCGAGGTCATCGTCGTCCTCCAGGCCTGACGTGTCGTCGATACATCGGGTGTATCGGCGAAACTAAGGACCCTTCGTGAACCTGTCAACAAGAAGAACACGTCTGATGTACGCCACCGTTGGTCGTCTGAGCTGAGCGTTCACATCAACAACTCCGACTCAACTACTTGACTCATCGGATGTATTGAGGTTGCCTGCGCTCGCGTCCCCACTCCTGAGCCGCTTGTGGCTCCCCACCGGAAGGACGGCATCCCATGCGCAGAGGCGCCATCCCGTACTTACTGACGGCTCTCGCGGCCGCACTGGCCCTGGCGCTTCTGTCGCCGCCCGCGAACGCGGCCACGTCGAGTCACCGTCACGGAGCCGGCCGGTCCGGCTGGACCGGCACCTGGGAGGCCGCCGCGTCCGCCACCACCAACCAGATCCCGGGCCAGTCGGTGCGCAACGTCGTCCACACCAGCGTCGGGGGCCGCGCGGCCCGGATCCGGGTGTCCAACCGGTTCGGCACGGCACCGCTCCGACTCGGCTCCGTGACGGTCGCCGTGCAGAAGGCCGGCGCCCCGAAGACCCCTGACGCGGTTGCCGGGACGGTGCGCCGGGTCACCTTCGGCGGCGCCGCCTCCGCCGAGGTCCCGGCCGGCGAGGACGCGGTGAGCGATCCGGTCCCACTCCGGGTGTCCTCGGGCGCCAACCTTCTGGTCAGCCTGTACACACCCGACGACTCGGGCCCGGCGACGTACCACCGCTCCGCCCTGCAGACGTCGTTCCTCGCCCCGGACGGCGACCATACGACGGACGAGGGCGGCGCCGCGTACACCGCGACCACCGGTTCCTGGTACTACCTGACCGGCGTCGACGTGCTCGGCGCACGGGCCGCGGGAAGTGTCGTCGCCCTCGGTGACTCGATCACCGACGGCTCCGGGTCGACCTCGAGCGCCAACCACCGCTGGCCCGACCGGCTCGCCGCCCGTCTGCGCGCACTGCCGCCGCGCCGACGCCTCGGCGTGCTGAACGCCGGGATCGCGGGCAACCGGGTGCTGCTGGACGGCACCGGCCCCAGCGCCCTGTCCCGACTGGACGCCGACGTCCTCTCCCGCAGCGGCGTCCGCGCCCTGATCGTCATGGAGGGCATCAACGACATCAAGGGCAACCCCAACCAGACCGATCCCGCCGCCTTCGCGGCCGCGTACCGGCAGATCGTGGCCCGCGCCCACGTCCGCGGCATCCGGGTCGTCGGCGGCACGATCACCCCGTACGGCGGCAACGGCGGCTGGACCGCGGCCCGTGAGGCCGTGCGGCAGTCCGTCAACGACATGGTCCGGCACGGCGGCATCTTCGACGCGGTGGCCGACTTCGACGCCACCGTCCGGGACCCCGACGCCCCGGACCGGATCCTGCCCGCCTACGACTCCGGCGACCATCTCCACTTCGGCGACGCCGGTCTTCAGGCGATGGCCGACGTGATCGACCTCGACTCGCTCACCGGCAAAGGCGCGCGCTGAACGAGAGTGAGCCCTCCGTGGTTCTGAATCGTTGAACCATCGCTCTGTTGACATCTGGCTGAATGAGCCACAGGATCTCAGGGGTGACCCACTCCGAGCCCCGGTCCGCCGAGCTGGACGAGGCGGCCCACCGCTGCCTCGTCGCGGGATTCGACGGCACCACCACCGTTCCCGACACCCTCAAGCGGCTGATCGACCGCGGGCTGGGCGGCGTCATCCTGTTCACCCGCAACGTGCGGGACGCCGCCCAGGTCCGTGAACTCACCGACACGCTGCGCGCGTTGCGCCCCGATCTGCTGGTGGCCATCGACAACGAGGGCGGCGGCATCGGCCACCTGGGGCGGGCCGGCGCCCCCGAGGTGCCCGGCAACTGGGCGCTCGGCGTCACCGACGACCCGGAGCTCACCGGCCGGTGCGCCGACGCCCTGGCCGGGCACCTGGCCGGCCTCGGCATCAGCGTCTCCTACGCCCCCGTCGCCGACGTCCAGCGCCGGCCGGACAACCCGATCGTGCGCACCCGCTCGTTCGGCCCCGACCCGGAACTGGTCGCCCGTCATCTGCGGGCGTGGATCGCCGCCACCGAAGCGCGCGGCATCGCGTCCTGCGCCAAGCACTTCCCCGGCCACGGCGGCACCCGCACCGACAGCCACCACGACACGGCGGTGGACCCGCGACCGCGGCGGGAACTCGACCTCGCTCCCTTCCGCGCCGCCGTCGACGCCGGAGTGCCGATGCTCATGAGCGCCCACGTCGTCTTCCCGGCACTCGACCCCGGCCGCCCCGCCACCCTCAGCCCGCGCATCCTGACCGGGCTGCTCCGCGACGAACTCGGCTTCGACGGCGTCCTGGTCAGCGACGCCCTGGAGATGAAGGCGATATCCGCGCGCTACGGCGAGGCGGCCGGCGCCCGGCTCGCCCTCGCCGCCGGAGCGGACCAGGTCATCGTCGCCGTTCCCGATCTGGAGACCACCCTCGCCTGCCGGGACTCCGTGCTCGACGCGATACGGACCGGCCCGCCGGCGCGGCGGCGGGTGACGGAGGCCGCCGAGCGGGTACGCCGGCTCGCCGAGCGGTACGCGGCCCCGGCGGCCGCCGTCCGCGACTGGGACGACGGGGCGGGCCGCGAGGCCGCGCGCCGAGCCGTACACGCACAACCACTGCCGCGGCCGGTACGGGGCGCCCATGTCGTCGACCTGTTCCCGCCGCCGCACCCCGCGCTCAACTGGGGCGGGGAGGACCTGCCGGCCGAGCTGCGGGCCGTCGATCCGACCGCCACGGGCACGGCGGTCACCGGGGAGCCCGCGGACCCCGAGGGCTTCGCCGAGGGGCTGCTCCGCCTCGCTGAGGGGCGCCCGCTGGTCGTCGCGGTGTGCGACGCCCGGCTGCACCCCTGGCAGACGCGGCTGCGCGACCTGCTGCTGGCCGGACGGCCCGACGCCGTGCGGGTTGCGACCGGGCTGCCGGAGCCGGGTGACGGGGCCGTGTGCTCGTACGGCCGCGGCCGGGTCAACTTGCGCGCGACGGCGCAGGCCCTGGCGGGCGCCGGCTGATCCGGGCGCCCCGTCACGGCAGTCGGACCAGCTCCGTGATGCCCCGCCGCGCGAGGTACGCCGCGTCGTCCGCCCGGCCGGCCAGGACCACCGCCGGGCGCGCCCCCTCGGCGCGCAGCCGCATCCACGCCTCGAAGTAGGCGCCGCCCGGTCCGGAGACGGAGCGCGTGCCGGGTGTGCAGTCCAGGACCAGGGCGGTCCCCCGGGGCGGTGCGGACCCCGGCCCGGAGCGCAGCTCCGCGACGGTGCCGGCGAGCTCCACGGCGATCGGCTTCGCGCGGCCCGCCGAGTCGAACAGGCCCAGGGTGTACTCGAGTTCCGGGTAGTCGGCGAGGGCGCGGTCCACGTCGTGGGAGCACCACCAGGTCACGCCCCAGAGGTTCGGGCAGCCGGCCGCGTTCAGCAGTGTCGCGCGCGCGAACTCCGGGGCGTCGGCCGCGAGGACGTGCGGTTCGGGGGCACCCGTCTCCTGGACCCAGACCGGGCGGGCGGGGTCCTCGGCGTACGCGGTCGCGAGCTCGGTGCCGTACTCGGCGAGATGGTGCACCTGCGGGGAGCGGGGGCCGTAGCGCCGGGCGCAGTTCGCCGAGAACACCCACGGGTGCACGGTGGTCAGGTCCCCCTTGCGCGCCGAGGCCTCGGGCGTGAAGGGATGGTCGTCGCCGTACCATGCGGCGTCGTACGCGGAGTGCGTGACCAGACCGCCGGACACGCCGAGCCCGGCCCTGGCCGCGGCCAGCAGCGTGTCGAGGTAGTGGTCGACCTCGGCCGTGGTGACCGGGTTGCCGTCGACCATGTTGTTGAGCTCGTTGCCGAGTTGCAGCCCGATGAGGTTCGGCCGGCCGGTGAGGGCGCGGCCGAGCGTGCGCAGGAGCACGGCCTGCGCCTCGATCGCGTCCGGGTCGGTGAACACGTTGCGGTGGTGCCCGCCCCGGGTCCACTCCGGGTAGAAGTCGAAGCTCGACAGATGGCCCTGCACGCCGTCCACGAGGACGTCGAGCCCGGCCTCGGCCGCCAGATCGACCAGGCGGGCCAGCTGGTCCACGGCGGCGGTGCGGACCAGCGCGCGGTTGGGCTGGAGGAGCGGCCAGAGGTGGAACACCCGGACGTGGTCGAGGCCCAGTCCGGCGATCTGCGCCAGGTCCTCGCGCGCGTGCCCGGCGTCGAAGTCGTACCAGGAGTGGAACCAGCCGCGTCTCGGCGTGTAGTTGACACCGAACCGGAGCGGCGGGAGCGCGGGGGGAGTGCTGATGGGTCCTCCTCGGGGTGTGCGCGGCGACGCGCGGACACGAGGCACTTGCCGGGCCTTGTCTGCCGCGAATGTATCAACCACCATGGGCGTCAATGAATAGTGATTTGAACCAGGATTTCGTGGTCGGCCTGGACGCCGGCGGCACCCGCACGCGCGCCGTCCTCGCGGCCGCGGACGACGGCCGTCCACTGGGCGAGGGCACCGCGGGACCGGGCAACGCCCTGACCGTGCCGGTGCCCCGGCTGACCGAGCACCTCGCCGAGGCGGTCGGCCGGGCCGTCCTGGAACCGAGGCGCGGCCGGGTGGTGGCCGTGGCCGGCGGATTCGCGGGCGCGTCCCGGGGCGCCGCGGACGAGCCGGGCCGGGCCAGGGCGCGGTCCGCCCTGACGGCGGCGCTGGAACGGCTGGGCATCGCGGCCGCGTCGGTCGAGGTCTTCAGCGACATCGAGGCCGCCTTCGCCGCCGCACCCGGCAGCCCCGCCGACGGCATCGCGCTCGTCGCCGGCACCGGAGCGGTCGCGGCCCGGATCTCGCGGCGCCTGTGCACCGCGACCGCCGGCGGCGACGGCTGGCTGCTCGGCGACGACGGCAGCGGGTTCTGGCTCGGGCGGGCCGCGGTGCGCGCGGCACTGCGGATGGCCGACGGCAGGGGCGGTCCGACGGCCCTGGCCGGGTCGGTGGGGCGGGCACTGGGGCTGCCGGGGGAGGTGCTGCCGCGGCCCGGGGCCGGGGTGTGGAGCCGCACCGATCGCGAGGCGTACCGCAGACACCTGCTCCCCGCGGTCATGGCCCCGCCGCCCGTTCACCTCGCCCGGTTCGCACCGTTGGTGACCGAGGCCGCCCGGGACGGGGACGCGGCCGCCGTGGGGCTGCTCGAGGAGGCCGCCGACCATCTCGCCGCCTCCCTCCGGGCCCTCGACCCCCGCCCGGGCGAGCGGACCGTCGCCACCGGCGGCCTGCTCGGCCCGGACGGCCCGCTGACCGCGCCCCTCACCACCCGCCTGCGCACCCTCGGTCTGACCCTCGACTGGGTGGCCGACGGTTCGCGGGGCGCTGTCGAGCTGGCACGACGGGCCATCTGACGAGCCACGGAAGGAACGGCCGTATGCCGACCCCGAAAGACACGGCCGCGTCGGCCGCCGACCAGCACGGCACCTCCGACCGCTTCCCGGACCACGACGGCCGCCCCCGGTACCGGGACCCGGCGGCTCCCGAGGACGCCCGCGTCCAGGACCTGCTCTCCCGCATGACCCTGCGGGAGAAGGTCGGGCAGCTCAACCAGCGGATGTACGGCTGGCACGCCTATCGCCGCACCCCCGGCGGCGACTTCGAACTCACCGACGCCCTGCACGCCGAGACCGAGCGCTTCGCCGGCCTCGGGGCCCTCTACGGCCTGCTGCGCGCCGACGCCTGGTCCGGCGTCGACCACACCACCGGTGCCGGGGCGGAGCACGGCGCGGACCTCGCCGACATGGTGCAGCGGCACGTCCTCGGGCGCAGCCGCCTCGGCATACCCGCGCTGTTCGTCGAGGAGGTCCCGCACGGCCACCTGGCGCTCGACGGCACGGTCCTCCCGGTCAACCTGGCCGTCGGCGCCACCTGGGACCCGGAGCTGTACGAGCGCGCCGCGGCCCACGCCGCCGCCGAACTACGCTCCCGCGGCGGCCACCTGGCCCTCGTCTCCGCGCTGGACATCGCCCGCGACCCGCGCTGGGGCCGTACCGAGGAGTGCTTCGGCGAGGACCCCTACCTGGCGGCCCGGCTGACGCAGGCCCTCGTACGGGGTATGCAGGGCGCTCCGGGCGACCGTTTCGCCGAAGACAAGGCCCCCGTCGTTCTCAAGCACTTCGCCGGCCAGGGCGCCACCGTCGGCGGACGCAACTCCGCCGAGTCCGAGCTCGGGTGGCGGGAACTGCACGAGATCCACCTCCCCGCCGCCCGGGCCGGCGTCCGCGCCGGAGCCGCCGCCGTCATGGCCGCGTACAACGAGGTCGACGGGCTGCCCTGCTCCGGCAACCGGGCCCTGCTCACCGGACTCCTCAGGCAGGACTGGGGGTTCGAGGGCCTGGTGATGGCGGACGGACTCGCGGTGGACCGGCTGGCCCGGATCACCGGTGACAAGGTCTCCGCGGGTGCCCTCGCGCTCAATGCCGGGGTGGACCTGAGTCTTTGGGACGAGGGCTTCACACATCTTCAGGAGGCGGTCGAGCGGGGGCTGGTCGGCGAGAAGGCCCTCGATGCCGCCGTCGCCCGCGTCCTGCGCCTCAAGTTCCGCCTCGGACTGTTCGACCGGCAGGGTCCGACGCCGTCCGCGCCGGCCGGAGGCAGGGAGCTGAGCACCGCCCTCGCCCGGGCCGCGGTCACGCTCCTGCGCAACGACGGCCGCACGCTGCCCGTCCGGGCCGATGTCTCCCGTATCGCCGTACTGGGCCCCCAAGCGGACACCACCGCCCACCAGTCGGGCGACTACACAGCCCCGCAACGCCCCGGCACGGGCAGCAGCGTGCTCGACGCGCTGCACCGGCTCGCCCCGCCCGGCGTCGGCATCCGGCACGCCCGTGGCTGCGCCCTCACCGGCGACGACCGCTCCGGCATCCCGGAGGCGGCCGCCGCGGCCGCCGCGTGCGACCTGGCCGTGGTCGTCCTCGGGGGCAGCAGCGCCCGCACACCGGACACCGGCTTCGCCGCCAACGGCGCGGCCCTGACCGATGTGCGCGAACTGACCTGCGGGGAGGGCGCCGACCTGGCGGGACTGGGGCTCGGTGCCGCCCAGTACGCGCTGCTCGATGCCGTCGTCGCGACCGGCACGCCGACCGCGGTCGTGCTGATCCAGGGCCGCCCGCACGTCGTACCCGACACCGCGGCCGCGGTGCTCACCGCCTGGTACCCCGGCCCGTGGGGCGGCGAGGCGATCGCCGAGGTGCTGCTCGGGCTCGCCGAACCGGCCGGGCGGCTGCCCGTCTCCGTGCCGCGCTCGGTGGCCCAGCTCCCCGTCCACTACAACCACAAGGACACGGAGTACGGCGGATACGTGGACGAGAGCGCCGAGCCGCTCCACTCCTTCGGACACGGGCTGTCGTACACGAGCTTCGAGCTCGGCGCACCGCGCGTGTCGGGGCCCGAGGTCGCGGTCGACGTCACCAACCGCGGGGACCGGTACGGGCGTACGGTCGTGCAGGTCTATCTGCGGCGCCTGATCACGCCGGTGTGGCCGCGCACCCTCGAACTGTGTGCGTTCGAGGGTGTCGCCCTCGCGCCCGGTGAGCGCCGTACGGTCACGATGACCCTGGGAGCCGAGCCCGACTGCGCCGCCGCCGAGATCCGGGTGGCCCAGTCGGCGCGGGCCGCGCTGACCGCCGTACCGGTGGTGGTCCGGCCGGCCGGTGGTCAGAACTTCACGGCCCCCGCCGACACGCCCTTGTAGAACCACCGCTGAGTGATCACGAACAGCAGCAGCACCGGGACGATCGAGATCACCGAGCCGGCCATCACCATCCGCTGGTCGTAGCCGAACGACGAACTCTGCAGACGTGACAGACCCAGCGTCAGCGTCATGTGGTTCTCCGAGCGCAGCACGATCAGCGGCCACAGGAAGTCGTCCCAGGCGCTGATGAAGGTGTTGATGACGACCACCATGATCGCGCCCCACGCGGACGGCAGGTACAGGTACCGGAAGCGCTGCCACTCGCTCGCGCCGTCGAGCATCGCCGAGTCCTCGATCTCGCGCGGCACGGCCAGGAACGCACCGCGCATCAGCAGGACGTTGATGGCGCCCACGAACCCGGGCAGCCACACGCCCACCAGGTTGTCCACCAGCCCCAGGTCACGGATGCTCAGGAACAGCGACACCATGATCGACTCGAACGGGAACATCATGGAGGCCGCCAGCACGATCCAGACCGCCTTGCGGCCCTTCCAGCCCGGCTTGGAGAGCATGTAGCCGGCCGTGGTGGAGAACACCAGCTGGCTGGTGACGGACAGGACCACCACGATCAGGCTGTTCCTGATGTACGTGGCCACCGGCACCTGCTCGAAGATCGCCTCGTAGGCCCGCAGGGTCGGATGGCGCGGCAGCAGGGTGGCGTTCGCCCCGAAGACGTCCTCGCTGGTGCTCTTCAGCGACGCCAGGAGCTGCCACAGCAGCGGCCCGACGGTGATGGCCAGTACGAACAGCAGCAGCAGATAGCGGACGACGAGTTCACCGGGGCGACCGTAGTCCCTCCAGCGGGGCGCCAGGCGCCGGCGCCTGGCCACAGCGGTCGTCATGACTCGTCCTCCTTCGTCAGGCGCTGCGCCAGCAGGGTCAGCCCCAGCGTCAGCAGGAACAGCGCCACACTGACCGCCGACCCGTAACCGGCGTTGCCGGTGATCGGGTCCAGGCCGACGTCGCGGATGTAGAAGGGCAGGGTGCGGTCGGCGCCGCCGGGGCCGCCGGTGTAGCTGCCGAGCATGAAGATCTCGGTGAACACCCGTAGCGAGCCGATGCCGGTGAGCGTGCCGACCAGCATCATGGCCTGCCGCACGCCCGGCACGGTGATGTGCCAGAAGCGCCGGATCGCACCGGCACCGTCCATGGACGCCGCCTCGTGCAGCTCCGGGGACACGTTCCCGAGGGCGGCCAGGTAGAAGACCATGTACCAGCCGAGCCCCTTCCACAGCGTCAGGCCCATCGCGCAGAGCAGGATCAGCCACGAGTCGGACAGGAAGGGAATGGCCTGCTTGATCAGATGTGCCTTCTGCAACCAGGTGTTGATCAGCCCGTCGTCGGCCAGCAGCCACTGCCAGCTCAGCCCCACGACCACGCTGGAGGCGAGCACCGGGGTGTAGAAGGCCGACCGGAAGAACCCGATGCCGGGCAGCTTCTTCTCCACCAGGACGGCCAGCATCAGCGGCAGCAGCACCATCAGCGGAACCACGATCAGCGCGTACAGCAGGCTGTTGCGGGTCGCCAGCCAGAAGTCGGAGTCGCCCAGCATCCGGGTGTAGTTGGACAGCCCGACGAAGCTCGCGGCGCCTCCGAGCGGCTTGGCGTCGGTGAACGACAGCAGGACGGTGTTGAGGAACGGGAACACGCCGAAGACCGCCGCACAGACGAGCGCGGGGGCGGTCCACAGCCAGGGCAGCCACCAGCGGCGGTACAGTGCCGCGCCGTTGGCGCCGGGAGCGGGGCCGGGCCGGACGGCCCGGGCCAGCCGGCGGAGGCGGGACGGGGCCGTGCCCGGCACGGAGGCGGACTCCGCACCGGGCACGGGCACCGGCTTCACGGTCTGCGTCGTCACGGTCAGCTGCCCTGCTTCAACAGCTCGTCGGCCTTCGCCTGGGCATCCTTGACGGCCTGCTCCGGGCTCTTCTTGCCCTGCATGGCCAGCTGCACCTGGCTCACGATGGCGTTCTGCACCGCCGGGGAGAGGTTGGTCTGGTTGGTGTCGGCCGTCTTGAGCTGGTCGGCGACGAGCTTGCGGGCCTGCGAGAAGGGGTCGTCACCGGTCACGTGCTGGAAGAACGGGTCGTCCAGCGAGGCCGAGGTGGTCGGGAAGATCACCACGTTGGGGTCCTTGCACCAGGCCGTCTGGTTCTCGGCGTTGGTGAGGAACTCGGCGAACGCCAGCGCCACCGGCGCGTGCTTGCTGGTCGCGGCGACCGAGATGAACTGCGGTGCACCGGCGGAGGCGCGGCCGAGCGCGTCGTAGGGCTGCTGGCCGACGGCCGTCTTGGCGTAGACCGACGGGCTGTTCTGCTTCACGAACCGCACGAAGCTCGGGTTCGTCGAGCCGTAGGCGACCTTGCCCTGACTGTAGAGCGTGGAGGGGTCGTTGCTGGAGGACAGCGAGTCCTTCGGCATCGCGCCTTCCTTGTACAGCTTCGCCATCCAGGCGACCCACCGGGTGGTGCGCGGGTCGTCGGCGAACACGGCCGACTTGCCGTCCGCGGAAAGGACCTTGATGTTCATCTGGTCGAAGTCGGCCGGGATGCGCCAGATCGGGTTGGCCATCGTCGCGTAGAACTTGCCGTCGGCCGCCTTGGCGATCTTCTCGTAGTCGGCGAACAGCCCGAAGAGGGTCTTCGGGGGCTTGGCCGGATCGACCCCGGCCTTGTTCAGCAGGTCCTTGTTGTACGTCAGCAGTACACCGCCGGTGTACCAGGGGAGCGTGGTGTGGATCGCCTTCCCGGAGGCGTCCTTGAAGGTGGCGGACTTCCAGAACGACGGGACGAACGGCTTCGCGGCGTCCGGGTCCTTCACGCCCAGGTCGAGCAGGTAGCCGGCCTTGGTGAGGGCGGTCGCGGTCGGGGCGTTGATGTTGATGACGTCCGGCAACGTGCAGGCCTGGGCGTCGGCGACCGTGCGCTGGGTGAAGGTGTTGTCGCCGGGGTCGTCGATCCACTTGACCGAGGTACCGGGGTGGGCCGCCTGGAAGGCCTTGATCACCCCGTTGAAGAAGTCACCGAAGTCTTTCTTCAGGTTGGTGGTCTGGAAGGTGATCCCGCCTTTGACGTCGCCGGAGAGCTTGCCGGACCCGACGTTGGCCTTGTCGACCTTGCAGCCGCCGGCGGTGGCATCCCCGCTGCCGGAGCCGCCGGACAGGCCGCAGCCGGCGGCCGTCAACGACAGGACAACGAGACATGCCAGGGATCCGGGAAGTCTGCTTGCGCGCATGGGTGCCCTCCTGCGGCGGAGCGGGATAGCTGGTTCAAATCACCAACTTGGAGGTTGATTGATGAAAAGGTGGACCAGAATTCATCGGAGGTCAATGGGTTGCCGTGTTGCTTTTGGGTTCCGGGACGCATCGCCCGCCGTCCGGAGGCGGATCAGTGCCGGTGATCGTGGTCCGGTTGCGTCGGGTCGCCGGGGTGCTCGTGCCCCTCGGCGTAGACCACCCCGGAGCGGCCGAGGTCGAGCCAGTCGAGGAACGCGCGTCGGCCCGCAGCCCGGCGCAGCTCGCGTTCGATACCCTCGCGGGCGCGCTCGTACGGCAGGAAGTCCTCCGGCGTCGCCCCTCCGAAGGGCTCGACACCGCGCCGCAGCGCACCGCTGGTGAGGAAGCGGTCCGGGTTGTTGTCGTAGTACTCCCGCACCACTGCCTCGGGAACCTCCTGCTCGGCCTCCAGTTCGGCGAGCAGGGCCCGTGCGGCCGGGGACCGGGCGAGCGCCGTGGCGACGATGCTGCCGAGGTCGGCGACGTCGCTCTCCGGGACGGCCGGCAGCCGGGCCGGCGGCACCTCCTGGGGCGGCGGCGAGCCGCGCTCCGCGCAGGCCCGGCGGGCGAGTTCGTCCACGACCACCACCTGGGTGGCCCACCGGCGCCGCTGCCGCTCGGCCCGGGCGAGCGACTCGGGGCGAGCGTCGCGTCCGCGGGGCGGTACGGACGCCAGCAGCACCTCCACACGGTCCTTGCCGACGGTCTCGCCGCACACCAGCGCCGCGGCGCCTTCCGGCGGGCAAAGGTGCTCCCCGGGCCCGTGCGCGGGCCCGCTCACGGCGTCACCTCCAGCACCACGGCCGCCGTGTAGGCCACGCACCCGTGCCAGGCGGCCTTCGCCATCAGCCAGTACGACCCCGGCGGCACCGCCGCCCCGTCCACCTCGATCCCGCACTCCAGCCGCGCCCCCGGGGCCACGCCGAAGCCCTGGCAGCCCGGACCGATCCCCGCCCAGGTGCCCCAGGACGACACCGCCCACAGGGTGCCGCCGACCGGCCCGCGGGTGGTGTTGCGCAGGATCACCGGGACGCGGACTCGCTCGCCCCGGCGTACCGCGATCCGCTCGACGCCCAGCCGGGCCAGGAGAGTCGGGCCCGTACGCCCGTCCGGCCCGCCGCGGGGGACCTCGCCCGGCACATCGAGGGCGACGACGTCCTCGAATCGCTGTCCGCCGTACGACAGCCGCGCGGCGAGCCAGTGCCTGCCCGGCACGGCGTCCGGCGGCGGGGTCACCGTCACCTCGGCGAGCGTGAAGCCACCGGGGCCCAGGGCGTACGGCAGTTCGGCGGGCTCGGCCGACCATCCGGGTGGTGCCTGCAGGCTCACGGTGCCGGACACGGGCGCGTCGGTCAGCTCCGAGGCGACCCGGACGGTGGCGGTGACCGGGCCGGAGACGGTGAGCGCCGCCGGCGAGAGGTACACCGCGACCGGCAGGTTGCCGCGGGGCGCCGGGCCGCAGTTGTGGAGCCAGTAGCGGGTGGAGACGGGCTGTGCGGGCTCGTGGGCGGCGATGCCCGGATCACGGGACCGCTCCGGACCGTGGGCCGGCGAGGCCAGGACCGTGGCCACCTCGAACCCGGTCAGCCCGACGCGCAGGTCCCCCTGTCCGTCCGGTGCGAGCGGTTCCCCGGGCGTCTCCAGGACGTCCGCCCGGGCGCCCTCCGTCCACGACCGTGGCCCACGCACCCGCGCCCGCACCGGCCGCCCGTTCACCTCGTGCATCCGCAGCGCGAGCCCGCGCCCGGGATCCGCCGTGGCCACGCTGCCCCGGGCGAGCGGCGAGCCGGCCGGCTTCAGCGCGTCGAGCAGCACGTCGCCCGCGGGCTCCAGACCCAGCAGAGTCGCCGTCCGCGGCAGGTCGGCGACCTCCGACGACCGTCTGAGCCGTGCGGTGAGCGGATGGTTGAAGGCGTGCCCCGCCTGCGGCAGCCGCTGCTCGCGCCAGTCGCCCGCACCGGCCACGACGGCGTACTCGAAGGTGTGGGACCAGCGCTGGAGCTGGAACGCGGACCCGTCGGGGGCCGTGCGGCGCGGCGGATCGACCCAGATGCCGGACGGCCAGCCCGTGCAGGAACGCATCAGCGACATGTAGAGGTCACCGGAGGCGGTGACCACGCAGCCGGGCGTGCCCCGGTTGAGGACCGCGAAGCCGCGCCCGTCCCAGGCGTCGCCCGGCGGCAGCGCCTCGCCCCCGCCCGCGGCGGTGGCCCGCAGCGTCGCCGTTCCGTCGAGGTCGGCGATCAGCGCGTCGACCGCCTTGGCGTCGTCCTCGGGGCGGGCACCGGCCACCACGAGCAGCGGCAGCCGCTCCAGATCGCGCAGGTCGGCGCCGGGCACCCATTCCTCCCGCAGTGAGGCGCGGGGCGCGACCCACACGGCCGCGACCCCGTCCGCGGCGAGTTGTCGGCGCAGCTCGCGCGAGGCGGCCGGATCCCAGCCGAGCGCTTCACCGACCACCACGTTGCGGTCCGGGCCGCCGACGGCGATACGGACGTCGGGGAGGTTGGAATCGACCTCCAGGTCGCCGTAGCGCGGGCCGCCGGCGACGGTCGAGGTCGCGGTGACACCCGCGCGGACGAGCGCGGCCGCCAGGGGGGTGCCGAGTTCGCCGGCCTGGTCCCAGCCGGGGAACACCAGCTCGGCGACCCCGATGGACCGGTGCCCGACCAGGGTCCCGGTGCCGTCCCGGACCGCGACCCGTGCGGTGGACCCCAGCCCGAACCAGGTGTTCGCCGGGTTGTCCAGCGTCCACGGGAACCGCTCGCTGTCCACTTCGACGAAACCGAAGCCGCGCCCGACCACCGCGTCCGCGACCTCGTGCACGGGCAGCCCGCCCCGCACGTTGGAGGGCCAGCGCACCCGGATCAGCCGGTCGGCGCCGTCGTAGCCGTCGACGCCCGTGGTGACGTCCAGGCGGTCGACGCCCCTCCACAGGGTCAGCCGCTGGGTGTAGCGGAAGACTCCGAGATCGGCGGTGACCGTGACGCGGGAGCCGGCGGGGGAGTGCTCCACGGTCACGGAAGCCGGCACGTCGCGGCTGCGGGCCGCCGTGGTGCCGGTGGGCGTGAGATGCCAGGGCCCCTCGCCGAAGCGCGGGTGCCGCGGGTACTCCTCCTGTACGACGAGCTCGTTGCCGATGTCGCCGGCCCGCAACAGTTCGCGGCCGCCCTCGGTGAGGGCGCGCAGGCTGCTGACGCCGCCGCCGCGCGCGGGGTCGACCGTCACCTCGTAGAACTCGTTGCGGATCGCGGAGCCCTCGCCGGGCACCCAGCCGGCCGCGGTGCCCTCGGCGAGCGGCAGGGCCCTGAAACCCATGCCGGGCACCCCCGGTACGACGACGTGGAGCCGCCCGTCCTCGCGTACGGCGGACAGCGGCTCGCCGGTGTCGTCCACCGGGACGAGGCCCGGGTCCGTCACCGTGAGCACGTCCCGGCGCTCCCAGGTCGCGGAGTTGAAGACGACGAGGTCGGGCGAGCGGTCCGGGGCGACCCGGTCGGCCATGGCCTGGGTGGCGTCCGCGTGGACCGCCTCGGCCAGGTCGTACAGTTCGCGCCAGCCCGTCAGCAGGTCGATGTACACCTGGTCGGACTCGGAGCCGGTGATGGCGTCGTGGTGGGCGCCGTAGACCAGCTGCCGCCAGGCCTTGTCGAGGGCCGCGTCCGGATACGGGTGCCCGGCGACCAGCGAGGCCAGCGTCGCCCAGGCCTCGGCGTCGGCGAGCAGCGTCTCGCCGTACCGCTGGGCCTGCTTGGTGTCGATGTACGAGACGTCCTTGCCGGTGTAGACCGGGTTCATGTCCCGTGTCTGGGGAGAGGCCGTGCGGCCTTCCTCCTCCAGTTGCGCCCGTACGGCGGCGAAGAAGTGGCGCGGGATGCCGCTGACGAAGCGGGGCCAGACGTAGCGGGTGTTCCAGTCGCGGTGGATGTCCATCACCCAGCGGCAGGGCGGCGCGTAGTCACCGCCGACGGGAAGCAGCACGTTGCGGGTGAGCGCGACCTGCTTGAGCCCTTTGAACAGCCGGTACGCCGCGGCCTCGGCCTCGGGCAGGGTGGGCGCGTTGTCGATCGCCCAGCCCGCGCCGTAGTGGTTGACCATGTAGGCCGTCAGCAGCCCGCGCCCCGAGGGGGCGATCCACTCGAACTCCGAGGGGAACTGCATCCGTTCGGGGTCACGTGGTTCCTCGCCGAACACCGACAGCGTGGGCCCCCACTGGTGGAACGGCCCGCGCGCCCAGGAGCTGGAGCTGATCCCCGCGTCCGCCATCAGGCCGGGGAACTGCGGGTCGTGTCCGAACGCGTCCAGCTGCCAGGCGGTCTGCGGGGACGCGCCGATGATCCCACGCTGGAAGCCGTCGCCGTACAGGGCGTTGCGTACGGTCGCCTCGGCGCCCGTGAGGTTGGTGTTGGGCTCGTTGTAGGTGCCGCCCATGATCTCCACGCGGCCGGTGCGGATGAGCTGGCGCAGGAAGGCGCGTTCCTCGGGGAAGGCGTCCCAGTACGGCTTGAGGTAGTCGACCTCCGCGAGGACGAAGGTGTACGCCGGGTCGCGCCGTGCCAGGTCGCAGTGGGCCCGCACCAGGCTCATCCCGGACTGCCCGCGTGAGTCGAAGGTCCGGGCGGGCAGGCCCGTGGCGGCCGGGTCGTCGGCGGTGTCCCAGGTCTCGGTGTAGGCGGCCTGGGTGTTCCACCAGACGGGGTCGTAGTGGAAGTGGCTGACCATGAACATGGTCCAGCCGGGTTCGGCGGCGGTGAAGGTCGCGGTGTGCCCGGCCGTGCGCGCCGGGTCTTCCGCGTCCTCGGCCGTGATCCGCACCTGTGTGCTGTCGCCGGGGCGGAGATCGGACCTGACCGGTACCTCTGCGCGCAGCGTTCCGTCGGCGCCCGGGACGGCCGCGCAGGTGCCGCGGACACCGGTGCCCTCGACGGTGAGGCGCACCGTGCGGCCGGGTTCGTGCCCGATTCCGACGGCCACCACCTGGCGCGGCTGCTCGACGGGACCGACGAAGAGCTCGGTCGACTCGACAGAGGTGACACGCATGGGGCTCCTACGTGCTCAGGGGGAGCCCCATCCTGACACCGAGGAGATGATTCAAACAACCATGGTGTTTACTTTTTGGTGGTTCATTCATGCAGTCCCGGCCATGGTCAGCGTGAGCGGCGCGCCTTGACCGCGTGCTGTCCGGCGATGTGGTCCGTCAGGGCCAGGGAGGCGCTCGCCCGCTGGTAGGACAGCTGCGCCACCCGGACGTAGAGGCAGTCGATGAGGACCAGGACCGAGTGACGGGCACCGATGCTGCCGGTGCGGAAGCTGGTCTCCGAGGAAGAGGAGACGAGCCGTACGTCGGCGGCACGGGCGAGCGGGGAGCGTGGGTCGGCGGTGATCGCGACGGTGGTGGCACCTCGCTCCTTGGCGAGTTCGAACGGTTCGAGCGTCTCGCGGGTCGCCCCGGAATGGGAGATGCCGATGGCGACGTCGGCCGGGGTGAGCAGGGCGGCCGAGGTGACGGCGCCGTGCACCTCGGTCCAGCCGCGTACCGCGCAGCCGATGCGGAACAAACGGGTCTCGGTCTCCTGGGCCACGGCCCCGCTGCCGCCGACCCCGTACACGTCGATGCGGCGTGCGCGGGCGGCGGCCTGGGCGGCGCGCTCGATCGCGTCGAGGTCGATGCGGTCGATGGTCTGCTGGACCGCGCGCAGATCCGCGCTGCCCACCACCTGTACGACCCGTTCCAGCCCGTCGTCGGGGGAGATCTCGGGTCCGATCTCGGCGCTGCCCCAGTCGGAGACCTCGCCGCGGCCGCGCTCCTGGGCCAGCTCTATCAGCAGGTGCTGGTAGGAGTCGAGACCGATGGCGCGGCAGAAGCGGGTCACCGTCGCCTGGGAGGTACCGGTTCGCCGGCCCAGTTCGGCGGCCGAGCAGTGGGTGACGGCGGCCGGATCCTCCAGGATCAACTCGCCGACCTTCCGCAGTGAACCGGCCAGGCGGGGGAGTTCGGTGCGGATCAGTGCGGTGACATCGGTCGGAGGCATGGGGAGAAGGTACCAGTCACCGTTGACGACACGGATTGAATACCAGGACCGGCTGTGATTTATTGATTCATCGAGTGTCGCATACAGGGTGGTTCAATCCATCAGTGGGGAGTCCGAGTGTCCGTCGATCCCGTGAGCGCCCAGCGGTTCGCCACCGAGAGTCTGGTCATCCTCCAGCACATCACCGAATCCTCCCGCGACGACGTGACCCGAGCCGCCCGGCTCATCGCCGACTGCGTGCGTTCCGACGGCGTCGTCCAGGCCTTCGGCACGGGCCACTCGCAGGCCGTGGTCCTCGAACTCGCGGGGCGCGCGGGCGGGTTCGTCCCCACCAACCGGCTGAGCATGGCCGACCTCGTCCTGTACGGCGGCGCCGCACCGAGCAGCCTCGACGACCCGCTGCTGGAGCGGGAGGCCGGGGTGGCCGCCCGGATCTACGACCTGGCCGCCCCGCGGCCCCAGGACCTCTTCGTCGTGATCTCCAACTCCGGCGTCAACAACGTGATCGTCGAGATGGCCCTGCACGCCAAGGAGCACGGCCACCGCGTACTGGCCATCACCTCGGTCACGCACACCCGGGCGGTCCCCGCCGGTCATCCCAGCGGCAAGAAGCTCGCCGACATCGCCGACGTCGTCCTGGACAACGGGGCCCCGCGCGGCGACGCCCTCCTCGACCTCCCCGAAGGCGGCGCCGTCTGCGCCCTGTCCACCCTGACCGGCGTGATGCTGGTCCAGCTGGCGGTGGCCGAGGCGACCTCGCTCCTCCTCGCCGCCGGGGAACGCCCGCCGGTGTACGTGTCGGCGAACGTGCCCGGCGGGTTCGAGAGCAACTTGGAGCTGGAGAAGCGGTATGAGGGCCGCATCCGCCGTACGGCGAGTTAGGGCCGGTTGCGGCGGGCTGACCTGAACCTTCCGGGTCAGGTCACCGTGTGGGTGGCGGTCGCGGTGGAGGACGCGTAGTGGGTGTCGCCGCTGTAGGAGGCGCTCATGCTGTAGGAACCTCGGTTGATGGGGTTGAAGGTCGTGGTGGCCACACCGTTGACGAGGCTGATGACCTGTGGGTTGCGGTCGCCGAGGACGAGGGTGACGGTCCCGGTCGGCGTACCTGTCGAGGGTGCGACCGGGGTCACCGTCGCGGTGACCGTGACCTTGCCGCCGGGGGACGAGGGGTTGGGTGAGGAAACGATCGTCGTGGTGGTGGCAGCCTTGTTGACGGTTTGGGTGTCGGTGCCGGTGGACGTGGTGAAGGCGGTGTCGCCGCTGTAGGCGGCGGTGATGGTGAAGGGGCTGCCGAGCGTCGTGGCGTAGGTGTGGGTGATGGTGGCGCCACCGCCGCTCACCGGGGCTGTGACGGACGGTGAGCCGTCCCCGAAGGTGAAGGTGACCGTGCCGGTCGGCGTGCCCGCACCGGGTGCCACCGGTGCCACCGTTGCGGTGATGGTGACCGACTGGGCGGTTGCTGAGGGGTCGGGCGATGAAGTCACCGTTGTGGTGGTGGCGGCCGGGTTGACGGTTTGGGTGTCGGTGCCGGTGGAGGTGGTGAAGTTCGTGTCTCCGTTGTAGGTCGCGGTGATGGGGAAGGCGCTGCCGGCGCCGGGATCGAGAGGGGCGACGGTGGCGGTGAGGGTCACGGGCTGACCGGCCACCGAGGGATCCGGCGACGTGGTCGGGGTGGTGCTGGTCGAGGCCGGAAGCACGGTCTGGGAGTCGGTCCCGGCGGAATCCGTGAAGTCGGCCGAGCCGCCGTAGGTGGCGATGACGGTGTTGTACGGACTGCCCGCCGCGGCGTAGGTGTGCGTGCCCGTGGCCACGCCGCCGGTCAACGGCAGCGCCGTCGGCGCGGTGCCGTCACCGAAGTCGAGGGTCCCCGTCCCGGTCGGGCTGCCGGCGCCCGGAGCCACGGGCGTGACCGTGGCGGTGACGGTCACCGGCTGACCGGTCACCGACGGATCCGGTGACGTCGCCACGGTCATGGTGGTCGCGGTGCGGCCGACCAGGTGGGTACCGGTGCCGGTGGACGAGGAGAAGTCGGCGTCACCGTCGTAGGCGGCGGTGACGACGTACGGGGCGCCGGACGTGCCGGTGTAGGGATGCGAGACGGCGGCCGTCCCACCGGACAGCGGGGCCGTCACCGGGGCGGTGCCGTCACCGAAGTCGAAGGTGACCGTCCCCGACGGGGTCCCCGCACCCGGCGGCTCCGCGGTCACGGCGGCGGTGAATGTCACCGGCCGGCCGGCCCACCGAGGGGTCCGCGGACGGCGACACCGCGGTCATGGAGGAAGCAGGGCTCCCTCTGCCGAGCGGTTCGTCAGCTGCCCGGCTGCCCGGTGCTCCGGTCCGCGAACACCGGTGCGGCGCCCGCGCCCGGAACGCGTCGGACGACGAGGCGATCGCGTGCGGCGAGGATCCTGGCCGTCGGGCCGGTCGTACCGGGCGCGACCGTCACAGAAGGCCGCCCTTCTCGCAGACCTGCCCGGCGACCTCCCGGAGCTTGACGTTGTTCTCCTGGGAGTAACGGCGCAGCACGTCGAACGCCTCGTCCTCGGTGAGGCGGTGGCTGCCCATCAGGATGCCCATCGCCTCGCCGATGACATGGCGGGTGGCGACGGCCTGCTCCATCTGCGCGTGGGTGCGGGCGCTCGAGAAGGCGACCGATGCATGGGATGCCAGCAGCCAGCCCGCGGTCTCGCCGGCCTCGGTGAACGCGCCCGGCTTACGGGAGTACACGTTGAGCGCGCCCAGGTCCTCGTCCTCGGTGAACAGCAAGAAGCCCATCATGCTGCCCACCCCCAGCTCCCGGGCGCCCTGAGCGTACGCGGGCCAGCGAGGCTGCGCCTCGGTGAGATCGGCGATGCGGTAGACCCGCTCTCCCTCCGAGCGGGAGGCCACGTCGAAACACGGCCCCTCACCGAGCCGCGCCTGGAGCTGGTCGCTGTCGATGACCAGCTTCTCCGTCGGGGCGAGCGTCTCCACTTGCCTGCTGTGCAGGAGGAGGATTCCAGCCGCGTCACAGCCCTCGACGAGTTCGACGGCCGAGGAAGTGATCCGCGCCAGTGTGGCAGCGACCGACTCCTCCGCCAGCAGGAGGCGCGCCATCGAGGCCATCTGCTGCGCGAACGTACGCCAATCCATCCCGGCCCTCCCTGCCAGAGCTCACTCCCGTCCACGTCTGCGCCTTTCCCGCCGCACGCGGACCATGTCCCTCTGCACGATTGCGCAAACAGGTGGGGCGCACCGGCATTGTCAGAGAGTGGCCGGCTCGGGATTTTTTGTTTCAGGTAGTTCGCGCATGCCGCGAAGCGGTGACAGGAAGTTCGGGAGCACACTCAGTGTCATGCCGGCCGCCCCGATCCACAATGTGGCCGATGCTCCGAACGCCGAGCCCGAAGCTCCGCCCAGAAGGCCGCCCAGCGGAATGCCGCCCCAGGACACGAACCGGGCCGTCGCGCTCATCCGGCCCAGGAGCCGATCCGGTGTGAGGGCCTGCTGGAAACTCGACTGAGCCACGACGCGGACGACTCCGCCCAGGGAAAGGCAAGCGAGTCCGAGCGCGGCCGCGTACACGCCCGGACCCGGATGTGCCAGCGGCATCAGGACGGTCAAGGGGCAGGTGACGAGCGGTGCCAGCCAGATGACCCGGCCCTGCCCGACCCGTCTCGAGATCCTGGTCGCCAGGAGTGCGCCCAGCAGGGCGCCGCATCCCATCCCGGACAGAATGAGGCCGATACCGAAGGCCTCGAGGCCCATTTCCCTGTCCAGGAACACCAGTAACATGGTCTGGTATACGACCAGAAAGAGGTTGAATATCGCATCCGCCACTATGACGGCGCGCAGCGAGGGATGCTTCAGAACGAATTTCAGTCCCTCTCTGATGTCCCGCACGAGGCGGGGGTGCTCACTCGGCTCCGGCTTCTGTTCGCGTGTGCGGATGCCGAGGGCGAGAAGCCCGGACATGGTCATCCCGGCGGAACTCACCAGAAGTGTTGCGGGGGCTCCGACCAGGCCGACCAGCGGTCCTGCCATCCCCGGCCCACTGATACTGGTGACCGATCGGATGGCCGAGAGCTTCGCATTCCCCTCGACGAGATTGCTGCGGCCCACCAGGTGCGGCAGATAACTGACGTACGCGACGTCGAAGAAAACGGTCAGCACCCCATGGACCAACGCGACCGCGTAGAGCCACCAGATCGTCAGAGCGCCCGCCCACCATGCCACCGGGATCGTCGCCAGGACCAGCGCCCGCGCGAGATCGGTGCTGATCATCACCGATCTCTTGCGCATACGGTCCACCCATGCGCCTGCCGGTAACCCGACCAGGAGCGAGCCCGCCGTGGTCATCGCGGTGAGCAGCCCGACCTGGAACTCGTCGGCCCGCAAGGCGACGATGGCGACCAGAGGCAACGCCAGAAAGATGATGCGATCACCGAGCTGGCCGAGGGCGGTCGCGGCGAACAGACGCCCGAAGTCCGGGTCGCGTAAGAGCCCGAGCCGGGAAGGCCTCGGCATGCGGGTCACCCTTGGTCCCGGGGCGCGGGGGCTTCGGCGTGGAAGGCGGCTGAGGCCGGAGCCTCGTCGGTGACCGGACGAGTACCGGTGAAGTGTGGCTGCATTCCGGCATGTTAGGCCGATGATCGGGCAGCGGGCCCGTGGAACGCCGGGTTACCGGGCCTGACTGATCGCTCACCGTGTCGTGCAGGCCCCTCCGTCGACGTGGATGGTCCGGCCGGTGATGTGCCGGGCACCGGCGGAGGCCAGGCCGCGGAGATGACGTCGCAGGTGCCGGAAGCCGGCGTCGTTGTTCCGCAACCATGCGGAACGAGGATCCGGTCAGCCGGCCGTGGGAGAATGTCCCGAGCAGTGCGGGCTCGGTGGAGGAGGGAGCGTCGCGGTGAACGGCAGCCACGAGGGCGCGGGGCGAGCGCGGGCCGAGCGGGCGGACGCCCGGCGTAACAAGGAGACCCTGCTCGACGCCGCCGCCGCGGTCTTCGTCACGTCGGGGGTCGAGGCGCCGGTGCGGGACATCGCGGCCAAGGCCGGTGTCGGGATGGGGACGATCTACCGTCACTTCCCCACCCGCGCGGATCTCATCATCGCCGTCTACCGGCATCAGGTCGAGGCGTGCGCCGAGGCCGGGCCCGCCCTGCTGGCGACGAGCCCGACCCCGCACGCCGCGCTGGGGCTGTGGATCGACCGGTTCGTCGGCTTCCTGGTCACCAAGCACGGACTCGCCGCCGTGCTGCAGTCCGACAACGCCGGCTTCGAAACGCTGCACGCCTACTTCCTCGACCGCCTCGTGCCCGTGTGCACCCAGCTGCTGGACGCCGCGGCCGCCGCCGGCGAGATCCGCTCCGACGTGGACGCGTACGCGCTCATGCGCGGCGTCGGGAACCTCTGCATCGGCGCCGACCATGATCCCCGCTATGACGCACGCCGCATGGTCGAGCTCCTCGTCGCAGGGCTGCGCGCACCGCACTGACCGGGAGTCGGGCTCCCGTGTCTTCAGGTCATGACCGCCCCCCGAACTGCCAGTTGTGCACCTCGATGTCGGCGTACCGGTCCGGAGTCAGGACGGCGCATGCCGTCTGCCGGTCCGGTGCCCGAAGCAGTGCCGCCGTACCGAGCCAGGCGGTGCCGTCGTCCGACAGCAGGGGCCCGTAGGCGATCAGCTCGTCCCGGTCGGACGGTGGCACGAGGTCGGCGGCCGGCCCGGTGCCGAGGCCGATCACCAGGTACCGGCTGCCGCCGGTCCGGCCGCCGGGGAAGTCCCACATGGTGCGTCCGAGCATGTTGCGCCACCGTCGCAGCAGCACGTCCCGGTAGACGCCGGCCTGGTAGTTCGGCTCGTCGAAGGCGAACGCGCGGGCGGCGGCGGGATCGGGCAGGTCGATGATGTGCACGCTTCCGGTCGGTGTTTCCCCGTCGTCCGCCAGGGTCGGACCTCGGGCGATCATCTCCTTCGTGTACCGGTCCATGTAGGACCAGTGCTCTTCCACCAACTCGTGGCGCAACGTCACGGAGCCGGGCCGGTCGCGGTGATGGCAGAGGAACTCCATGCGCCCCAGGATCACTTGAAGGAGGCGACCGGCGCCAGCGGGTTCAGGTGACGGTTTCCGTGGTGCCGGCGGTGGAGGAGCTGTAGTTGGTGTCGCCGCTGTAGCTGACGTCGACCGTGTGCACTCCCTTGGTCAGGCGTGGGTACCCGACGGACGCGGTGCCGGAGACCAGCGGGACGGTCTGGGTCTTCTCGCCGCTGACCGCCACGGTGACGGTTCCGGTGGGGGTGCCAGCGCCGGGGGAGACGGGTGCCACGGTGACGGTGACGGTGATCGGCTGGGTGTGGGTGGCCGGGCTGGGCGAGACGGAGATCGCGGTCGTGGTGGCCGCGGGATTGACCGTCTGCGTTCTGCTGGTGGTCGACGGGGAGTAGCCGGTGTCGCCGTTGTAGGCGGCGGTGACCGTGAAGGGGCTGCCTGTGGTCCTGGTGTAGGCATGGGTGGTGGTGGCCGTCCTGGAGGAGACGGGGGCGGTGACCGCGGGTGTACCGTCGCCGAAGCTGAAGGTGACCGTGCCGGTGGGGCTGCCGGTACCGGGGGAGACGACGGCGACGGTGGCGGTGAAGGTCACCGGCTGTCCGGTCACCGCGGGATTGGGGCCGGTGGTGAGAGCGGTGGTCGTAGCGGCCTGGTTGACCGTCTGGGTGGCCGTCCCGCTGGAGGCGGCGAAGTCGGAGCTTGCGTTGTAGGCCGCCTTCACGGTGAACGGACTGCCGGCCCGGGTGGCGTAGGCATGGGTGGCGGTGGCGCTGCCGGCGCCGAGCGCCGAGGTGACGCTGGAGCCGTCACCGAAAGTGAAGGTGACGGTGCCGGACGGCGTGCCGGCGCCGGGGGAGACGGCGGAGACCGTCGCGGTCGCGGTAACGGTCTGGCCGGTCCGCGAGGGGTTGGGGGAGAGGGCGACCGACGTACTGGTGACAGCCGGGCTCACCGTGTGCGCGGTGGTCCCGGACGACGGGCTCCTGTCGCTGTCACCGCTGTAGGAGGCGGTCACGGTGTAGGGGCTGCCGGCGGCCCCGGTCCAGGTGTGGTTGGTGGTCGCGGTTCCGGCACTGACGGGGACGGTCACGGATTGGCTGCCGTCACCGAAGGAGAAGGTGACGGTACCGGTCGGAGTGCCCGTGCCGGGCGGGTTCGCGGTGACGGCCGCGGTCACTGTCACGGGCTGGCCGGTCACGGACGGGCGGGGCGAGGTGGTGACCGTGGTGGTCGTGGCTGCCCGGTTCACCGTCTGGCTGGTGGTGCCGCTGGAGGTGGCGAAGTCGGCGTCACTGCTGTAGGTGGCGGTGATGGTGTAGGGGCTGCCCGCGACCGCGGTCCAGGTGTGGGTGGTGGTCGCGGTTCCGCCGCTGACGGGGGCGGTGACGGACGGCGTGCCGTCGCCGAAGGTGAAGGTCACGGTGCCGGTGGGAGCCCCGGCTCCGGGCGGGAGGGGGGCGACGGTGGCCGTGATGGTGACGGGTTGGCCGGTGACGGCGGGGCCGGCGTTCGTGGAGACGGTCGTGGTGGTCCCTGCCCGGTTGACGGTCTGGACCGTGACGTCGCTGGACGAGCTGAAGCGGCTGTCACCGCTGTACGTGGCCAGCGGGGCGTAGGGGCTGCCGGTGGTCGTGGGGTAGACGCGGCTGGTGCTCGCGGTTCCGTCGGGGTTGAGGGGGACGGTCGTCGCGTCGTTGTCGCGGAAGGAGAAGGTGACGGTTCCGGTGGGGGTGCCGGTGGCCGGGGGGGTCGGGGCGACGGTGGCGGTGAAGGTGACCCGCTGTCCGGTGACCGAGGGGTTGGGAGAGGAGGTGAGTCTGGTCGAGGTCGCTGCCGCGGTGACGGAGACCGTGTGGCTGCCGACCGGGGAAGTGGAAGGAGCGTACTGGGAGTCGCCGTTGTAGGCGGCGGTGACGGAGTAGGGGCTGCCGGCGGTGTCGGCGTAGGTGTGGGTGACGCTGGCGACATGGTTGACCAGGGTCGCGGTGGCCGGGGGACTGCCGTCGCCGAAGCTGAAGGTCACCGTGCCCGAGGGGTTGCCCGTTCCCGGCGGAGCGACCACGACGCGGGCGATCAGGGTGACCGACTGGCCGACCGGGGACGGGTCCGGCGTCGAGGACACGGTCGTCACCGTGGCGGTCCGTTGCACAGTGTGCGTCGTGGTGCCCGAGGAGGACAGCAGGGCGTTGTCCCCGTTGTAGGCGGCGGTGACGGTGTAGGGACTGCTGACGGTGTCGGAGTAGGCGTGGGTGGTGGTGGCGGTGCCGGAGGTGACCGGGGCGGAGACGGGGGTGGTGCCGTCGCCGAAGTCGAACGTCACCGTTCCCGTCGGGGGACCGGCCTGCTGGCTGTTCGCTGTGACGGTCGCGGTGACCGTCACCTGCTGACCGGTCACCGACGGGTCCGGTGAAGCGCTCACCGTCGTGGTGGAGCCCCCTTTGTTCACCGTCTGGATGGTGCTGCCGGTCGAGCCGGTGAAGTCACCGTCACCGCTGTACGTGGCGATGACGGCGAAAGGACTGCCGGAGGTGGACGCGTAGGCGTGGGTGGTGGTGGCGGTGCCGGAGGTGACCGGGGCGGAGACGGGGGTGGTGCCGTCGCCGAAGTCGAACGTCACCGTTCCCGTCGGGCTGCCGGCGCCGGGCGGGACGGCGGTCACGGTTGCGGTGACGGTCACCTGTCCGCCGGTCGTCGACGGGTCCGGCGAGGTGCTCACCGCTGTGGTGGTGAGGGCCGGGGCGACGGTCTGCGTGGTGACGCCGCTCGCCGCCGTGAAGTCGGTGTCGCCCGAGTAGGCGGCGGTCACGGTGTACGGCCCGCCGGAGGCCGAGCCGTAGGCGTGCTGGACCGTGGCCACACTCCCGACGAGGGAAACCACGGCGGGCGACGTGCCGTCGCCGAAGTCGAACCGCACGGTTCCGGACGGGGCGCCGGTGCCGGCGGACGGACCGACGGTCGCGGTGAACGTCACCGGTTGGCCGGCCAGTGACGGGTCGGGAGCCCCGGCCACCGTCACGACGGTCGAGGCCCGGCTCACCGTCTGGGTGCCGGTGCCGCTGGACGGAGCGAAGTCGCTGTCGCCGGCGTAGGCCGCGGTGATGACGTACGGGCTGCCGATCGTGCCGGCGTAGGTGTGGATCAGGACCGCCGCCGCCCCGGTCAACGAAGCCTCCACCGGCGGTGTGCCGTCACCGAAGTCGACGCTCACGGTCCCGGACGGCGCCCCCGAGCCCGGGGAAGATGCTCCGACGGTGACGGTGAGGGTCACCGGCTGGCCGGCCGCGGAGGGCCTCGGCGCGGTGGTGACCGCTGTGACGGTGGCGCTTGTGCCGACGGTCTGACCGGTGGTGCCACTGGACCCGGTGAAATTCGCGTCGCCGCTGTAGGTGGCCGTGATGGTGTAGGGGCTGCCGGAGGTGTGCAGGTAGGTGTGGGCCGTGGTGGCCACCCCGGCGATGACGGGGGCCGTGACGTCGTCGCTGCCGTCGCCGAACGTGAAGACGACGTTGCCGGCGGGGCTGTCGGGCCCGGTGACGGGTACGACGGCGGCGGAAACGGTGATCGGCTGGCCGGCCACCGAGGGATTGGTGCTGGTGGTGACGCTCGTGGTGGTGTCGGCCCGGGTGACTGTCTGGCTGGTGGTTCCGCTGGACGTCGCGAAGTTGACGTCGCTGTTGTAGGTCGCGGTGACGGTGTAAGGGCTGCCTGTCACCGCGGTCCAGGTGTGGGTGGTGCGGGCGGTGCCTGCGGTGACCGGCGCGGTCACCGCGGGGCTGCCGTCGCCGAAGGTGAAGGTGACGGTGCCGGTGGGAGTGCCGGTTCCGGGAGGCAGGGGGGCGACGGTGGCGGTCACCGTGACGGGTTGGCCGGTGACCGAGGGGTTGGCGTCGGTGGTGACGGTCGTGGCGGTGGCGGCGGGACCGACGGTCTGGAGGATGACGTCGCTGGAGGAGCTGAACCGGGTGTCCCCGTTGTAGACGGCGAGCGGGGCGTAGGGGCTGCCGGTGGTCGTGGGGTAGACGCGGCTGGTGGTCGCGGTGCCGTCGGGGTTGAGGGGGACGGTGGTGGAGTCGTTCTCCCGGAAGGAGAAGGTGACGGTGCCGGTGGGGGTGCCGGTGGCCGGGGGGACCGGGGCGACGGTGGCGGTGAAGGTGACCCGCTGTCCGGCGACCGAAGGATTGGGGGAGGAGGTGAGGGTGGTGGTCGTCGCCGCCACCGTGGCGGTGACGACGTGGTTGTCGTCAGGGGAGGTGGAGGGCGCGTAGTCGCTGTCGCCGTCGTAGGTGGCGGTGAGGGTGTAAGGGCTGCCGGCGGTGTCGCTGTAGGTGTGGGTGAGGGTGGCGACGTGGTTGACCACGGCGGCGGTCGCCGGGGGGCTGCCGTCGCCGAAGGTGAAGGTGACGGTGCCGGTGGGATTGCCGGTTCCGGGTGGTGCGACCACGACGCGGGCGATGAGGGTGACCGCCTGGCCGACGGCCGAAGGAGCGGGCGTCGAGGTCGTGCTGGTCACGGTGACGGCGCGGTGAACGGTGTGCGCCGTGCTGCCGGAGGACGGGAGGAAGGAGGTGTCCCCGCTGTACGTGGCGGTGATCCCGTAGGGGCTGCCCGAGGCGGACGCGTAGGTATGGGTGGCGGTGGCGGTGCCGGCGCTGATCGGGGCGGACACGGGGGCGGTTCCGTCGCCGAAGTCGAACGTGACCGTCCCGGTCGGGGTGCCGGCCTCCTGGGTGCCCGCCGCGACGGTCGCGGTGACCGTCACCTGCTGGCCGGTCACCGAGGGATCCGGAGAGGAGCCCACCGTCGTGGACGTGGGGATGTCGTACGAGTACGCCCCGGTCGCGGTGGTGCTGCCGCCCGGCGTGATCACCGTGACGTCCGCCGGTCCCGGCACCCTAGCCGGGACCACCGCGATGATCAGGGTGTCGGAGTTGGCGCGGAACGACGTGGCCGGCAGACCGCCGAAGGTGACACCGGTGACCTGGGAGAGCCCGGAACCGGTGATGACCACCACGCTCCCGCCGGCCGTGCTTCCGGAGGCAGGGAAGACCCCGGAGATCGTCGGCGTGGGACTGTAGACGTACGGTACCGGGTTGCTCACGCCGCCGGCGGTGCTCACCGTCACCGGCACGGTGCCCGGAGCCGCAGCCGGCGGGACCACCACGGTCAGCTGCTGATCCGACACCACCGTCGGCACGGCGACGCCGGCGCCGAACCGCACCGAACTCGCCGTGAGCAGGTTCTCCCCCTTCAGTACGACCGTGTTGCCGCCCGACAGTGGTCCGCCGCCGGGACGCACCGACTGGAGGCCGGGCGGCGGTTCGTAGACGAACTCCCCGAGTGTGGTGGTACCCCCAGGCGTGGTGACCGTGACGGCGACCGCCCCGCTTCCCGCAGGGCTCACCGCGATGATGGTCGCGTCGTTCACCACGGTGAAGACCTGGGCGCTGCGGGAACCGAAGCGCACAGTCGTGGCGCCGCTGAGGTGCGAGCCGGTGATGGTCACCCGCGTTCCACCACCGGCAGGGCCCTGATCGGGGGAGATACGGGACGGAGCGGAAAGGGCCCACACGTCGGGGGCATCGATGTCGGGGGCGGTCGGCACGACAATCACCTCGCCTTGCGGAGGAATCTCCGCACGCTGTGCTGGCGACCGCCCGCTCCCGGAAAGCCCACCGTGTTGTTGCCGACCACGGAAGTAGGCGCACAACGGAGCCGCTCTCCCGGAGAGGATGGGCAGCCCACCGGTAGGACTCCTTCACTAACTCACCCGACTGGCCGCATCGGCAAGACCTCATTAGCCTGTTCGGGTAAGCGCGCAAGGAGCACAATCCGCGCGCACATGGGCAGGGTTGTGCGCCCCGGAGTTCTCCTGCCGGGGAAACCCGATTACTCCAGTCGTGTGTCACCGTCACGCGATCGGCGCAGTCCCGACCGCTCAGGGCGCCAACCGGTGCTCCGTGACGCCAGGATGACCGGTGACCGCCGTGGGCGAACCGCGAGCATCGGGAGACGGAAGACCTGTGAGCATTCTCGACGACGCAAAAGATCCGACCGCGACCTACGACAGTGAGTTGCCGGTCAGGCGCAGGCGGCCCGGCAGCGTCGTGGTCAAGTGGATGACGACCACCGATCACAAGACGATCGGCACCCTGTATCTGTCGACGTCGTTCGGTTTCTTCCTGATCGGCGGCGTGATGGCACTGCTCATGCGTGCCGAACTGGCCCGCCCGGGCCTGCAGATCATTTCCAAGGAGCAGTTCAACCAGGCGTTCACGATGCACGGCACGATCATGCTGCTGATGTTCGCGACGCCGCTGTTCGCCGGCTTCACCAACTGGATCATGCCGCTGCAGATCGGCGCTCCGGACGTGGCCTTCCCCCGGCTGAACATGCTCGCCTACTGGTTCTACCTGTTCGGCTCCCTCATCGCCGTCGGTGGCTTCCTCACCCCGCAGGGCGCCGCCGACTTCGGCTGGTTCGCCTACACCCCGCTCTCCGACGCCATCCGCACACCGGGCATCGGCGCCGACATGTGGATCATGGGCCTGGCCTTCTCCGGCTTCGGCACGATCCTCGGTGCGGTCAACTTCATCACCACGATCATCTGCATGCGCGCCCCGGGCATGACCATGTTCCGGATGCCGATCTTCACCTGGAACGTGCTGCTGACCGGTGTCCTGGTCCTGCTGGCCTTCCCGGTCCTGGCGGCCGCCCTCTTCGCCCTGGAGGCCGACCGCAAGTTCGGCGCCCACGTGTACGACGCCGCGAACGGCGGCCCCCTGCTGTGGCAACACCTCTTCTGGTTCTTCGGCCACCCGGAGGTGTACATCATCGCGTTGCCGTTCTTCGGCATCATCACCGAGGTCATTCCGGTCTTCTCCCGCAAGCCGATCTTCGGCTACGCGGGCCTGGTCGCCGCCACCATCTCGATCGCCGGGCTGTCCGCGACGGTGTGGGCGCACCACATGTTCGTCACCGGCGCCGTCCTCCTGCCCTTCTTCTCCTTCATGACCTTCCTGATCGCCGTCCCGACCGGTGTGAAGTTCTTCAACTGGATCGGCACCATGTGGCAGGGATCGCTGTCCTTCGAGACGCCGATGCTCTGGGCGGCGGGCTTCCTCGTCACGTTCCTCTTCGGCGGTCTGACGGGCATCATCCTGGCCTCGCCGCCGTTGGACTTCGAGGTCTCGGACTCGTACTTCGTGGTGGCGCACTTCCACTACGTCGTCTTCGGCACCGTCGTGTTCGCGATGTTCGCGGGATTCCACTTCTGGTGGCCGAAGTTCACCGGCAAGATGCTGGACGAGCGCCTCGGCAAGGTCACCTTCTGGACGCTGTTCACCGGTTTCCACACCACGTTCCTGGTCCAGCACTGGCTGGGTGCCGAGGGTATGCCGCGCCGCTACGCGGACTACCTGGCCGCGGACGGCTTCACGACTCTGAACACGGTGTCGACGATCGGCTCTTTCGTGCTCGGCCTGTCGATCCTGCCGTTCCTCTACAACGTGTGGAAGACGGCCAAGTACGGCGAGCCGGTCGGCGTGGACGACCCGTGGGGCTACGGCCGTTCACTGGAGTGGGCGACCTCCTGCCCGCCGCCGCGGCACAACTTCCTCACCCTGCCGCGGATCCGCAGCGAATCCCCGGCGTTCGACCTGCACCACCCCGACATCGCGCTGGCCGAGGCCGAGGCCCACGGAGCCCGGCAGTGACCGGCCGAGGACGCACGTGAACGAACTGCCGAGGCTGGGAACCGACAGCGACCTGGGCAACGAGGTGGAGGGATACCTGCTGTGGCACGCCAGGATCGCGGAGGCGGAGCAGCGGGCGCGGGAGTTCGCCGGACCCGTGGAATGGCTGACCACGTCACAGCGCGCGGAGATCGAGCAGCGTTACGTCGCCGACACCCTTCAGCGCGCTCGGAAGGACCTCGAACGCATCGCGGCCCGGTGCCTGTCCCTGCGTGCCGAGTACGAGAGCCGCTATCGGATGCTGCGACGGCGCTGTGTGGGTCTGACCCTGGCTGTCTGCGCCGGCTTCACCGCGGCGGCCGCCCTGTGGTTGCTCTTCTGAGGCGGACACGATTGCCCGTCGACCACTCTGCGTCGGACCCTGGCGGTGCCTCAGCGCACAGCGGGTCGCTCACCCCGCAGTACCCGGGTGTGCTGTCCCCGAGGGCAGTGTACGAGCCGCTCGTCGAGCCCGAGTTCTCGTGCCTTCGCCAGGAAGTCGTCGAGGGGGGAGCGGAAGCGGGTGTAGTCGTCGTAGTGCACGGGCAGGACGCGCCGGCAGTCGAGGCGCCGCGCGAGTTCGGCGCCCTGGGCACCGTCCATGGTGACGACGAAACCACCGGGAAGCGTGGTGCCTCCCAGGTGGAGCACGGCCAGATCGGCGGTGGGGAAGCGCTGTCCGATCTCCTCCAGCCCGTCGAAGACGAGCGTGTCGCCGGAGATGTACAACCGTAGACGGACCGGCCCGTTCAGGGGGCCGAACTCCAGCATGCTGCCCATCACGGGGGGCAGCAGGCGGCGCAGCACGGGGTGCAGGGGCATGCCGTCCGGGCAGGGAGGTCACGCGGACCTGCGCGCCGCCCTGCCGCAGGGTGCAGCTCTCCCATGTACGCAGCCCGCATGCCCGGCGAAACCCCTGCCAGGTGTGCAGATGCCGTGCGGCGTGCGGAGTCGTGACGATCGGCACCGACCGGTCCAGGTGCCGTCGGGCCCGGCGGTCCCAGTGATCACCATGCAGATGGGACAGGACGGCGCCGTCGATCCGGGGCAGTTCCCGCACGTCGACGGCCGGCTCGGTCAGCCGGCGGCTGACCAGGCCGTACCCCAGGTGTGCCCGCTCGCCGCGGTGGAGGAAGTTGGGGTCGGTCAGCAGGGTCAGCTCGCCGTAGCAGCAGGACCGTCGCATCGCCTATGAAGTGGAGATCGACCGCGTCCTCGAAGGCAGCCATGACTGTCCTCACCCGACGGAACGGGCCCGTCCGTAGTCGCCCGGAGCTGGTTCGTCGGGAACGGAGTACCCCGAAACCCGCATGCGTACCGGACGTCGGGTCACCCCGTCGAGCGGGAACGGTCCCGCCGTGATCGGCGGGCCTCCGCCAGCAGCGGCAGCATTGAGAGGACGGCGATCACGGCGACGAACAGCAGCAGATAGTCGTCGACGTGCGACACCGCCGAACCCAGGAGGTATCCGGCCAGTACGAGACTCTGCGACCAGAGCAGTCCGCCGACGGTCTGCCAGACGGTGAACGTCCGCGCGGGCACCCCCAGCGCCCCGGCCGCCGGGTGCAGCACCGTGCGCACCATCGGAACGAAGCGGCCGATCACGAGCGCCTTGCCGTATCCGTAGCGGGCCAGCAGCCGCTCGGCCCGTGCCGCCCCCTCCTTCACCCGCCGCTTCGAAGTACGGGCCAGCAGAGGCCGCCCACCGTGGCGGCCGAGCAGATAGCCCACCTGGCCGCCCGCCACGGCGCCGACGCCCGCGCACACCAGCACCTGCCACAGCTCCAGCCGCGGCGACTGGTCACCGCTCGCCGCGCACAGCACCCCGGCGGGGAGGAGCAGCGTGTCACCCGGCAGGAAGAAACCGACGACCAGCAGGCCCGACTCGGCGAACACCACCGCCAGGACACCCAGCGCGCCGAAGGCAGCGAGCAGCGACGCACTGTCCGTCGGGTTGACGGCGATCACAGCCCTCGCCTCCCGGTACGCTCGTCGGTCACTGCCCCAAGTGTCCCTTGGGCACCACTCAGGTACCCGGATCCGCGTCCGTGAACGGAGGATCGTACGGCGGGGCCGAGCGGCGACCGCCGTCGTCCCCTGACGCCGGAGCATACGGACGGCGTACCTCGCAGGCCCGCCGCCGCGCCTTCCGCGCCCGCACCGCGGTGCAACCACCCGGCGCGTGTCGCCAGTTGCGCGCCGGTGTCGTGGGCCGTCTGCGCGCGGCTCGCGCGGCCCGCACGCTCGGCAGTTCGGGGGATTGGGGGTCATGGCTCTGGCGTGTCGAAACCGCCCGGGCGCGTACTGGTGGAACCGACGGAGCCGCCCATCTCCCTGTCGGGGGACGGCGGTCTGTGGTGCCCTGCATCCGTCACCGTCGGCAGCGGCCCCCGGCAGTGAGAGGACGAGAGACGGCCCCGACAGCCTCGATCTCATCGGAGGGCCGCGTTCATGCCTGCAACCGTAACCTTGGTCAGCACATCGCCGGATCCATCGGTCGTCGGTCAGCCGGTGACGCTGACCGCGACCGTCATCCCGCTCGGCGCGGGGACTCCGACGGGAACGGTCACCTTCACCGTCAGCGGCGGGCCGACCGTGACGGCGCCCGTCGTGGGCGGTACCGCCACGGCGACGGTCACCAACCTGACCGTCGGAAACCACACGGTCACCGCCACCTACCACGGTGACACCAACTTCACCTCCTCGACGGGTTCCACGGTCCAGGCCGTCATCCAGGCGACCACCACGACGACGGTCACATCCACACCGGATCCGTCGGCCTCCGGCCAGCCGGTGACGATCACGGCGACGGTGCAGCCGGTCTCACCGGGCACGGGAACACCGACCGGAACCGTCACCTTCTTCATCAGCGGAGGGCCGACGCTGACCGCGCCGCTGGTGGGAGGAAAGGCGACGGTCACCACGAGCACGCTGAACCCCGGCTCCCACACGATCACCGCGCTCTACAACGGGGACGCCAACTACCTGCCGTCGTCCGGGACGGACACCCAGACCGTCCAGGGCAAGGCGGCCACGACCACGACGGTGACCTCCTCGCCGGACCCGTCCGTGGTGGGACAGCAGGTGAGCTTCACGGCCACCGTGGCGCCGGTGCCCCCGGGGACCGGCACGCCCACGGGCACGGTGACCTTCACCTTCGGCGACGCGTCGTCGCTGACGGTCCCCCTCGTCGGAGGTGTGGCCACGGTCAACCACACCTACACCAGCACCGCCGGAAGCCCGTACACGGTCACCGCCACCTACAGTGGGAACGCGGCCTTCAACCCGTCCACGGGCACCGACACCCAGACCGTACTGCCGGCAGCCACGACCACGACGGTGTCCTCCAGCCCGGACCCGTCGGTGGTGGGGCAGCCGGTGACCCTCACCGCGACCGTGACGCCGACGGCTCCGGGTGCGGGGACACCGACGGGGACGGTCACCTTCACCTTCGGGGACGGGGCGCCGCCGGTGACGGTGCCGCTGGTCGGTGGCACAGCCACGACCACGCACGCCTACACCACCACCGCGGGCAGCCCGTTCACGGTGACGGCCACCTACGGCGGCAGCGTGAACTTCGTCCCGTCCTCGGGCACGGACACCCAGACCGTCAACCTCGCGGCCACCACGACGACGGTGACCTCCGCACCGGATCCGTCCACGGTGGGGCAGCCGGTGACCATCACCGCGACCGTGACGCCGTTGGCGCCGGGTGCGGGGACACCGACGGGCACGGTCACCTTCGACTTCGGCGACGGGTCACCGACCCAGAGCGGCACGCTGGTGGGCGGCACGGCGACGGTCACCCACACCTACACCTCCACGTCCGGCAGCCCGTACACCATCACCGCCACCTACGGCGGGAGCGGCAACTTCGCAGGCTCCTCGGGCACCGACACCCAGACCGTCAACCCCGCGGCCACGACCACCACGGTGACGTCCGCGCCGGACCCGTCGACGGCCGGCCAGCCGGTGACCATCACCACCGCGGTGGCACCGGTCGCACCGGCGACCGGCACGCCCACGGGGAACGTCACGATCAACTTCGGCGACGGCAGCCCGGCCCAGACGGTGACCCTGACGGGCGGCACGGCGACGGTCACCCACACCTACGCTTCCACGTCCGGCAGCCCGTACACGATCACCGCCTCCTACGGCGGGGACAGCGACTTCGCCGCCTCGACGGGCACCGACATTCAGACGGTGACCGCGGCCGGCACGCAGGTCACCGTCACCTCGAGCCCGGATCCGTCGGTGGTGGGGCAGCCGGTGACGTTCACCGCCACGGTCGCCCCTACCCCTCCGGGGGCCGGGTCGCCGACGGGCACGGTCACCTTCGACTTCGGTGACGGCAGCGCGCCGGTGACGGTGCCGGTCGCCGGGGGCACCGCCACGGCCACCCACGCGTACACCACCGCAGTGGCCAGCCCGTACACCGTCGTCGCCGTCTACAACGGTGACGCCTCCTTCCTGCCCGCCGCCGGCACGGACACCCAGACGGTGACCGCGGCCGGGACCACGACCACCGTGTCGTCGAGCCCGGATCCGTCGGTGGTGGGGCAGCCGGTGACGTTCACCGCCACGGTCGCCCCCACCCCTCCGGGGGCCGGGTCCCCGACGGGCGCGGTCACCTTCGACTTCGGTGACGGCAGTCCGACGGTGACGGTGCCGGTCGTCGGCGGCACGGCCACGGCCGCCCACACCTACACCAGCACCGCGGGCAGCCCGTACCCGGTGTCGGCGACGTACGGAGGCGACAGCGACTTCGCCGCCTCGACCGGCACGGACACCCAGACGGTGACCGCGGCCGGGACCACGACCACCGTGTCGTCGAGCCCGGATCCGTCGGTGGTGGGGCAGCCGGTGACGTTCACCGCCACCGTCGCGGCCGTTGTTCCGGGTGCCGGGTCGCCCACGGGCACGGTCACCTTCGACTTCGGTGACGGCAGCCCCACCCAGACCGCGGCCGTCACGGGTGGTACGGCCACCGCCACCCACACCTACGCCTCCACGTCGGGCAGCCCGTACACGGTCACCGCCACCTACGGCGGGAACGCCGACTTCACCGCCTCGACGGGCACCGGCACCCAGACGGTGGAAGCGACGGGAACCACCACCACCGTCGCCACTGGCCCCGACCCCTCGATGGTCGGCCAACCGGTCGGAATCACCGTGACGGTGGCCGCCGCGGCACCCGGCGCCGGAACACCGACCGGCAACGTGACCGTCACCTACGGGGACGGGTCACCGGCCGACACCGTGCCGCTGGTCGGCGGCACGGCGACGGTCACCCACACCTACACCTCCACATCCGGCAGCCCGTACACGGTCACCGCCACCTACGGCGGGAACGCCGACTTCACCGCATCCACGGGCACCGACACCCAGACCGTGATCGCGGCCCAGACGACCACCACGGTCACCTCGACCCCCGACCCGTCCGTCTTCGGCCAGCAGGTGACGATCACCGCCACCGTGACGCCCAACGCCCCCGGAGCCGGTACGCCCGGCGGGACGATGTTCTTCGTCATCAGCGGTGGCCCGGTCCTCACCGCGCCCGTCACCGGCGGCACCGCCACCGTCACCACCACCGCCCTGACGGTCGGCGCACACGTCATCACCGCCATCTACACCGGCAACGGCAACTTCGGCCCGTCGGTCGGCACCGACACCCACACGGTGAACCAGTCGGCCACGACGACCCAGGTGACGTCATCCCCCGACCCGTCGGTGGTGGGCGAGCAGGTGACGGCCACGGCGACGGTGACAGCGACGGCTCCGGGCGCGGGAACGCCGTCCGGGACCGTCACCTTCGACTTCGGGGACGGCTCCACACCGGTCCCGGGAGTCGTCGTGGGCGGCACGGCCACGGCCACCCACACCTACAGCACGGCGACCGGCAGCCCGTTCACCATCACGGCCGTCTACGGCGGAGACCCCGGCTTCGCCGGCTCCTCGGGCACCGACCCCCACACGGTCGACGTGGCGGACACCACCACCGCGGTGACGTCCTCGCCGGATCCGTCGGTGGTGGGCGAGCCGGTGGCCGTCACTGCGACGGTGTCCGCGACCGCTCCGGGTGTGGGGACGCCGACGGGGACGGTGACCTTCGACTTCGGTGACGGGTCGGCGGCCGCGACGGGGACCTTGGTGGGGGGCGTGGCCACGGTCACGCATGCGTACGCCACCACCGCGGGCAGCCCGTACACGGTCACCGCCACCTACGGCGGGAACGGCGACTTCAACCCGTCGACGGGAACCGACACACAGACGGTGAGCCAGGCAGCGGTCACGGCGACGGTGACGTCCTCTCCCGATCCGTCGGTGGTGGGCGAGCCGGTGACCGTCACTGCGATGGTGTCCGCGACCGCTCCGGGTGCGGGGACGCCGACGGGGACGGTGACCTTCGACTTCGGTGACGGGTCGGCGGCCGCGACGGGGACCTTGGTGGGCGGCGTGGCCACGGTCACGCATGCGTACGCCACCACCGCGGGCAGCCCGTACACCGTCACCGCCGCCTACGGCGGGGACACCGATTTCGCCGGTGCCACGGGTACGGACACGCAGACGGTGAACCAGGCCACGGCCACGGCGACGGTGACGTCCTCGCCCGATCCGTCGGTGGTGGGTGAACCGGTGACGTTCACCGTGACGGTGGCAGCGGTGGCTCCGGGTGCGGGGACGCCGACGGGGACGGTGACCCTCGACTTCGGTGGGTCGGCGGCCGCCACCGCGACCCTCGCCGGAGGAACGGCGACGGTCACCCACGCCTACACGGACGTGGCGGGCAGCCCGTACACGGTCACCGCCGCCTACGGCGGGGACACCGATTTCGCCGGTGCCACGGGTACGGACACGCAGACGGTGAACCAGGCCACGGCCACGGCGACGGTGACCTCCTCGCCCGATCCGTCGGTGGTGGGTGAACCGGTGACGTTCACCGTGACGGTGGCAGCGGTGGCTCCGGGTGCGGGGACGCCGACGGGGACGGTG
>NZ_JBSFIK010000006.1:88342-185560 GCF_053597535.1 Streptomyces sp. NPDC001348 | reverse complement strand
CCTCCTCGCCCGATCCGTCGGTGGTGGGTGAACCGGTGACGTTCACCGTGACGGTGGCAGCGGTGGCTCCGGGTGCGGGGACGCCGACGGGGACGGTGACCCTCGACTTCGGTGACGGGTCGGCGGCCGCCACCGCGACCCTCGCCGGAGGAACGGCGACGGTCACCCACGCCTACACGGACGTGGCGGGCAGCCCGTACACCGTCACCGCCGCCTACGGCGGGGACACCGATTTCGCCGGTGCCACGGGTACGGACACGCAGACGGTGAACCAGGCCACGGCCACGGCGACGGTGACCTCCTCGCCCGATCCGTCGGTGGAGGGCGACCTGGTGACGGTGACGGCGACGCTGTCCGCGACCTCTCCGGGTGCGGGGACGCCGACGGGGACGGTGACCTTCGACTTCGGCGACGGGTCGGGGACGGTTTCGGCGACGGTGACGGGCGGTGTGGCCGACGCCACGCACGTCTACACCGATGCGGCGGGCAGCCCGTACACCATCACCGCGGCCTACGGAGGCGACACGGACTTCGCCGGTACCACCGCGACGGACACGCAGGTGGTCGAACCGGCCGCCACCGCATCCGGCTCGTGATCAGAAGGCGGGTCGCCCAGCCGACTTGAGCCTCGCCGGGGGGTGACGCCCGACCGGGAACCCGGCCGGGCGTCACCCCCCGTGCCCGTACCGGGAAATGCGCATGCCGTGCGACGCCACCAATGGGTACTCGCCGCGCCATGGGATCTTTGAGCTCTCCTGTGCTGCTGCTGTTGTTCGTGGCCAGTGCGGCCGTCATCTGGTACGCGGGCATCAAGTTGTCCGACACCACCGACGTGCTGGCCGAACGTCTCCACCTGGGCAGCGCGCTCGGCGGGCTCGTCCTCCTCGCGATCGCCACCAACCTGCCCGAGATCGCCATCACGGTCTCGGCCGCCCTGGCCGGTCAACTCGACGTCGCCGTCGGCAACATCCTCGGCGGGATCGCCATCCAGACCGTCGTCCTGGCCGTTCTCGACGCCGCCGGGGTCCGGCCGCGGGCCCCGCTGACCCGTCTGGCGGCCAGCCTTCAACTGGTCCTGGAGGGCGCACTCGTGGTGGTCGTCCTGGCCGTCGTGGTCATGGGCACCCAGCTCTCCCCGGATCTGCACGCCGCCCGAGTGGCCCCCGCGTCCCTGGCGATCGCCGTGCTGTGGCTGATCGGCCTGCTGCTGCTCAACCGGGCCGGCCGCGGTCTGCCCTGGCGCGAGGGCGGTGACGCCCCGGACAACCAGCCCGAGCCGCGCGGACATTCCCGTGGGAAGAAGGAGAAGGCCGCCACCGACCAGGGCGTCGGCTCCCGGCGGGCCGGGCTCGTCTTCGCGGTCGCGGCCCTGGCGACACTCGTCGCGGGCGTCGTCATCGAACGCACCGGCGAGGAGTTCTTCGGCCGGCAAGGGCTGAGCGGCGTCCTGTTCGGCGCGACCGTCCTGGCCACGGCGACCTCGCTCCCCGAGATCAGCACCGGCCTGACCTCCACCGAACTCGGTGACTACCAGCTCGCCGTCAGCGACATCTTCGGCGGCAACGCCTTCCTGCCCGTGCTGTTCCTCCCCGCGGCCGTCATCTCCGGCAAGCCGGTCCTGCCGGCCGCGCACGACACCGACATCTACCTCACCGCCCTCGGCATCATCCTCACCGTCGTCTACATGACGGGCCTCGTCTTCCGGCCCCGCCGCCAGTTCGCGCGGATGGGCGTGGACAGCATCACCGCCATCGTCGTCTACCTCATCGGCATCGCCGGACTGGCCACCATCGCGACCTAGCATGGCCGTGGGTTCCTGCCCCGGACGGGGTACTGGTTCTGGTGCGGATGTCCATCGGGCCGGTTCGCGCCGGTCGGCGGGAGAAGATCCGAGATGGGAGTCCTGGCACGAGTCGACGCGTACCAGCGGTGCCACCGCTGGGCGGGGCTTCCGCTTGCCGTGGTCTACAAGTTCTACGACGACCAGGGGACCTATCTCGCCGCCCTGCTCGCCTACTACGCCTTCGTGTCCCTCTTCCCGCTGCTGCTCATCCTCGTCGCCGTTCTCGGCGCTCTGCTCAGCGGCAGCCAGGCCATGCAGGAGCGCTTCCTCGACTCCGCCCTCCGGGAGTTCCCGGTCATCGGCGACCAGATCGGCAGGAGCGTGCACTCCTTGCAGGGCAGCGGCGTCGCACTCGGACTGGGGGTGGCGGGCACCCTCTACGGGGCTCTGGGAGTGGCCCAGGCCGCGCAGCACGCCCTCAACAAGATATGGGCCGTGCCCCGGCACGCCCGGTCGGACCCCTTCCGTTCCCGTCTGAAGGGGCTGCTGTTCCTGTCCGTACTCGCGGTGGGCCTGTGCGTAGCGACTCTGCTCTCCACCGTGGTGTCGACGGCCACCGTCTTCGGCACCAGTCTCGCGACGGGGGCCAGAGTCGCCGCCGTCGTCGCGGCGGTCGCCCTGAACGCGTTCCTGCTCCTGGTGAGCCACCAGGTGCTGACGCACCGCCGACTTCCCCTGCGCCAGGTGTACGGCGCCGCGCTCGGCGGCGCCTGCGCCTGGCAGGTGCTGCAATGGGGCGGCTCCTACTACGTGAACCACGTCCTGCGCGGGGCCACGGCCACCTACGGCATGTTCGGCATCGTCCTCGGTCTGCTGGCCTGGCTCTACCTGGGAGCGCTCGTCTTCCTGCTGACGGCGGAGGTGAGCGCGGTACGGACCATGCGCCTGTGGCCGCGCAGCCTGCTGACCCCCTTCACCGACCGGGTGCGGCTCAGCCCCGGCGACCGGCGCGCCTACCAGACCTATGCCGCCACCGAGGTCTTCAAGGGCTTCGAAAAGGTCCAGGTCCAATTCGGCCGTCCACCGCGGCCGGCCTCGGAGGACCGTCCCCCCGACTGCGACGCGTCGTAGCCGCCCGTGTCCGCTCATCTGGGAGGACCCCGGCACACGGTGCCGGTCCACGGGCTTGTCAACGGCCGATCCGGGGCACTCGGACCACGCCGACCGGCGGACACCGTCCGTCGGATCAACCCGGTGGCGGCCGTTGACCAGGCCATGGACCACATACAGGGGAGAAGCCGTGACACCATGTATCGGGGCAGAAGAAGAGTTCCACGTGCTGGACGTGGAGAGCGGACAGCTCGTCCCACGTGCCGGCGAACTGCTCGCCCGTATGGACAGACCCGGCTTCACCAGTGAGCTCAAGCAGACCGTGGTGGAGAGCAACAGCGCGGTGCACGGCACACTCGACGGCCTGTACGCGGATCTGGCCGCGGCGAGGCGCCGGCTCGACGCGGCGGCCACCACGCTCGGTATGGCGGTGGTGGCCGCCGGCACGGTGCCCCTGGCCCGCGTCCGTTCCCTGGACGTCACCGCCGATCCCCGCTACCGGCGGATGGCCGACGACTACCGTCTGGTCGCCGACGAACAGCTCATCTGCAGTGCACAGGTCCATGTCGACGTACCCGACCGGGACACCGCCGTGCGCGCCATGTGCCTGGTCTCCCCCTGGCTGCCACCGCTGCTGGCCCTCTCGGCCAGTTCCCCGTTCTGGCTCGGAGCGGACACCGGGTACGCGAGCTGGCGGACCATGCTGTGGCAGCGCTGGCCGACCGCCGGACCGGCCGGCTGCTACGCGGACGCCACGGAGTACGACGCTGCCCTTGCGGAGCTGATCCGCTCGGGAGTCATCAGCGACGCCGGCATGGTCTACCACGACATACGGCCGTCGGCGCACCAGCGGACGCTCGAACTGCGCATCTGCGACGCCTGCCCACGGGTGGAGACCGTGGTGCTGGTCGCCGGTCTGTTCCGGGCCCTGGTGTGCGACGCCTGCGAGTGCCTGGAGCGCCGGGGCCGCCCCGGCCACGGCGGCCGCCACGACTGGCACGACTGGCTGCGGGCCGCCACGTGGCGCGCCGCACGATCCGGTCTGGAAGGGCACCTGGTCGACCCGGTGGCCCGGTGCGCGGCACCGGCCCCCGTGGTACTGCGCGGGATGCTGGGCAGACTGCGGCCGGCTCTGGAGGCGTCCGGCGACTGGGACACCGTACGGGAACTGCTCGAGGAAGCCCTTCGCGGCGGCAGCGCTGCCCACCGGCTGCGTCAGGCCGCGCAGCGCACGGACCTGCTCGCCGCCATCGACCTGCTGGTGGCCGAGACCCGCGGGGAACAAGCGGCGCGGCGCGCCGTCATCCACCCTTCGAGCGCGACCATGGCCGGCAGCACCGGCCGCACGGGCCCGTATGTGGGCGGGCCCCCGGCCCCGAGCGTGAGCGCCTGATCCGCCGGCGCCGCACGCCTAGCCGCCACCGCGCCAGGATCCGCACCCACCGGCCTCGCCCTTCGGCGCCTCCCCTGTGATCCGTGACCAAGGAGAATCGAACAGCCATGCTCAGCACGCATCGTCCCTCGGCTCCCCACCACCCAAGCCCCGCGGGGGCCGATGTGCTCCCGCCCCGGCACCGGCCCCGAAGCTGTGTCGCACGACCAGGGAGGTCCGGGGGGCAGCGAAGGGAGGCCCCCTGATGTGCGGGCTCAGCGGCGAGATCCGGTTCTCGGGCCGACGGCCGGACATGGCGGCGGTGGAACGCATGACCGACCGGCTGGCGCCCCGCGGTCCCGACGGCCGCGGACTGTGGTCCCAGGGACCGGTGGCCCTCGGTCACCGCCGACTGAAGATCATCGACCTGTCCGAGAGCGGCGCCCAGCCCATGGCCGACCCGCGGGCCAGGGTCGCGGGTGTCTTCAACGGCTGTGTCTACAACTACCGCGAGCTGCGCGAGGAACTGCGCGCGCTCGGTCACCGCTTCTTCTCGGACTCCGACACCGAGGTCGTGCTCAAGGCCTACCAGCAGTGGGGAACGGCCTGCGTCGAGCGCTTCTACGGCATGTTCGCGTTCGTGATCGCGGAGCAGGACACCGGGCGGGTGGTACTGGCCCGCGACCGGCTCGGCATCAAACCCCTGTACCTCGCCCCGACCCGGGACCGGCTCCGGTTCGCCTCCTCGCTCCCCGCCCTCCTGGCCGGCGGCGGCGTCGACACCTCGCTCGATCCGGTCGCCCTGCACCAGTACCTCAGCTGGCACGCGACCGTGGTGGCACCCCACACGGTCCTCAGCGGGGTGCGCAAGCTCCCGCCGGCCACCGTGCGGGTCGTCGAGCCGGACGGCACTCACCGGGACCACTGCTACTGGCAGCCCGCGTACACCCGTCGCCCCGAACACGCCCGGATGAGCGCCGAGGACTGGACGGACGCGGTGCTGGACGCGCTGCGCACCGCCGTCCGCCGCCGGATGGTCGCCGATGTGCCGGTGGGCGTGTTGCTCTCCGGCGGCCTGGACTCCAGCCTCATCGTGGCCCTGCTGGCCGACGAGGGGCAGGACGACCTGGCGACCTTCAGCGTCGGGTTCGAGTCGGAGGGCGGTGAGGAGGGGGACGAGTTCCACTACTCCGACCTCGTGGCACGGCACTTCGACACCCGGCACCACCAGCTCATGGTCCCCTCGGACCGGGTCTCCGGCGCCCTGGACGAAGCGGTGGCGGCCATGAGCGAGCCCATGATGAGCCACGACACGGTGGCCTTCCACCTGCTGTCCGAGCAGGTCGCCAAGGAGGTCAAGGTCGTCCAGAGCGGCCAGGGCGCCGACGAGGTGTTCGCGGGCTACCACTGGTACCCGGCCATGGCGCGTGTGCCGCGGCAGCGCGCCGCCGAAGCGTACATCGACACCTACTTCGACCGGTCGCACGCCGACCTGTCACACATCCTCCGGCCCGGCCTCCTGTGCGACCACGACGCATCCGCGGAGTTCGTACGCGAGCACATGGCGGCCGAGGGCGCCGAGACCGCGCTGGACGCCGATCTGCGGCTGGACACCCACGTGATGATGGTCGACGACCCGGTCAAACGCGTCGACAACATGACGATGGACTGGGGCCTGGAGGCGAGGGTGCCGTTCCTCGACCACGAGCTGGTCGAGCTGGCCGCCTGCTGCCCGCCCGAGCTGAAGCTCGCGGACGGCGGCAAGGGCGTCCTGAAGGCCGCCGGGCGCAAGATCCTGCCGCGGGAGGTCGTCGACAGGCCCAAGGGCTACTTCCCGGTCCCCGCCATCAAGCACATGGCCGGCCCGGTGCTGCAGCGGGTCCGTGACGCCCTCGCCGCACCCGAGGCCAGAACCCGGGGCATCTTCCGTGAGGAGTACGTCGCCGACCTGCTGGCGGCACCCAACGAGCATCGGACCAGGCGAGGAGCGAACACACTGTGGCAGGTAGCGCTGCTGGAGATATGGCTGCAGACGCACGGGATCAGCTGACCGGAACGGGCGGAGGCGGCAGCCGTCCGGCGCCCGTGCCCGGCGCCACGGTCCTCGAGGCGGGGGACACGACGGGGGACGGGGAGGACCCCGCGCCGGTGGCCGGCCGAGCCGGGCCGGGCACCGGACCGCTCGCCGCCGCCCGGGCGACGGCGGTCCACCCCGCGCCGGAGCCGGTCCTCCTCGCGGACGCCTCCGCACCGCACGACGTACCGCGGCCCCTGACGGCGCACGGCTGCTGGTACCCCTCGGTGGACCCCCTCGGCCGGTACATCGCCTTCATCTGTGACCGGACCGGTGTCCCGCAGCTGTGGACCGGCCCCGTCGACGGCGGGGAGGTACACCTGCTGGACGCCGGCCTCGACCCGGTGATCGAGGTGTCCTGGTCCCCGGACGGCCGGTGGATCGCCTACACCACCGCCCCAGGAGGCGGGGAACTCAACCGGGTACTGTGCGTACGCCCCGACGGCACCGGACGGCGGCTGCTCGCCGGCGGTGAACCGGGCACGTCCGCATACCTGGGCTGCTGGCGGCACGACGGCTCGGCCCTCGCGGTGACCGTCACCGAACCCATGGCGTCCGAGCCGCCCGAGCAGTCCCGACCGGGCGACTCGAGGGAACGCGACGGCCGTGCCGTCCTGCTGGGCGGAAGCCCGCTCACCACTACGGCGGCCCTGCGGGAAGCCGAGCCGAAGACGCTCGCGGCCTACCTGGTGGACCCTGATGGCGCAAACGCACCGGTGCTGTTGGCGAGCGAACGCGGAGCCCCCACCCTGCGCGTGTGCGACCTGAGCCGGGACGGCGGGTTCGCCCTGCTGCGCAGGGGGCCGCGAGGCCGCCGGGAGGCGCTGGTGGTGCGTACCCGTGATCGCGAGGTCACCTGCGCGGTCAGGGTCGCCGACGGCGACCCCTGGATCGGGGGCTTCACCCCGGACGGCCGCACCGTGTGGCTGCGCAGCGACACCGGCCGCGAGTACGCCGCCCTGCTCGCCCTCCGGCTCGACCCGCAGGGGCAGCGGTCGGCGCATGCCGTGGCCGCCGCCCGCGCCGACTGTGACCTGGAACTGCTGGCCCTCGACCGCGACGGACGCAGCGCCCTGCTCTCCTGGAACGTGCGCGGCGTCAGCGAACTCGAGGTCATGGCCCTGACCCCGGCCCCGGCGGCCGGGCCGTCCCGCGCCGTGGCACTGCCCCACGAGGTGGTCACCCGCCTGGCACCCACCGCCGACCCCGACGCCCCGGTCGTGGCACTGTCCGGATCCCGGCGGCGTCCCGGCGTGTGGTGGCTGCCCCAGGGTGTGGCGCTGCGGACCGCCTGGTCCTCGCGCGACGAGGACGCGGTTCCCGGCACCCGCCCGCCTGTACGGCCGCTCCCCGTGCGCCCCGTCGCCGGTGACGGCCTCACCCTCGGTGGCTGGTACTACAGGGTGCCGGACCGGCCCCCGGGCGAGGCGGCGCCGTGCGTACTGCATCTGCACGGTGGACCGGAGGAGCAGGAACGCCCGGTCCTCGACCCGCTGTACCACGAGCTGCTCGGCCGGGGGCTGGACGTCTTCGCCCCCGACATCCGCGGTTCCTCCGGCTACGGCCGCTCCTTCGTCGACGCCGACCTGGGCGAGGGGCGCTTCGCCGCGATCGAGGACGTCGCCGCGTGCGCGGCCCACGTGGTCGTGGAGGGCCTGGCCGATCCCCGGCGCCTCGCGGTGATGGGCCGCTCGTACGGCGGTTACCTGGTGATGGCCTCCCTGGTGTGGCATCCCGAGCTGTTCCGTACCGGTGTGGCGGTCTGCGGGATGTCCGACCTGAACACCTTCTTCGCAGGCACCGAACCGTGGATCGCCGAGTCGGCAGCCCACAAGTACGGGCACCCGGAACGCGACCGCGACCTGCTGCGGGCCCTGTCGCCGATGAGTCGTGTCGACGCCCTGCGCGTCCCCGTCCTGGCCGTGCACGGCGAACACGACACCAACGTGCCCCCGGGGGAGTCGGAGCAGTTCGTACGGGCGGCCAGGGAGCGCGGGCTGGACGCCGAACTGCTGGTGCTGCGCGAGGAGGGCCACGACTTCCGCCGGGCGGACAACCGCCGCCTCTTCCGCCGGACCGCGGCGGACTGGATGCAACGGCACCTGCTGGGCTGACGGCCTCCCGGCACCGTCGGCGACGCCGCGCACCCCGCGGACCGGCGTGCCTCACTCCGGATGGGCCACCGCCTCCTTCTGCAACTGCACCGCCGCCAGCAGGCTCAGTGCGGGCTCCGCCCGCCGCAGCGCACGTATCGCCGAGACCGAGGCGATGTCGCCGGTGAAGCCGACGGCGGCCAGCCGGGAACGGACCCAGCGGGCCCGCAGCCGGTCTTCGGTGGCGGCGGCGGTGGACTCGACCAGCGCGGTGGCCCGCTCCAGGCCCGGACGGTCCTCCGGCGAGGCCTCGGCCAGCGCCTGGCGCAGGGCCGCCGCGACCACGTCCGAGTCCCGGACGAGCAGCACGAAGTTGTGTTTCCTGTTCAGTCCCGCGATTCCTGTCATGCGGACATCGTGATCGCCATGTTCCGCGACTGCCAAGGGACTTGAGGAGTCTCAGAGACTCGGTCGGTCAGGACGGGTTCCCAACCGCCCTGCCGGCGGGGCCCGGTAGCCCTCAGACGGGTGGGGTGAGCAGTACGCCCAGCATCCGGCGCACGCTCCGCAGCGGTGCTCCGGTGACCAGGCCGACCACGAGGGCGGCGACCGAACCCGCTCCGGCCAGCAGCCGCAGCACGTCGGGGATGCTCATCCCGGCCACCGTTGCCAGCACGGAGCTCAGACAGATGATGATCACGATCACCACCGCCTCGGACCCGCCCAGCCGACGGGGGCCGGGGACGTCGGGCTCGACGCAGGCGGTGGAAGAAGACTTCGACATGGGGGCCTCCCTGAAGGTAGAGGCCCGGCGACCGAGGCCGCCGGACAGCGGCTCCAACCAGAAGCGCCACGGGCGGTTGCCACCGCCACCGAGCAGTGGCGCGGTCGGCACCACCCGATTTCCATACGGCCACACACGCAACTGGCCGGTCTTCAGAAGTTCCGCCCCGGCGAGTCGCCATTTGTTGCCAGGCGCCTGTCAGTTCACGGTAACGGCGGCACCCTCCGGGCGTTCTGGATATTAATGCACATTCGATCCGCGCACGCGCACGCCGCGCCCGGACGGCCCGGACTTGACGCCGGACGAGGTACGGGTCGGCTTGCCGAGCGCCCAGAAGAGCACGCCGAGAAGCATGAACCCCACGAGCGGGACGGCCTCCGTCAGCAGGTACTTCCAGCGCTCGCCGTAACTCCAGCCGTCAGGCGCGTAGTCGGACCCGAACCAGTGGTCACCCAGTCCGGGGGCGACCAGCTGCACACTGGCGAACAGGATCAGCAGGGTGAGCACCACGCTGATGGTGCGCGGGAAGGGCGCCTTGTAGGGGCGGGAGACGCCCGGGGCCTTGCGGCGCAGTACCGCGAGTGCCGGGAAGATGCCCAGATAACTGACGAGGGTGGTCGAGACGGCGAGGCCGAGGACGGCGCCGAAGAGCTTGGCGGCGCTGCCGCCGGTCAGTTCGTGGGCCAGGACCAGGACGACGGTGGAGACCACACCGCTGAGGATGTTGACCCGCACCGGAGTGCCGAACCGGCTGGAGATGACGCCGAGGAAGCGGGGCGCCGCGCCGTCGTAGCCGGAGACGGCGAGGGCACGGTCGGAACCCATGACCCAAGTGACCCCGGACGACAGCACCGTGAGGATGAACATGAGCGCGGCGAGGTCCCCGAGCACGCTGCCCGCGCCACTGAGCGTGGCGGTGCCGTCGGCGGCGACATGGCCGCCGTACACGGTGAACACCTGACGGATCGCGTCGACGAACCCGCCCAGACCGGAAATGGCCTTGACCGGCAGGACGAGCAGGATGCCGAGGATCGGCAGCGCGTACAGCACGACGGCGAGACCGGCGCTGCGGAAGATGGCGAAGGGCACGTCCCGCTGGGCGTCGGTCATCTCCTCGCCCGCGGTGTTCGGCAGCTCGAACCCGACGTAGTTGAACATCAGGACGGGAACCAGACCCACGAATCCCGCGTACGTGGGCGAGAAGTCACCGGCTCCGAAGCCGTGCAGTCCGTGCCGGACGCCGTACACCACGACGGTCACGGTGAACAGGCCGAGCAGGACGAAGCGGCTCCAGGCGCCCACGGTGGGAATCCACTTGCCGACGTCGAAGGAGAGGATCGCGGCGAGCACGCCCAGCCAGACGAACACCAGGGTGAAGGCGTAGAAGGCCGGGGTGCTCAGGTCCTTCCCGTCGTTGAAGAACATGGTGAAGGCGGTGACGGCGGAAACCGACAGCGTCCCGCCGAGCCACACCGGGTTGGTGATCCAGTACAGGAAGTTGTTGACGGCACCGGCGAGCCGTCCGAAGGCCCGGCTGGTCCAGATGTAGGGACCGCCCTCGTCGGGGAAGGCGGCCCCGAGCTCGGCGGTCAGCAACGCGGAGGGTACGAAGAAGACGACGGCCAGCACGATGAGCCAGGTGAAGGCCTCTGCACCGGACGAGGCCACGGTGCCGATGGTGTCCACTCCGACGATGGTGCAGAGGAGGAAGAAGAGGATGTCGAAGCGGCCGAAGTGCCTGCGCAGCTTCTGCCGCTCTTCCTGGGCGGCTACCGGCGTCTCGGCCGGCCCGGGGATTGTTCGACCAGCGGCCACCGGCAACTCCTGGGTGCTCTCGGCGTGGGCGGGGATCCGCCCCATGTTCCGCCGCCCCCGGGAAGCCCACAAGCGTTCGTGCCCAAGTCTTGACCATCGATACCGACGGCCGGCCCGTCGGCCCCGGGTCACCGACCGTCCACGGGCGCCTTGGCCGGTACGCACAGCCACGCCAGGGCCGCGGCGGTCAGACGGGCGAGGGCGCCGATGGCCATGCTGGTGCGCTGCCCGGCAGCGGTGGTGCCAATGGCGAAGGCGAAGGTGTCAGCCGACTACAGCACCAGGATCACGGTCAAGGAGGTGGGCCGGTGGATCGGGCTGAATCAGCCCCGGATCACCCGCTACGCGGATGACCTGGCCGGTGCCGCCGACCTTGCCGTTCCCATCGGGCTGCTCAACCGTCGTCGTGAAGCATTCCGGCTGCCGGCACCTGCTCGACGGTCTCGGCGGTGATGCCGGGCACCGGGGTGGTGGCTGTGGTGTTCACACCCAGCTCCGCTGCCAGCGCCATCGGCTCACCGTGGGCGAGGCTGCCCGGCCGGTCGGCCAGGGCGCCGCCGGTGCCGGGCAGGGGCAGCAGACCGTAGCCGAAGAACGTCATGGGAGCCGTGTAGGCGTGGTCCTTGGCGCGCAGGGTGACCGCCGTGGCGCCGCACGGGTTGGCGATAGGCTGCCCGTCGTGCGCGGTGCGCACCTCGTTGATGCCGGGGCGACCACAGCAGGCGCGAGTCAGGCGGAGCTACGGCGGTCACGGTCCAGATACTCAGCCAGCGCTCGCCAGTCGTCGGCCGGAGCACCGGCGTCTCCCTGAGACTCAGGGCTTCGGCGCAGTCACCTGACGGCCACTTCCTGACGGTTGATCACGTCAGGCGGGATCCGATGGGATCGATGTACGAGTGGAGTGCGTCACCGACTCCTCCGACGTCCTTGTGGTGGAGGCGGTGTCCACCGCTCGCCCCGGCCGGTGCCCCGGCTGCCGTAAGCACGCGAGACGCATACACAGCACGTACCAGCGCATGCTGGATGAAAGGCCGTTGGGATCTCGCCGGGTCATCGTCCGGCTGCGGGTCCGCCAGTACTTCGTTGACCGGAAGAGCCGAGCCCGGCTTGCGTAGGGCGGGAGTCGGCACCCCCAGTGCCTTTGCGAGTTGGGGCACGAGGCGGAAGCGGGCGGTGTGGTACTGGATCGCCACCTTGCCCTTGCCGGTCCGGCAGGGGGACCCCGCAGGGGCGGCGTAGGTGGACATCGGGCAGTCGTGCGATTCCACGGGCTTGAAGTCGTCGCTCACGACCCCGGACTGTTTCATGGGGGTGTTTCAGACGCCCGGTCGTTTGCAACAGCTCATGAAACATGATCGCCGCAGGTGAACCGCCGGGCGGCCGGGTGCTTCATGAGCGACCACCTGTGAAGCAGGCGTCGGGCTGTCTGCGTGAGTCGACCTATTCGGGCGGGCCGGTTCGTGGGCGGAGTGCGTCGATGAGCAGGTCGAGGAGGCGGGCGATCTGCTCGGTGGGGCCGCTGGTCGTGATGGCGACGAAGATGCCGCTGAGCATGGTGGTGACGTCCTCGGGGTCGACGTCCGCGCGGAGCGAGCCCGTTTCGGCACCTTTGGCGAGGATCGTGGCGATCGTGGCAGTGATGCGCTCCCGGCTCGGGGGTGCGATGCGTCCGGAGCCGAAGCCGGCCCGCAGCGTCTCCCTCATTCCGCGCTTGGTGGAGATGAAGGTCGCGTAGCGGCCCATCCAGGCCCGCAGCGCGAGGTCGGCGGGGAACTGGTCGAGCAGAGTGGCGACGCTCGCGGTGACGTCGTCGAGTTCGGCGGCGTAGACGGCGTCGACCAGGTCCTCACGGGTGGGGAAGTGGCGGTAGAGGGTCCCGATGCCGACTCCGGCCTGGCGGGCGATGGCCTCCAGGGCGACCGGGCCGTCGGCGGTGGCGAAGGCGGCCTGGGCGGCGGCGATGAGCTTTTCGCGGTTGCGCCGCGCGTCGCGGCGGACCGGCCGGCTGGCGGTCTCGGGTGTGTCGTCGGGGACGTGCGGCGGGGGAGTTACGGACGGAGCCAAAGCGGAGGGACCTCCGGTAATGTTACGGTGGGTCGAACGGAGGTTCCTCCGTTTCTCTCATCGTCTCACGAGAGCAGGTCGCCATGACATTCGAAGGCACCCCCGTCCCCGAAATCGCTCCCTCCGGCGCCCCGCGCCCCGGCGGCGCGGGACCGCTGGCCGGCCGCACCGTCTCGCGCATCGGATACGGCGCCATGCAGCTGCGCCGCCTGGAGGGCGACCGCGCCGCCGCCGTCGCCCTGCTGCGCCGCGCGGTCGAACTCGGCGTCGACCACGTGGACACCGCACTCCTGTACGGCAACGGTTTCGTCAACGGCGTCATCCGCGACGCGCTGCGGGACGAGGACGGCGTCGTGGTCGTCAGCAAGGTCGGCGGCGCCCCCGACCCCGGCGGCCCCTTTCCGCTGCGCGTTGCGCAGCGACCCGAGGAACTGCGAGCCGGCGTCGAGGACAACCTGGCCAGCCTCGGTCTGGAGCAGATTCCGGTGGTGAACCTGCGCCGCCTGGACGACGGACGTACCCCCGTCCCCGTCCCCGACGATCAGATGGTCGACCTCGACGACCAGCTCGCGGAGCTGGCCGCCCTGCGCGACCAGGGCAAGATCGGCGCCATCGGACTGAGCGGCGTGACCCTCGACATCCTGCGCCGCGCCTTGCCCGCGGGCATCGTCTGCGTGCAGAACTCCTACAGCCTCGTGGCCCGCGACGACGAGGACATGCTCCGGCTCTGCACGGACGAGCAGATCGCCTGGGTGCCCTACTTCCCGCTCGGCGGCGCCCGCCCGGACATGGCGAAGGTGACCGAGGAGCCGGCCGTGCTCGCTGCCGCCCGGACCGCGGGCTGCACCCCGGCCCAGATCGGTCTGGCCTGGCTGCTGCACCACGCCCCCAACACGCTGCTCATCCCGGGCACCGCTGACACCGGCCACCTCCAGGCGAACCTGGCGGCGGGCGCGATCACGCTCGACAAGGAGACCCTCGCCGCACTCGACGGCGTCCCCTCGCGCGCTTCCGGCATCCCCTCCCACTGACACCTCCCTCCGACGCCGCCTCCGTCAGCGACGTGCAGCGGCACCGGACCAGCTGCTGCGCCCTGCTCGACCGGGCCACGCCCCGATCGCCCAGAACACCAGCCATGAAGAACAGCCCCCGCCGTGGTCATCGTCTTCACCCTCGTCGCCCTTGTCGTGCTGGTGGTGATCGGCGCGCTCCACTGGTACGCGTGGCGCCGCACCGTACGCGGCACGACAGCACCGAGAACGGCCTGTTGCCCGGCGTTGAAAATGCCCACGCATTTTGCGGCCCGCGAGACGTCCGGGGTCGGACCAACCGTTCGGACTCGCAAGGGGATTGACGTGCAAACAGGCCGCCCGGCAGCTGCGGCTCATCGACGGCTGGATCGCCGATGAGGAACGCCGTGGGATGGAGCGGCGCATGGGTGAGAAGATGCGGCCGGCTTCGCCGGACTGGCTGATCCAGTACGGCCTCAACCGCTCGAATGTGGACGCCGTGCACGCCGGTGACTGCTGGGCGGCGGCCAGGAGCGGCCGGTGCCGTCCGAGCACCCGGCAGCAAGCGATCGATACCCTGCGCCAGCGGGTACCGCCCTGCATCCACTGCCGACCCGACACAGCCCTCGGCATCCTCGACCAATTGCCGGCGGTGGCGAGCAAGGCCCCGTCGGGGGAGAACGCCACTGCGCGGACCGGGTCGTTGTGTCCGGTGAGGGGGTGGCCGATGGGCTGGCGGGTGGTGGGGTTCCACGGCCGCACCGTGTCGTCGTTGCTGGCGGTGGCGACGAGGGTGCCGTCGGGGGGAGGCGCCACCGGGGGTGCCGTCAGGCCGTGCTTGAAGGGTCGGGCCATGACGTGCGAGCCGACTTCCGGCAGGCGCAAGGAGGAAACGGATGGCTCATCACTGGCTGGTTCCTGCGGAGGACGGCCAGCAGCGGTGCCACGTCCCGATTATCGGGCCTCCCGAGCGCCCGGGTGGGGGAGGCCGAACCGGGCCTTACGCAGTACGAGTGAATGAGCGGGCTTTTCCGTTCGGCGCCGGTGGCGGATCTTCTACGGTCAGGCGAGAAGATCCGGACGGGGGGCCGGTTGAAAGGCGCACCGGATGTTGGGTTTGGGGAAGCCGCCGGACGTACTCGGAGTCCGCGTGGACCGCTGCCGCTGGACCGCGGCGAAAGCATGGGGAGTGATCGGGGCGGCATGCCTCATGGGAGCGGCGCTGACCGTCAGCGGGCGGTGGGTGACCGGAAGTGCGATGGCACGCATGGTGGCTTCCGGACCGTCCGTCGCCTGCTGGGTGTTGACGGTCTCCCTGGTGCTTCGCGCGCGGGGCGTGGGCGGACTGGTCCGCAGACGGCTGCTGTTGCTGGCAGGTTCCGCGGCGTCCGGGGGTGTGTACCGGGGAGCGGTCAACGTGCTCTCGGCACACCTTCTGTGGGGGCGCGGCGCGCTCGGACCGGTGGTGGTCACGGGAGTGACGCTGGCGATCGGGCTGGGGACGGCCGGTCTGGTGGTCGCGGCCGATGCCGGTGCGGGTCGGCACGTCCTGCTGCGGCGCCTGTTCGACGGGGTCGTCACAGCCGGCTCCGTGTTCATGACGGGCTGGGTCCTGCTGTGGAAGGCCGGTGACGGCTGGCGGGTGGGGACGGGAATGGTCGGGGTTCTGTGGGGCGCGGAGGTCGTGTTCCTCAGTTTTCTGTTCGCCCTGCGCCGACTCGTACGGGGTGACCAGCGGGCCACCCTCTGGATGGGAGGCGTCGGGCTCTCCCTCACCCTGCTCGGCGACACCCTGCGGCTGTGGACGGCCGGCCCGCACGGCCCCGGCTCGCCGTCCGACCGGCTGGTCGACTTCTGCCTCGCCACGGGACTGCTGGTGGTCGCGGCCGGCCCCTGGGTGCCCGGCGGGGCGAGCGTCCTGGTCGCCGGCCGGCCGACGTTGCGCCTGGGCATGGAGGGCGCAGCGGCGTTCATCCCCCTGGTCGTGTGCACGGTCACCGCGCTGGGATACGCGTTGGCCCCGACGTCCCGCGACCCGGTGCCGCTGCTGGTCGGCGGGGCGGTGCTGTTGAGCCTGTGGGCCCGCCAGACGTTGCTGCCGAGCGAGAAGCCCCGAAGCGACGAATGAGAGCGGGCCCACGCCTTGTGACCCGGGCCCGCTCCGCCGGCGCGTCGGTCACCCGGTGGGCTCGAGCACGACCGGCAGTTCCGCGAGGCCGCGGAAGGCGGGGAAGGGCACTTCCAGCCACCGCGGCGCACCGCCGGGATCGGCCGGAGCCATCCTCGGGAACCGGCCGAACAGACCGGTCAGGGCCAGCTGTGTCTCCAGCCGGGCCAGCGGCGCCCCCAGACAGTAGTGGCTGCCGTGCCCGAACCCGAGATGGGCGTCCTGCGCGTTGCCGGGCCGCATCACATCGAGCTCGTCCGGCGCGTCGAACTTCCGTGGATCGCGGTTGGCCGAGCTGAGCGCGATCTGGACCAGGGCCCCCTTCGGGATCCGCGCCCCGCCGTACTCCACGTCCTCGGTGGCGTACCGGAACGTCGCGCTCTCCACCGAGCCGTCGTAGCGCACGAGCTCCTCGACCGCCGGACGGAGCAGCTCCGGGTTTTCCCGCACGGCGCGCAGCTGCGCGGGACGGGACAGCAGGTGATGCACGGCGTTGCCGATGAGATACGCGGTCGTCTTGTGCCCCGCGAACATCAACAGGAAAGCCGTGGAGACCAGTTCGCTCTCGGTGAGCCCTCCCTCGTTGTCCCGGACCGCGGTGAGCGCGCTCAGCAGATCGTCGCCCGGACGGTCGCGTTTGGCCGCGACGAGCTGCGAGAAGTACGCGTGCAGATCCTCCTCCGCCTGCTGTTGGGCCCGCTTGGCCTCCGCGTCGAAACCGGTCTGCGCCACCGTGGTGGACAGCCTCTGCATCAGCGACCGCTCCTCGGGCGGCACGCCGAGCAGATCGCAGATCACGGTGATCGGCAGCGGGAACGCGAACGCGGGCAGCAGGTCGAAGGGCTCCCGGGTCGGACACTCGTCGAGCAGACTCCCGACGATCTCCTCGATCCGCGGACGCAGCGCCTGCACGCGCCGTGGGGTGAACGCCGAGTTGACCAGCCTGCGCAGCCGGGTGTGCTTGGGCGGGTCGGAGTTGAGCATGTTGTCGTCCAGCGCGACGGACGAGTCACCGAAGATCTTCCGGTAGGCGTCCATGGCCCCGTACATGTCCTTGCTCAGCCGCGGGTCGGAGAGGGCGGCCCGCGCGTCCTCGTACCGCGTGATGAGGTACGTCTCGTTGCCGTGCGGTGGTCGCATGGGGCAGACCGGCGCCGCCTCCCGGAGCCGGGCGTAGACCGCGTGCGGGTCTCGCCGGAACTCGGGGGTGCACCGCTCCGCGGCGGTGACGGCCTCTTGCGTGCTGGTCACGGGCGACTCCTGAGGTCGAAGAGGGCCTCGGCGTTGCCACCGAGGACGAGCTGCTGGGAGGCCTTGTCGACCGGCAGTTTCTCGATCATGCGGATGAACTCCCCGAGCGGCGCCGCCATCGGTGGTGAGTCGGTGCCGAAGAGCATCCGTTCGGGGCCCAGCACCTCCGCGTTGAGGCTCAGGTGCGCCGCGCTGAGCGGGCTCGTGTCGACGTACATGCGCCGGAGCGCCGCGGCCGGGTCGACCGCCGGCACGATGTCCGCGGGCGGGGCGGATGCCGCCCCGGCCCGGCCGGGGGGCGGTGCGCCCCCGGCCCAGTGCCGGGGACGCGCCGCCGTCTGCAGGCGCTCCGGGAGCAGCGCCATCGCGCCACCGCCGGTCGCACCGATCAGTCGCAGACCGGGGTACTTGTCCAGCCATCCCGCGAAGGCGATCATGGCCATGCCCATGGTGACGTCGCCGAACCGGCCGATCTGCTCCACGAAGCCGAACTCGTCGACCCGCTCCGTTCCGGCCGGTTCGGCGGGGGCGTGCACCAGGACCGGCACGCCCGCCTCCGCGGCCAGCGCGAAGAAGGAGTCGGCGCGTGGGGAGCCGAGCAGCTCGCCATGGACGCTGGACGTGGTGATCAGCCCGACGAACGCGGGGTCCGCCAGGGTCTCCCGCACCCCTTCGAGGTGGTCGTCGTCGCCGAACGGGTTGGCGTACACGTATCCGCGCAGCTGGTCCGGGAACCTGGCGATCAGGCCCGACATCCAGGCGTGGAAACCGCGCAGCCGGTCGCGGGGTTGCGCGTAGTTGTCGACGCCCGGGACCCGCGCCATCGCGCCGGCCCCGACGGGGCTGCCGATGATGGTCAGGTCGATCCCGGCCTCGGCGCGAGCGGCGAGCATGCCGTCGACGTCGGTCAGACTCGGGGGCATGGGGAAGCGTTCGGCCGCTTCCGGTGGGGACAGATGCCCGTGGATGTCGATGATCACGTGTGGCTTCCCGGTTTCGGTGTGAGTGCGCGGGTGACCGCGGCGCAGTCCTCGTCGCCCAGTCCCATCTCGGTGGCGCGGACGTGGGTCTCCGCCGCCGCGGTCGCCAGCGGAAGGTTCAGGCCGACCGCTGCTGCCTGCTTGGAAGCGAGCATGAGGTCTTTGGCCATCAGGCGCAGCCGGAAGTCCGGCTCGTCGAACCGGCCGGAGGCCAGGCGCCGCGACTTGAACGCCATGACCGGTGAGGCGAAGCCACTGCCCGCGATCGTCTTGAGGACCAGCTGGCGGTCGAGTCCACAGGCGGCCGCCAGCTCACTGGCCTCCGCCAGGGCCTGCACCTCTATGCCCATCAGCAGGTTGAGGAGCAGTTTCACCCGCATGCCGGAGCCCAGGGCGCCCAGATGGACGACTTCCTTGCCGAGTATGCGCAGCAGCGCCCGCCCGGCGTCGAACGCCTGCTCCTCGCCTCCGACGAACAGCCGCAGTTCGCCGTCGCGGGCGTGGTCGCGGTTGCCGAGCATGCCGACGTCCAGGACCGACGGGCAGTCGCCGGCCACTTGGACGACCTCTTCGGGGGCGACGGTGCTGGCGCAGATCAGGACACCGGGGTAGGGGCCGTCGGCGAGCACGCCGTCCGGTCCCCTCAGCACCGAGCCCAGGGCTTCGCCGTCGGCGACGGCGCAGATGGCGGCGGTCGTCCCCGCGACGGCGTCCGCGGGGTGGGCCGCCACGCAGGCGCCCGCCTCGGCGAGCGGCTCGGTCCGCTCCGCGGTGCGGTTCCAGACCCGGACCGCGATGCCCTGGTCGAGAAGGCGGGCGGCCAGGCCGCTGCCCATCGTGCCGAGGCCGAGCACGGCGACGGGCCCGTCGGTCACCCGGGTCATGACGACACCCCGCGGGTCTCCTTGACGACCCGGTACCGCAGCGACTGCGTCGAGTCGACCCACTGGCGCAGCGGAGCCACCAGTGCCCGGTGCTCCTCGCTCTGCTGCCAGGCGAAGAAGTGGTCGGCCGTCCTCCACTCGCTGGTGATCACCCACAGACGGGAGTCGTCCACGGGTTCGCCCAGCCTCTCGACGATGTGGCCGGGGGTGCCGGAGACGGATTTCCGGAGCTCCTCGTACATGTCCAGGAACCCCTGCTCGCCGCCCTCGATCACACGGACCGTGAAGACGACGCCCAGCTTTTCGGCCGAACGGCCCTTCTGCTCGGTGCCCATGTCTCCTCCTGATGGTGGGATCCGGTGGGACACGACTCCCACCGACTCATGTCCTCCGTGCGGACGCAACTCCGAACGGGGGACGGGCCAGCCGGGACAAGGGGTTCACGCTGTGTGGTTGGTCCATTCGGGTGGGTGATGAAGGCGTGTTCGTTGTGGGCATGTCAGGTGCACGCCTCTGCGGCGCACGACCCGGAGCCGGAGGCCGCCGACGGCCCTGCGCGAGGCCGCTCTCAGTACCCCGCCGGCCGGTAGTAGCCCAGCACCGCCGCCAGCTGCGCGAACCACTGCCCCAGCAGTTCGCGGGGCTTCGCCCGCACGACGCACTCGTAGATCCCGCCGTCGAGGTGGACGACGGCCATCATCAGTGCCTTGCCCGACGGGCTCGCCCTGTAGTGGACGCTGCGGATCTCGTGCCAGGGGAACTCGGCGGTGACGTCGTGGTCCTCGAAGGCGACGCCTTCCAGGTCGACCACGATCGAGTTGTGGCGGTCGACGGCCATGAACTCCGGCCCGGACGGAGCCGCTTGGGGTGGCATCGGCGGCTGGGGACACTGCGGCGGCACCGGGGCGTACCGAGGTGGTGCCGGGGCGTACTGAGGGGGCGGGGGGCCGAAACCCTGTGGCTGCTGGTGGCCGTACGGCGGCTGGTTCGTCATGGGCCCCCCGGTTGCTCGTGCTGCGTCGTCTCGTACGGAAACCTACCCGCCGCACACTGCCCGAGCCGCACCCGGGCCCGTCGGGACTCGACTGATCAGCGGAAAACCCAAGTGCCCCGGAGCTCCGGCCCGGTTAGAGTCGCGCGGTGCCCGAACTGAAGCGACTCGACGCCGGTCATGCCCCGGAGGTGCTGGCCTTCGAGCTGGCGAACCGCGCCTACTTCGCCGCCTCGGTCTCCGACCGCGGCGACGACTACTTCGACCGGTTCACCGACCGGTACAGCGACCTGCTGGCCGAGCAGGAGGCCGGCATCTGCGCCTTCTACGTGCTCGTCGCCGACGGCGGCCCGGTACTGGGCCGGTTCAACCTGTACGACCTCGAGGACGGCACCGCCCGCCTCGGCTACCGGGTCGCGCAGCACGTCACCGGCCGTGGCGTGGCGACCGCGACCGTGCGGGAGCTGTGCGGGCTGGCCGCGGAGCGGCACCGGCTGCGTACGCTGCGTGCGGCCACCGCACTCGAGAACACCGCGTCCCGGAGGGTGCTGACCAAGGCCGGGTTCGTGCCGGTCGGCCCGGCCGGCCCGGCGGACCTCGGCGGCAAGTCAGGCACCTGGTACCAGCGTGACCTGGAGTGATTCACCAGGCGATGCGCGTGACCGACCCGTCCCCGGGATCCCCGAATCTGGCGATCAGTTGCTCGTCGCTCATGCGGTCGACTTCTTCGTTCCGCTCGACGGGAAAGATCACATGGGTGCCCTTGTCCGTCCAGTACTCGACGATGCGGTGTGTCGTGGTTGCCCGGCTCATACCTGCTCCCTAGTGGCGCGTGGGGTTCAGGGTGCTTCTGTGCAGGTCGGGGGTCAAGAGGAATGGGGGCTTCCGTTTCTGTTTGCAGAAGCGTAGATTCCGGGTACCTCGCGACGGCGCCTTTGGGCGTCGGCCCGCCGGTCCCGGGACGGCGGGCCACGCGGGGGCCAACCTGATCAATGAACGCAGAACTCGTTGTCCTCTGGGTCCTGCATCACAACGGCGAACGAGTTCGAGTCCTCCGAGTCCTGGACGCGCAACCGCGACGCGCCCGCGGACTCCAGTCGCTCCACCTCGGCAAGCACTCGCTCCTTGCGAGTGGCGAACGGGACGCCACGTCCTCCGCTCACGCCAAGATCGAGGTGGAGCCGGTTCTTGACGGTCTTCGGCTCGGGTACCTGCTGGAACCAGATCCGCGGGCCGACGCCGTCCGGATCGACGACGGAGTCGCTGCAGTCGCCCGAGCCCAGCTCCTCCTCCGGCACACCCTGGTCCAGCCAGTACGCCCGCCAGGTGGCGAACGGTGCGGGCGGTGGCTCGACCTGGTACCTCAGCGCGGCGGCCCAGAATGCCGCGAGCCGCTCCGGCTCGGTACAGTCGACGGTCAGCTGAAGTTTGGTGATCACCGGCCAACCGTACCGGCCCATGCGCACAACTCGGCGTGGTACCAGTCATGTTGGCCACCACGGCGGACTGTTGGGCGCCGGCCTCTATGGTGTGCCGGGCGACCGCATCGACGGTGCCGACGGAGTGTGACGGGGATCAGCGGACGGCCGCGCATCGGAGGGCAGGATGTCGTCGCCGTAGAGGGCCTGTATCCAGTTGGCCTGGTAGATGGTGTCGAGGTAGCGCTCGCCGAGGTCCGGTGCGATGGCCACCGCGGTGGGCGGCCGGGTGTCGTACCGGGACAGCCAGTCGATCGCCCCGCTGACCACGGTGCCCGTGGAGCCGCCGAAGAGGAAGCCGTGGCTGGCCAGTTGATGGCAGGCCCGGATGGTGTCGGCCTCCTCGACCTGTATCGCCTCGTCCACGTACGAGGTGTCCAGCAGGGGCGGCCGGATGCTCATGCCCAGACCGGGGAGCATCCGGCGCCCCGGCGCTCCGCCGAACGTCACCGAGCCGACCGTGTCGACGGCGACGATCCGCACCGGGCGGTGCCAGCGCCGGAACCAGCGGGCGCATCCCATGAGCGTTCCGGTGGTACCCGCACCGACGAACAGCACGTCGAGATGGGGGAACCAGCGAGCGATGGCCGGTGCTGTCCTGTGGTAGTGCGCCTTCCAGTTGTGCGCGTTGGTGTACTGGCTCAGCCACACGTACCGCTTGTCCCGAAGACACAGTCTGCGGATGTGCTCGAGACGGGCGCCGAGAAAGCCACTGTCCGGGCTGGGCTCGGTGACGACGTGGACCTGGGCGCCGAGCGCCTCCATCATCAGACGCGTCGACAGGTTGCAGCGCGAGTCGGTCACACACAGGAACCGGTAGCCCTTGCTGGCAGCGATCACGCTCAGCGCCACGCCCATGTTGCCCGACGAGGACTCCACCAGGACCGAGTCGCGCGTGATGGACCCCTCTCGTTCCGCGGCCTCCACCATCTCCGTCGCCGGTTTCAGCTTGATCGAGCCGGCGAAATTGAAGCCCTCGCACTTCAGGAACAGCGGAAGCCCGAAGACCGACTGCAGGTCGACGTAGAGATCTTCCTCGTTGAAGCCGGCGGGCTCGGATATGACTGGCACGATGGCCTCCGTTGGTGAGAGCGGCTCGGTGCCCGAGGGGGCCGCCGAACGCTCATCCGTAGCGGTTCAGCTCATGGAAGAAGTCGTCGATGACGTGCAGTTCACCGGAGTCGGCGAGCCGGTCGTAGACGTACTTGCCGAGGGCCAGGTCCAGGACCCCCAGCCCGAAGGGTGAGAAGACCACGGGGCGGTCCACCGGAAGCGTGACGCGTCCGCCCATGACGTCCGCCAGTGTGCCGTCGAGGAACTGGCGGTTGCCCGTGAGCCGTTCGGTGAGGTGCGGTGACGTGTCGGCCCGCAGACAGTGCTCGATGTCGTCGACGATGTTGGCGGACGCGAGCAGCACCGCGGGAGCCAGGTCGCGCAGCGACACATGGAGAACGACAGGACGGTGCGCGAACCATGCCGGGTCGTGGATGTGGGGACGGGCGGCGACCGTGGCGAAGACGACCAGGTCGCTCAGGCGGATCACCTGTTCCGCGCTGTCGTGCACGGTGATCCGCCCCGCGGCTCCGGACTGCTCCAGGCAGCAGCGGAAGGCCGTGGCGTTGTCGTGGGACAGGTCGTACACGCCGGTGTTCTCGAACGACCAGCCCGTGCCGGCCAGGAACGTGTGGATGTAACGGGCGATCAGCCCCGTTCCCACGAAGCCGAGACTCGTGGGGCGCGGCCGGTCCCGGCAGAGCCATGCGGCCGCCAGCGACGCCGACGCGGCCGTTCGGGAGGCGCTGATGATCGAGCTCTCCAGGCACGCGAACGGGTAGCCGGTGTCATGGTCGTTGAGGATGAGGACCGCCGATGCCCGCGGGATGCCTGCCGTGACGTTCTGCGGGAAGCTGGAGATCCACTTGAGCCCGTCCACCCGTGTCTCACCACCGAGCGACGCAGGCAGCGCGACGATGCGGGAGGTCGGACGGTCGTCGAAACGCAGGAAGTACGAGGGCGGGTTCACCGTGGCCCCTTCGGCGTGCAGCCGGTAGGCGTCCTCCACCAGCTCCACGACGCGCTGTTCCCGGCCCCGCAGCACACTCTCGACCTGAGCGCCGGAGACGACGGCGAAGGGCGGCACCCGTAGTGTCCAGGACGGGGTGGACCGGGAGGCGGGGGAGTAGGTGGTGGTCATGAAGGGGTCACCTCCACGGTCGGCGAGCAGTCGGCCAGCCGCACCGGTTCGGCCAGGGCGACGAGCACATCGCGCCGTCCTTCGTATGCTTCCCTGCTGTGCGCGGTGCGCAGGTTGTCGACCAGCAGCAGGTCGCCGTCCTGCCACGGCTCACGCACGGTGTTGGTCTGGTAGACCCGGTTGATGAGATCGACGGTCTCCTGGGAGATCGCGTCGCCGTTGCCGTAACCGGTGTTGAACGGCAGCCCGTCGGCGCCGTAGACGTCCACCAGGTACTCGCGAATCTCGGGATCCAGGGTCCACTCGCTGAGGAACGCTGTCTGGTTGAACCAGCAGCGCCGGCCCGTGAGAGGGTGACGGATCACGGCGCTGCGGCGCTGCCTGGTGCGCAGCCCGCCGTCGGGCTGCCAGGCGAACTCGATCGCGGCGGCGCGGCAGTAGTCCTCGACGGCCGCGGGGTCCTCGGTGCCGAAGGCGTCGGCCCACGAGGCACCGATGTCGTCGTTGTAGTTCCGGGTGAGCAGCCATCCTTCCCGCTCGAATCGCTCGACCAGTGCACCCGGCAGGGCGTCGAGCACGGTCGGCGAGTCCGCGAGGGCCGTCGCGCCGCCGCCGGCCGGCGCGGTCAGGCAGGCGAACTGCATCATGCCCGGGAACCGCAGGGCGTAGCTCAGTTCGTGGTGCATGCACATCTGCTGGGTGGGCGGCCACTTCGACGACGAGTACACGCCCTTGCCGAACGACTGCCGTGCGGCGAATGCCTCCTTTTCGTCCATCAGGCCGGTGGCCAGTTGTCCGAAGACCGAGATCGTCCGGGACAGGTCGTCCAGACCGAGGCCGCGGACGAGCACGGCACCGTGCTCGGTGACGAGGCTCCGCAGCTCGTCCCGGTGTTCGCCCGCCCAACGGAACGGATCGTCGGTCGGGCCGGTCTTCAGGACCGGGACCCGGCCCAGCCGCAGGTCCGGTGCCAGGGGCCGGGTGGTGGATGAGAAGGACATCTCGCATTTCCTCCGTTGATGGTTCAACGGTTGGGGGGCGACGCCGCTCGCGCGTCGATCAGCCGGGCCAGGTCGGCCAGGACCGGTTGCCGGGTGAGGTCTTTCATGGTCAGCAGGCGGTCGAGCCGGATGGCGAGCCGCACCGCGGTGAGAGAGGTTCCGCCGCTGTCGAAGAAGTGGTCGTGGCGGCCGACCCGGTGCCGCGGAACGCCGAGCACCGAGGCCCAGGCAGCGGCAAGGCGCTGCTCCGTGGGTGTGCGCGGTGGCTCGCACGACTCCGAGCCGGTGGCATCGCCGGCGCCGCGGGACCGGATGTCGTCGAGCCCCGTGGCGAGCGAGGCCAGGGCCTTGCGGTCGACCTTGCCGTTCACGGTCAGTGGCAGGTCACTGCGCCAGTGGAAGTCCGAAGGGATCATGTAGCCGGGCAGCCGTCTGCCCAACCGGTCGCGCATGTCGTCGTCCGTGAGCGGCGGCTCGCCGCAGCAGAAGGCCACCAGGCGGCGGCCCCCGTCGCCCTGGGCGACCGCAACCGCACCGGTGTGGACACCGGGCACCTTCAGCAGGGCGTTCTCCACGTCCTCGATCTCTATACGGAAGCCGCGGATCTTGACCTGGCTGTCCCGGCGGCCTAGGAAGTCCAGCTTGCCCCCGGGCAGCCAGCGGCCGTAGTCGCCGCTGCGGTACAGCCGTTCGCCGGTGCGGTAGGGATCGGCCGTGAACGACCGGCGGGTGCGTTCGGGATCGTTCACATAGCCGCGGCCCACACAGACCCCGCAGAAGACGATCTCCCCGGGCGCCCCGAGCGGTACCAGTGACAGGCCTTCGTCGACGACGCGGACCCGCACGTTGTTGACGGGACGGCCGAGCGGGATCCGCTCGCCGTCCGGCACCCGGTCCATCACCTCGTGGTTGGTGTCGTCCGAGGTTTCGGTGAGCCCGTAGGCGTTGACGAGCCTGGTTCCCGGCTGGGCGGCGAACCAGCGCTCCACGAGCTCCTTCTTCAACGCCTCACCCGTGACCGACACGCATCGCAGGTCCGGCAGCGTGCGCGGGCACCGCTCGAGGAACGACAGCACGGCGTCCAGGTAGGAGGGCACGGCCTGCAGGACGTTCACCCGGCCCTCCGCGACGGTGTCGAGGTAGCGCGGGACGTCCCAGATCACCTCTTGGGGAACCAGCAGTGTCCGCCCCCCGGCCACCAGCGCCGCGAGAAGCTGCCACAGTGAGATGTCGAAGCACTGCGGCGCCGTCTGGGCGACGACCTGTCCCTTGCCGATGCCCAAGTCGTCGATCTTGGCATGGATGTGGTTGAGCATCCCCGCGTGTTCGCACATCGCGCCCTTGGGTTCCCCGGTGGAGCCGGAGGTGAAGAAGACGTAGGCGAGTTGGTCCAGGGACACGTCGATGTCCACGTTGCCGGTGGCGAGCGTCTCCTCGTAAGCCACCTCGACGAGCACGGTCCGCACCTCGGGCAGCATGTCCACGGCCTGGGCGAGGGTGGTGGTGCTTCCCCGCTCGGTCAGCGCCAACCGGCATCCGGCACGTGAGAGCATGCGCGCCATCCGATCGGCGGGGAAGTGCGGCTCGACCGGCAGGTAGACACACCCGGCCTTGAAGACCCCCAGAACGGCGGCCGCCCAGTCCGGGTCGCGCTCCGTCACCACCGCGACGACGTCCTCGCGCCCCACTCCACGCCCGAGCAGGGCCCGCGCCACCTTGTTGGCACGCTCGTTGAGTTCCGTGTACGTCCACCGCCGTGACCCGTGCACCAGGGCGACGGCGTTCCCGTCGTCCCGGACGCGCTGCTCGAACAGCTCATGGACACAGCGCCGCGGCAGCTCCCGCCGTGGACCGGCGAGCGCCTCGAGCTGGAAACGGATCTCCGGGCCGGACAGCAGACTCCGCGCCTGGTGCGAGGCGCCCGGATCGGCGGTCATGGAGCGCAGCGCGGCCAGGTGGTAGCCCGCGATCCGCGCGGCGCAGGGGGCGTCCAGTGCGTCGCGGCGGTACCGCAACCGCAGGACGGTCCCTCCGGCGTACCGGGCGATACCGACCCGCAACACCGTGCCGGGCGGGAGATCGCATCCCACGCCGCCACCGCAGCCCTCGTCGGGGAACGGATCGAAGGAGGCCTCGCTCAGCGGTCCCGGCAGGCCCAGCTCCCGTTCGAGGTCCGCCACCGGAAAACGCCGGTGCGCCACCAGCTCCGACTCGCCACGCCGGGCTTCCCGGAGCAGGGCCTGCCACGACGGAAGGTCCGTCGTCAGCCTGCACGGCAGCGGCCGGCCGCGCGGTTCGGTGACGTAGCCCGTCGTCACCTCGTGCTCGCCGGACAACACGGCCAGTACCTTGGCGTGCGCCGCGAGCAGGACCGAGCTGACCGGCACGGCCATGTCGTGGGCCAGCCGGTGCACCGCGGTCATGGTGTCCTCCGGGACCGTCTCCTCGTGCTCGGCAACGCCCGCCACCGGCTCGGGGGACCAGCGCGGAACCGCGGTGACGCCGCCGCCGGTGAGGACAGCGCGCCAGAAGTCCGCGTCGTCGGGCGTTCCGGGCCGGCACGTACGGCCGCCGGCTTCGACGGTCATCGACCACACCTCCCCGCGTCATGGAGCCGGTCCAGCTCCCGTGCCGGATTCCCGCCCCACCACGAGTGCCGGGGGACCACCTCGCCCTTCATGAGGAAGCAGTCCGGGGCGAGCACCGCCCCGTCGCCCACCGTCACGCCGTAATGGACGAACGCGCCGACGCCGAGGGTGCAGCCGCTGCCGATCGTGGTGCCGTCGGACTTGAAGGCGCCGTCCTCCTGCGAGTGGCACTGGATGACGCTCCCGGTGTTCAGCGTGCAGGCGTCACCGATCGCCACCGTCGTCCGCTCGGTCACGTAGCAGCCGTCGTCGAAGACCCTGCTGCCGATGCGGACGCCCAGGAGCCAGGAGTCGGCCCCCAGGTCGCCGAAGAAGTGATTCTCCACCGGCACCTGCTCGACGCTCAGCAGGTCCGCCATCACCTCCGCGAGAGCCTGCTCCGGTGGGTGCGTGCCGTTCCCTTCGCACGGCGCCGACACCTGTCGGGAAGTCGCAGGTCCCACGTCGGCCGGTGCTTCCCCGGCGGGGGGTTCACCATCCGGCCGGCCGTTGCTGGTGTCGCTGCGCGTCGCGCGTGGCGTGAGCTTCGAATCCGACGTCATGACCTATATACGGAGCACGTGAAGAGAAGTATTGAGAAATCCAGATTTTCCGCACCTGTTGACCATTTTCTCATCGCCGTCGGACCGCGGCCAGCCGGGAGCCACCGGGTCAAGGCGCCTGTTCGGTGGGCAGTTCCAGGCGGATCTCATAGCCGCCGTCGGAGGTGGGACCGGAGGTGACGGTGCCCCCGAGCAGGGCGGCACGCTGGCGCAGACCGACCAGACCGTAGTGGGCACTCGGCAGGGGGAAGGGGGGCCGGGCCGGTGGGGTGTTGCTGACCGTGACGCGGACGGTGTCGCCTTCGCGGCAGGCGTGCACGGTCGCGGTGGCGCCGGGCGCGTGTTTGCGGACGTTGGTCAGCGCCTCCTGGACGGTGCGGTAGACGGCGCGCTGCAGGGCAGGCGCGAGGCCGTCGGGCAGGTCCGCCTTCAGGTGGGTGTCGATCCCGCTGGCGTCGACCAGCCGCCGCAGGTCGCTCAGCGACGGTTGCGGGGTCAGGTCGGTGGGGTGGCCGTGCGATTCCCGCAGGACGTTGACCATGTGCCGCAGCTCGTCCAGCGTCTGTACGCTCAACCGCCGGATGGTGGCCGCGGCCTCCTTGGTGTCGGCGTCCCGCGCGCCCACCTGGAGCGCTCCGGCCCGTACCGCGATCAGGCTGACCTGGTGGGAGACCACGTCGTGCATCTCGCGGGCGAGCTGTGCGCGTTCCTTGGCCAGGACGGCCTGCTCGGTCAGCCGCCGCTCGTGGTCACGCGCCCGGGAGATCTCGGCGAGACGCAGTGACAGGTCACGCCGGGCCTGTACGAGCTGGCCGAGGAAGACCGGGGCCGCAGCCGTGGCCGCGGTGTAGCCCAGGGTGATGATGGCCGACGCGTTCCAGAGATCGAGGCGCAGTGAGGGCGAGGTCGACGTCATGTCGCTGAGGGTGAGCGCCAGGGCGCAGAACACCAGCAGACGCCGGCGCCGGGTGACGGTGGCGAGCGTGTACAGAGCGGCCAGAGAGGCGAAGATCGCGTCCGACAGCAGGACGGACGGCAGGGTGAGCACGAAGGTGAGCATCGGCAGGCGCCGGCGCAGCACGAGTACGCAGGCACCGAGCAGGGCGAAGGCCAGACGCACCGGCGAGCCGGTGTCGACGTTGACCCACACGTCGACCAGTGCTGCCCCGATCAGGGCGGCCTCACGCGACGCGTCGACGAGACGGCGGGACATCATCCCGGCTCCAGGTCCCGGGGCCACTTGAGGAGCCCGGCGCGTTCGGCGAGCAGGGCGGCCTGCACACGGCTGCCCACCTCCAGCTTGCCGAGGACGGCACTGACGTGGTCCTTGACCGTGCCGGTGCTCAGGTGCATCCGGGCGGCGATGTCGGCGTTGGACAGTCCCTCGGCGATGAGGACGAGTACGGCGCGCTCGCGGTCGGTCAGCCGGTCCAGGCCGCGGGCGGCGCGTTCCTGGCAGCCGGCCTGCAGGTAACCGTCCACGACCGTCCGCGTCACCTTCGACGACAGAACGCAGCCGCCGTCGGCCAGGGCACGCACGAGGAACGGCAGCTCCTCCGGATCGGTGTCCTTCAGCAGGAAACCCGACGCGCCCGAGCGCAGGGCCGTGACGACGTACTCGTCCATGTCGAACGTGGTGAGCATGGCCACCACGGGGGGCTGCCGCAACCGGAGCAGACCGGCCAGCACCGTGAGCCCGTCGACGTCCGGCATACGGATGTCCAGCAGCACGACGTCGGGGAGTGTCTCCTGGGCCGTCCGGACCGCCTCGCCACCGGATACCGCCGCCGCGACCTCGATGTCGACCGCGGCGTCGAGGATGCGCTGGAAGCCCGTCCGGATCAGGGCCTCGTCGTCGACCACCAGTACCCGGATCACGCGTGCTGCATTGACCATCGGATCACTCTCCGATTCGTACCACGGTGGCGGGCACCCCGCAGTCCCCGCCACCGGGACCGTCCGGGTGGCGGGGGTCCCCCCCGCCACCCGGCGGGAACATTTCCGGCCCCCTGCGGGATGGTGGTGGACCCGTCCGCGGCGAACCCTGGACAGGAGCACAGCGGAGCACGCGGTCGGCGCGGACCACCACGCTCCCTTACCGGCAGGACGTGAGCAGGACGGCTGATCGGCACCGATGTCCCGGCGCCGCACCCGCCGGTGTCACCGGCCACAGAGGAGGGCAGTCGCATGACGATCCGCCTGACACTTGTATGCGGGCACACCGTGAACGGGACCACCGACGAGGTCTTCGGTCACGGCGCTCTCCTTGACGGCGACCTGCGGGAGGCCGGCGTCGGATGGTCGGCGACTCCTTCCCGCTCGTCGGCCGTGCGGTCGCCCTCCCCCTGCTGTGCGATGACCGCGTCGGCTCTCGGACTCGGAAACACAGTGGATCCGGCACTGCGTGACATCGACTACGGGTCGTGGCGTGGTCGCACGGCGGCAGAGGTCGCCGCCGCGGACCCGCACGGGTTCAGCGCCTGGCTCACGGACCCGGATGCCGCGCCGCACGGCGGCGAATCCGTACGTCAACTGTGCCACCGGGCCGCGCACTGGCTCAACAGCCTGACCCACCAGACGGGCAGTGCCGTGGCCGTCGCCGAGCCGGCCGTCGTCAGAGCCCTGCTCGTCCACGCCCTCTCCGCACCGGCACGCGCCTTCTGGAGAACCGAGGTACCGCCCCTGTACATCTTCTCCCTCACCTGGCGCGACGGAGCGTGGAGCGTCCGGCCGGCCGCCGACGCCCTGCCTGGTGGCGCCGTGCGTCATCCCGCTCCCCACCACGCCGACCACCCCAGGCGGACGGCCGTCCATCGCGGACCGCACCGCGTCCACACCAGGCGCGACGTCGCCGGGCAGCGGCCGTCACACTAGACGGGTGACAGCGGCCGTGAGGGGGCGCAGTACAGCGGTGCCCGCCTGCACGAGTGCGGATACCGGCGGTGGCACCCAGCGGGTGAGCTCGCTGCGCAGGGCTGGGTCGAGCTCGATGGTCACCCGGACGTATCGGGTGTGCAGCCGGGTGACCTTCGTCTGCTGGGGCGCCGCGGCGTGCGGTTCGCGCTGCAGTGCCGCTCGGTAGGTGTTCTTGCGCTGGTTCACCTGGTGTCCTGACGCTTGATGAGCTCGTCCGCGAGGTCCATGTACGCCGAGCCCTTGACCTCGACGGGGCTGCCGAACGACTGGGCGTACAGGTCGAGCCGCGGAATGTGGGTGGACAGCACGTCGAAGCCGCGTTCGCCGAGAGCTTCCCGGGCGTCGGCATCGGGTCCGGTGCGGGTGGCGTCCGGGCGGTTGGTGCGGTTGAGCAGGACGGCGGCGCGGGCCGGTTCGGCCCGCAAGGACTGCATGTCTCCCATCTCGCCGCCGATGGGCGCCATGCGGTCCAGTTCGATCGGGGCCGGAGTCACCGGCACGATCCACTCGCCCGCGTACCGCATGATGCTGCGGGAGATGTGCGCGTGGTCCTCCAGTTGCGGGGCGTCGAAGACCACCGCCTGCCGGTTGCCGAGGAAGTCGTTCACCCGCCGGTGCACGTCGCCCACGGGAAGGGCGACCACGGGAAACGGAAAGCCGCCCGCCAGTTCACTCCAGCGCAGCGCGGAGGAGGCGGGGTCACTGTCCACCAGCAGGGGTGGGATGCCCGACTCGTGAAGGGCGTGCGCCAGCCAGACCGCGCTGGTGGTCTTTCCCACGCCGGGTTTCAAGTTCACAAAGGCATAGCTGAGCAACACGAGAGCCGACGCTATCGGCCGTGAGTGGCCGGCCGTGGTTGGCGCGGCACACGGTCTCACCGTTCACCCTGTGGCGTCGGTGACCCATTCCAATGGGCTAACTTGCGGGCATGACCATGCTGAAGGCCGCCTCCGCGAGTGTCGACGCGATGCTCGAGGATCTGAGGACCCTTGTCGAGATCGAGTCTCCCTCCCGCGCTCCGGAGGCGTTGCGGGCATCCGCCGCCGCGGTCGCCGCTGTCATCGAGCATCGCCTGGGCGGGCGCGCCACCCTGGTCGAGAGCGAGGCCGGGCCGCATGTGCACTGGTCGGGCGGCGGCGAGCCCAAGGTGCTCGTCCTCGGTCACCACGACACGGTCTTCCCGCTCGGCACCCTCGAGCGCCGGCCGTTCACCGTGGCGGACGGCCGGGTGACCGGCCCCGGCGTCTTCGACATGCTGGGCGGGCTGGTGCAGGCCGTGCACGGTCTGGCGCTGCTCGACGACCTCTCCGGCGTGGAGATCCTGGTGACCGCCGACGAGGAGGTCGGCTCTCCCTGCTCCCGGGCCCTCATCGAGGAACGGGCCCTCGCCTGCGGTGCCGTGCTCGTGTTCGAGGGTGCGGCGGACGGCGGAAGGCTGAAGACCGGCCGCAAGGGCTGCGGCACGTTCGAGGTCTCCGTCACCGGACGGGCCTCACACGCGGGTCTGGAGCCCGCGGCCGGGGTGAACGCACTGATCGAGGCGGCGCACCAGGTACTCGGCATCGCGGCGCTCGGCCGCCCGGAGATCGGTACGACCGTCACCCCGACCGTCGCCTCCGCCGGTACCCAGGCCAACGTCGTCCCCGCGCAGGCAACCGTGTTCGTCGACGTCCGGGTCGAGTCGGCCGAGGAGAAGGAGCGCGTCGAAGCCGCCTTCGCCTCCCTCACTCCGCACCTCGACGGGGCCCGGATCTCCGTCCGGGGGTCCGTCGGCCGGCCTCCGATGCCCGAGTCGGCGTCGGCCGAGCTCATGGCGCTTGCCCGGCGGCTGTTCCCCGGCATCGAGGGCACCGCGGTCGGCGGCGGCAGCGACGGCAACTTCACGGCCGCGCTCGGGGTGCCGACGCTCGACGGACTCGGAGCCGTCGGCGGCGGAGCCCACGCCGACCATGAGTTCCTGCTGATCGACACCATGGCCGAGCGGGCGAACCTCGTGGCCGCGCTCGTGGACGCCATCCGGGCCACCCCGGCTCCTGCCGTGGCGGCGGAAGACACGCGGAACCGGGACCGGGTGGTAGCGGCCGAGCACCTCCTCGATCGCCCCTAGGGGTGTCGTGTGGATCATGCCGTGGTCGCGGGGTCTGGCCCGCACATCTGCGTCGTTGTCGTCGGTTGCCGGCTCCCCGGCTCCCCGGCTCTCGGCTGTGCTCGAGCGGGGACCATCGTCGACGCCCTCTTCCGCCTTGCAGCTGGACGCTCCCCACACACGAACCGAGCTCGCGCGAGGCACCCCCCACATTTTCCCCGCTCACCAGCGCCGATGAGGCATCGCGCGTTTCCTGGACCTGATCCGCCGGACAGGCCCTGGCCGAGGCGTCCCCGTCACCGGCCGCGACCGGCGACGAACGCAGGGGAGGGAACCGGCATCATCGCAGTGCCGCCGTCACCAGCCCGCGGATCTCCTGCACGGACACGCTTCCGCCGCTCACCAGGCGGTCGAAGACCAGTCCGTCCACACACGTCAGCAGCGTGACGGTGCGGGCGTCGGCGTCCGCGACGCCTTGCGCGGCCAGGAAGTCGTGCACGACCTGCCGACCCGCGTTCCCGCGTGGCACGAGGATCTCCCGCAGCTCAGGATGACGGACGCTCTCGATGGCGCACGCGTACCGCGCGAGAGAGCGCCGCCGTCCGTCTCCCGTGATCCGCCGTTCGACGAAGGCGGCGATCCCGGCCACCAGCTCCTCGGCGTTCCGTGGTGCCGGCGTCCGGTTCCCGGTCTCCTGGAGCTCCGCCTGATCGAGCGCGACCAGGCGCCGGACCAGCGCGGTGAGCAGCGCCTGGCGGGTGCGGTAGTACGCGGATGTGGTACCTGGGGGCAGGCCCGCCGCCCGGTCCACCGCGCGGTGCGTAAGTCCTCGTATCCCGCTGTCGGCGAGCACTCCGATGGCCGTGTCGGCAAGAACGGTACGTCGATCGTCAGGCACCCCCTATTTCTACACCTGTAGAGGCAGGGAGTAGCCTCTTCTACATCTGTAGAAAGCCCGTCGCGGGACGGTGGGAGAGGGGCTGGGAATGGACGGCAGCGCGGTGGTCGTCGGGGGCGGCATCGGGGGACTGGCCGCGGCCGTCGGCCTGCGCCGGATCGGCTGGGAGGTGACGGTCGTCGAACGTGTCCGCGTCCTGGCGGACGTGGGCGCGGGCATCTCGCTGCACGCCAACGGCATCCGCGCCCTCGACTTCCTGGGCGTCGGCGAAGCGGTGCGCGCGGCCGCCCGGCCCCAGTACACCGGAGGCACTCGCACCCCCGGCGGCCGATGGCTGGCCCGGATGGACGGGCTCGTGCTCGAGCGTGAACTGGGCACGCCGATCGTCGGCATTCCCCGGGCCGCGTTGCACCGCTCGCTGCGCGAGGCTCTGCCTGCCGCGAGCCTGCTCACCGGGACCGAAGTGGCATCCGTCGACTGCTCGGAGCCCGGCCGGCCGCGGGTGCCGCTCACGGACGGCGTCCTGGAAGCGGACCTGGTCGTGGCGGCCGACGGAGTGGACAGCCGGCTGCGCGCCCGGTTGTTCCCCGGCCACCCGGGAGCCGTCTACAGCGGGTCGACGGTCCTGCGTGCCGTCACCGAGCATCCGGTGCCCCTGCCCACCGACTTCGAACTGACCTGGGGCAAGGGCGCCGAGTTCGGCCACGTCGTCTTCACCGACGGCCGGGCCGAATGGCACGCGGTACTCAACTCGCCGCCCGGCACACGGCATGCGGACGCCCTCGCCACGATGCGCCGCCGCTTCGGCGACTGGCACGATCCGATCCCCGCGTTGCTGGACGCGACCCGGCCGGACGCCGTCCTGCACCACGACGTCCACGAGCTCGCGACCCCCCTGCCCGCCTTCGCGGACGGCCGGATCGTGCTCGTCGGTGACGCGGCACACGCCATGACTCCGAACCTGGGCCAGGGCGCCTGCCAGGCCTTGGAGGACGCGGTCGCACTCACCGCCGCGCTCGCCACCGAGCCCACGGTCGAATCGGCCCTGGTCCGTTACGACGCCGAGCGCCGCCCGCGCAGCCAGTCCGTGGCCCGGTCCGCACGCCGGGCAGGCCGGATGGGCCAGCAACTGACCCACCCCCTGGCCGTAGCACTGCGCAACACGGCGCTCCGGCTGGCCCCCTCCCGTGTCACCACCCGGGCCATCCTGCGGCATGCCGACTGGACACCGCCGACCCTGGGCTGACCACGGCCCGTCACGTGCGACCGCGTGGGGCCGTGCGCTGGTAGACGGTCCCGCCGGGTGCGTACCAGCCCGCCTTCTTCCGGACCGCCGGGCTCGGGTCCCGGGCGTGTGATGCCTCCAGGGCGGTGGCGGCGCGAGCGTCGCTGTGGGCGAACTTGCCGACGAGTTCGGCGGCCATGGCCCGGACGTGCGGATCGGGGTCGGAGGCCAGATGACGCAGTGCCGGTTCGAGGACCCGGTCCGCTCCCGGTGCGCAGGTGTCGCCCTTGCAGCGGTCGCACGCCAGGGCGTGGAAGGCGGAGATCCTGACCCGGGCGTCGGGATCGTCGGCCATGGCGATGAGCTCGCCCATGGAATCGGTGTCGACCATGTGGTCGAGGAGGCGGCAACAGCCCTCACGGACCGCCGGATTCTCATGGCGCAGGCCGGTGCGGATGGCTCCCGTGGCGGCCGGACCGCGCCGCAGGAGCGCGTGGTAAGCCGCGACCGCGCGCTGCGGGTCGCCCAAGCAGGAGACCAGGGCTTCGTTGTCGGTTTCGGCGAATCCGAGCATGCCCTCAGTCTCGGGCAAGGGCGGGAAGCCCGGCAAAGCGATTTCCCCCCGGAGCGGGAGGAACGCACCCCACGCTCGGGATGCCGTGCCGGCGACCGGTTTCGTTTCCGGATCTTGGACACGGGCACCCGGCGCCGGACAAGGCCGTTGCCGAAGACTCCGCGTAGAGGCACCATGCACCACCAGGCCGACGAGGAGAACGGCTCGTCCCCGCTGATCTCCTCCGAACCCGAACCGGACTTCTCCCGGCAGAAGCAGGATCCGCCAGGCCTCGAGGCGGACATGGAAACCAGGCCCCGCTACCGGGCCGAGCGTTACAAGGCCGCGGGCAAGCTGACGGGCAGGACAGCGCTGATCACCGGAGGGGACTCCGGCATCGGCCGCGCCGTGGCGCTGCTGTACGCGCGGGAAGGGGCCGACGTGGCGATCGTCCATCTGCCCTCCGAACAGCCCGACGCGGAGAAGACCCGGAAGCTGGTCGAAGAGCAGGGCCGTACGTGCCTGTTGCTGCCGGGGGACCTGCGCGACGCGGAGTTCTGCCGTGAGGTCGTGGAGCGTTACCCGGCAGGAGCTGGGCCGGCTGAACATCCGGGTCAGCAACGCCGCCTATCTCAACAGCAAGCTGCGGCTGGAGCAGTTGACGGCCGAGGACTGGGGCCGGACGTTCAAGACCAATGCGTACGCCTACTTCCACCTGGTCATGGCTGCGCTGCCGTACCTCGGTGAGGGCGAGGCGATCATCGCCACGGCGACGGAGGAAGCGCTCAAGGGCAGCACCACCATGATCGATTACGCGGCCGCCAAGGCGGCGCTGATCACCTTCACCAAGTCCATCGCCCCGCACCTGGCGAGCCGGGGGGTGCGTGCGAACGTCGTGGCCCCCGGCCCGACTTGGACGCCTCTCAACGCCGCCGACCCGCACATGCCCCCGGAGGACCTCGCGCAGGTGGGCAGCGAGACGCCCGTCGGCAGCCCCGCACAGCCGGAGGAGACCGCCCCGACCTGTGTCTTCCTCGCCTCGGACGCGGATTCGAGTTACATCACCGGGGAGGTCATCGCCGTGACCGGTGGCGAGACGGACACCCGCTGATCGAGCGGGAGGACTCCGTGGTGAACGGACGCCGGCTCGGTGTCCGCCGCGGTCGGCGTCGGTGCGGGGCACAGTGCCCAGCGGGTGAGGGTGGCGACGGCCTCCGCACGGTCGGTCGGGCTCAGATCGGAGATGCCGACACCGTGGTTGGCCCCGGGCGCCCACAGCATGCGGGAGTCCCGTGTACCGGGGTGGAAGTGTTCGGCCACGGCGGGATCCTGGCCGCCGTTGACGAACAGCAGACGACTGCCATGACGGCGGACCCAGTGGTCGATGTCGGGCATGGCCCGGGCATCGACGGGCATCGCGATGTCACGGGGTACGAACGTGCGGGGCTCCATGGCGTCCCGGTACCGCAGCAGGCCGTCCAGGTGGCGCGTGGGCACGTCGAAGTAACCCATCTGCGTCCCTAGTTGGTAGAAGTACGGGATGTAGCGCTGCACGGTCGTGTCGGCGTAGAGGGGCAGACCGGCGACGTCGTCCAGCCATGCGTACAACTCGTCGGTGCCGGCGTCCGGGCCCGGGATCTTCGCGCTGTCCGCGGCCGTGCCGTACTGCCAGAACATGAACGGAGCGCGCAGGACGGCGATCTCGAGCGCCTTGTCGGCGCTGCCGACGATACGGAAGGCCGTGTTGTGGGCGGCCGCCCACGACTCGTAGCGGGCGACCAGTTCCGTGCGGCGGACCAGGATGTGCCGCTGCGCCGCCCGCAGGGAGTCGCGGATGGCCGCCGTACCCACGGTGTCGAGGAAACGGACGTAGGCGGAGTCCTCACGGTCGTCGACGTTGTTCGGGGCGGAGTAGGCCACGGTGCCGTCCACGTCGTGGGGGTGGAAGCGGCGGTGGTAGACGCTGGTCATACCGCCCTTGCTGCCACCGGTGGAGATCCACGCCCCGGTGTACAGCCCGCGGAAGAGGCTCACCACGCGGTGGTGGTCATCGGCGGCCTGCCGGACGGTCAGATGGGAGTAGTCGAGCGTGGCCGGGCGCGAGGTACCGAAGAAACGGTGCTCGACCTGGATCTGGTTGCCGCCCAGCAGCAGGGTCGGTTCGGCTCGCCTCGGCGTGAGCACGGCCTCGTAGCCGGTGGTGAAGAGAACGGTGGGCCGGTCGGTGGAGGTGTGCAGCAGGGTGAGTCGCTGTTCGAACGCTCCGGCCGCCGGGTTCCGGTGGTCGACGGGCTGGCGCAGACCGAGGATGAAGAACCGGTACCCGGGCTCGGCGCCCGGCCGCTCCTCGACGACCCTGAGTCCCGGCAGGGCTCGCAGGGCCCTCAGGACATCGTCCTGGTCCTGGCGTACCCCTCGCGAAACCGCTGCCCTCGCGGGTGCCGCGGTCACGGTCGCGTAGCCCGCGGCCAACGCGCCCGAAGCCAGCAGACGCCGCCTCGTCCAAGCACACATCGTGAAACCTTCCTCGCCATGAGCCGCTGACGGCTTCAGTACAGCCTCCTCACGGCCCGGAAAGATCCCTCGGGCGAGGGGACCGTCTCCCCCGTGCGTGGGATCAGCCCGCGCCACTACCGTCTTTCCCGGGTGCACCGGTGACCGGGCAACGGACGAGCATGGGGGCTCGGACCCCGGGTAAACGGTTCGGCGTAATCCACGTGATCGCGGGATAAGGGGAAGACTCCTGATGCTCATGGCACACCCTGCCGTCCTCCGGAACCTGATCGAGCAGTACGACGTGCTGCGCATGCTGCACGCCGAAGAAGGCAGCCCGGAGGTACGGCGCCGGATGGACGACATCGCGTACACCCTGTGTGTGGCCACGGGCACCCGCGACATCGACGCCGCTCTCATCGCCGCGCGCCACCGGCTGCCCGGCGCGCGCCCGCAGGACGACTCGCTGCTCCCCACCTGAGCGGGGCGCCCGGGCGGCGCCGCTCGGCAGGAAGACCGCGGCTCTCGGCCAACCGGCCGCAGCACGCCCGTTCATCCGGGTCAACGAGCGAGGCTCCGCTCGGGCGTCGTGCGCTTCAGCGGCCCCCGACTGTGATCATGAGCCCCTCCGTGTAATCGATCGACGAGGACCTCCAGGCAGTGAGGCCGATGTGCCGCCGCCGTGTGGTGCTCGTGGCAACACGCTGTGGGTGATCTCGTGAACTGGTTGACCTCGCTGCCGGCGGTGGTGCTGGTTGTCGGCGGGCTCCTGCTCGCTCTGCTCGTCGCGGTCCTGGCGCGGATCGCCGTCCGGGCACTCGTACCGGCCGCGGAACACGACCGGGTACCGCAGATCGTCACGCCGCTCATGCCGACACTCGGTGCCGCCTTCGCGATCTACGCCGCGCTCACCCTGGCCAGCGAGGCCGGCTATCTGCGCGCGGCGGAGGGGTTGGTGAGCGATGAGGCGGCCGCGGTTTCGCGTCTGGCGTGGGCGGCGACGACTCCGCGTGTCGATACGCAGCCGATCCATGCGGCACTGCTGGACTACTTGCGGGCCACGCGGGCCAAGGAGTGGGAGGGCGCGGCAGCGGCGTCCGGCGACGACGCGGCAACCGGCACCGCGATCGCGCGGCTGGAGCGGAGCGTGCGCAGCGAGGCGGCGCGGCCCGAGCTGGGCAGTCCTACCGCAACGGAGCTGCTGGCTTCCCTGGACGCTGTCACCAGCAGCCGTCGCGCCCGCATCGCGGCCGCCTCGCGCGAAGTCCCCCTGCTCTACATCGTCGTACTCGTGGTCGGCGGACTGGCCTTGATCGTGAACGCGGGCGCGCTGGTCTTCCGCAGCAGTCTGCGCACGTCTGCGCTCATCGCCGGCATCGCGAGCGTGGTCGGGCTGAGCCTGGCGTTGCTCTTCGCGCTCAGCGGGCCCTGGAGCGGACCGTTCATCGTCAGCGGGCATCCGCTCGACGTCATCATCGGGGATCTGAAGACTGGTTTCTTCGGTCACGGGTCGTAGGCCGAGGGGCAGGGTGTCCGCACCCGTCTGCCGGTCAGGCCGGCCCGGCTGTCCGACGAGCCGTGGTCAGGCCTGACTGCCGCCGAGCCCGTCGCGTACGAGTCCCAGCACCTCGTCCTCGGAAAGCCCCAGGGCACGGGCCTCGGACACGAGCGAACGCACCTGCTCCATGAGGCGGGCACGGGCCGGAGTGCCGGCGAGCACCACCGCCCCGCGTCCGCGGCGCAGCTCGATCAGCCCTTCGTCGCGCAGCCGTTGGTAGCCGCGAAGGACGGTGTGCAGGTTGACGCCGAGCGACTCCGCGAGGGCACGGGCCGGCGGCAGCCGCTCGCCCGGGGCCACCTCGCCGTCGGCGATGGCCCGCCGGGCACCTGCGGCGATCTGGTCCCCGAGCGGTACGGACGACCCGGGGTCCACGCGGAACAGCACGTCAGCGCGCCTCTCGCCGGGTGATCAGAGTATTGAGCAGGGCGGCCGCGGTGGACGCGTCGTCGACGGTCACGGCGAACTCCCGCCCGCCCGCCCGTCGTACGACGAGCGCCTGGCCGGAGCGGAGGATCACCCCCGAGGCGCCGGGGCGGATCCGGTAGCCCCAGCCGCCGAAATCCCCGAGGGCGCTGACGTCCCGGTGCGATGCCTGGGTGATCGCGTCCAGCGGCAGCCGGATCCGGGGCCAGGGGAGCGGTCCCGGCGTCACCGTCAGCCCCTGGCGGCCCACGGTGACGTGCAGCCGGGCGAAGCAGAGGCAGAGCAGGCCGCCCGACAACAGCGGACAGACGGCGAGCAGCCCCGCTACAGGGACCAAGGCGAAGCCCCCGGCCGTCAGCACCAGGCCCGTGATGCCGAGCGGCCAGGAGCCGGTCATGCGTGCCCAGGCGGCCAGCTCACCGTCGGCCAGGTCGAGACGTCCGTCCTGTGCGGGCGAGGGCGCCGGTTCCACGGGCGGGAGGGTACGGGCGGCCAGCCGGCCCGCCCCGGCGCACGCCGACGCCACACCGAGTGCGATCGCCAGATGCCATGGGGGGAGCCGGACGGCGGAGACATCGTCGTACGCCCCGTGGTTCACCAGCTGTACGGAGGCGAGGAGCGAGCCCATCAGCCCGGCGACGCCGTACGCGGTCACGAGGAGCCATGGGTCCCCCGTCCTGGCCCGGGCCGAGGAGACGGCCATGGTCCCGGCGACCGCGGTGAGCAGCACCGCGCTCACCGTCATGAAGACGCCGCGGCCGGTGTATCCGTCCGCTTCTCCGGCGAGGGTGAAGTGCGTTGCCATCCGGTCGGGCAGACGGCGGTGCGCCACGGTGAACAGGGCGATGTTGACGGCCAAGGCGCAACCGTAGGGGAGGGCGGCGAGGACCGGGCCGCGGGCGGAGCGCTTCACAGGGACTCCTGACAGTCGCAGTTGTTCGCAACATACTAGAACAACTCGTGAGGGCTTGAACAGGTGGCACGTTCTCTGACTATAGTCAGAGAATGGATGCGGGACAGATCGACCAGGTGCGGCGCTTCAACCGCACCGTCACCGAACGCGTGGGCGTGCTCCACGACCACTACCTGGGCCGCGACCGTCCGGTCGGCGAGGCCCGGCTGCTCTGGGAGATCGGCGAGCGGGGGCGGGACGTGCGGCGCCTGCGTGAGCGTCTCGGGCTGGATTCCGGTTACGTCAGTCGACTGCTGCGTTCCCTGGAAAGGGACGGCCTGGTGACGGTCGAGCCGCAGAGCCAGGACAAGCGGGTGCGCACCGCGCGGCTCACCGCAGCAGGCCGGGCGGAGCGCGCCCTGCTGGACGGCCACAGCGACGAGCTGGCCGGTTCCCTGCTCGGGCCGCTCAACACCGAGCAGCGCGCCCGGCTGGTCGCGGCCATGGCCGAGGTCGACCGCCTGCTGACCGCGTCGACCGTCGCACTGGACGTCGTCGACCCGGACCACCCGGACGCCAGGCACTGCCTGCTGTCCTACTTCGCCGAGCTGCAGGAGAGCTTCGACACCGGCTTCGATCCGGCACGCAGCCTGCTGCCCGACGCGGGTGAACTCCGGCCGCCGCACGGGCTGTTCCTGCTCGCGAGGCTGCACGGCGAACCTGTCGGCTGTGCGGGGCTGAAGCTGCCGCCGGGATCGTCTTTGGCGGAGGTCAAGCGCATGTGGGTGGCGCCCCGGGCCAGAAGACTCGGCCTCGGCCGCCGGTTCCTGACCGAACTCCAGGCGCGGGCCGCCGAGCACGGACGCGAAACGCTGCGCCTGGACACCAACAAGGCGCTGGGCGCCGCGATCGGCCTCTACCGTTCCTTCGGCTTCCGGGAGGTTCCCGCCTTCAACGACGAACCGTACGCCCACCACTGGTTCGAGAAGCGGATGACTGCATCGCCGTCGGAGACGGCGCCCGGGGCGGCGGAGGCCGACAGGACCGATCCGGTGTGAGCAGCCGGACGGGACGCGGTGGACTGCTCGGCCGGCCCCGCGCGGCGGAGAGCCGCTGGACCCGCGGCGAGCCCGGAGGCCGCCGTCGACGTCAGAGCCGGAACACCCTCGCGACCTGCTCGGCGAGATCGTCTTCCGTCATCGTCGTCTCGACACGGACGGCCCGCAGCCGGAGACGCGTGGTTTCCTCATGGAGGCGTCTTGTGAACATGTGATCACGTTCGGCGATGTTGCGGCCGGCCTTCGCCGGATCGCTGGTCGTCCACACGAAACCCTCCCCGGGCGCGCCTCGACTGCGGATGGCGGCCCGGCGGAAGTCGGGGGTGGGAAGGAGCCAGACGGCGTGCTCAGGGGCGGCGAGCAGAGGCTTCACCAGGTGCGGCAGCAGCCGGAAGCCCTCGACGATGACGCATGGCTGCTGCGGCAGGCGGAGAAGGTCCTCGACGATCAGGTCGAAACCCTCGCCTCGAAACCAGTGGAACGTCTCCAGCATGACGTGCGGGGACCGGTTCACCCAGCGCTCGTCCATGTCCATGGCCATGAACGCGTGCAGGAAGGGCGCCTGCTCGGGTGTGGTCCGCCCGGCGTGGTCCCGCATCACGTCGTCGGTCGAGTAGAGCCGCCACCCGTGGCGGTCGGCGAGCCGGCGGGCGATCGTCGACTTGCCCGCACCGCTCCCGCCGCCGATCCAGTAGACGTGCCGTAGCCGTGCCGCAAGCTCTGCGGCGCCGGTCACCTTTTCGGACTGTCCGGGCTGCATACCTCTCCCATCCGGCACCGCGACCGCGTCCCGAAAAGAACCGCGGCAGCTGGTTCAGGCCAAACGCAGCGTAAGTGCCTGCCTGGCCGATATGGTGTCCGCCGTCCGGCCACGCGCGTAGAGGGACGCGCCGTCGATCATGACGAGGTGAGAGACCTTTGTGAAGGTCGTCAAATACCGTCTGCTCTACGCCCGTTGACTGTGTGGCTGCTGATACGATCATCCCAATTTTAGTGGGCTGACGGCGCGTCATACACGCGTACGCGGAACAGTCTCTAGGGCCCCATCGCGAAGGAGTAACTGTTGGTCCGCCGGCGGTCCGCGGCCCCATGGGGCCGAGACACCCCGGGGTCCCGTCAACGGTCAGGCTCCCGACGCGAGGCGACTTGAAGAGAGTCTCATGACGTCATTGATCGAGGATCCACTCCTGTGGATCTTGCTTGTCGTGCTCATCGCTGCGGTCTTCGCAGTGGTCCGGGCACGAAGAACGAACATCAAACTCCGTGCGCACAACGGCAGTCTGCAGTCCAACCTCGCCGTGGCGCAGGCTCAGAACGGCCAGATGCAGGCGGCGCATGCCGGCCAGATCGCCCGGCACGCGAACGAACTCGAGGAGGTGCGACGGGACTCCGAGTCGGCGACCAAGGCCACCGTGAAGTCGGCGGCGGGAACGCTCTCCACCCTCGCTGAGGAACTCCTGGCCACGCTCGACGACCTGCAGCAGAAGTACGGCGACGACAACGAGGTCCTCGCCGACCTGATGAAGGTCGACCACATGGGCAACCAGTTCGCCCGCCGGACCAAGGGCATCTCGGTGCTGTGCGGCGGCTGGCTGGGACGGCGCGAGCACAACGCCACCGTGTACGACGTCGCTCGCAGTGCCCAGGGACGCATCCGCGACTTCGGGCGCGTCACGGTCCACTCGCAGGCCAACGTCTCCATCACCAGCAAGGCGGTGGAACCCGTGGCCATGGTGCTGGCCGAGTTGCTGGACAACGCGACCAAGTACAGCGCCCCCGGCACCCCCGTCGAGATCAACATCCAGTCCGTTCCCACGGGCGTGTGCCTGATCGTGGACGACGCCGGTCTGGGCCTGGACCCCGAGACCGAGGCCAGGGCCATGAGCCTGCTGTCCGCGGAGGGACCCGTGGACATCACCAGCCTGGGCGAGCCGCCCAAGTTCGGCTTCGCCGTGTGCGGCATGCTCGCCGCCCGCTACGGGTTCTTCGTCTCGGTCGACAAGGTCTCTCCCTACGGCGGCGTACGGGCCGTCCTGCGCGTGCCCGAGAACCTCCTGACAGCGGATGCCCCGGAGCCCCAGGCGGCCACGTACGTCAGCCTCGACGAAGCACCGGTCACCCCCGCGCCGACCCCCGTGCGGGGACCGTCGCTCGTCGTCGGGCACACGACCGGCGGTCTGCCCCGGCGCAGACGGCGGGCCGTGGTCGAGCAGCCGACCGCCAAGCAGGCACCCGAACCGGTGCAGCACAGCGAGGAAACGGCAACGCGTCTCGGGGCTTTCGCACGCGGAACACAACTCGGGCGGGTATCGGACATCGAGGAAGGAAACCAGTGAATCCCGACCTGTCGTGGGTGATGGATGACGTGCTCGAGGTGCGCGGGGCCCGCCACGCCATCCTGGTCTCGGCCGACGGACTGCTGATGCAACGCTCCAGGGACATCCTGCGCGACGACGCCGAGCGGAACGCCGCCGCCATGAGTTCCATCCAGTCCCTGTGCCGGAGCGTCGCGCCCTTCGTCGGCGGCGGAAAGGGTGTCTGGAAGCAGACACTGATCGAGTTCGACGGTGGATGGATCTTTCTCATCGCCGGGGGCAGCGGCTCCTACCTGGCCGTCTCGGCAGCGCTGGACGTCGACATGGAGGCGATGTCGATGCGGATGCAGAAGACGGCGAGCGCGATGAAGAGTGGGCTGAGCGCCATGCCCCGCCTCAACACCGGTGCTGACGCATGACCAGGCCCGGCGAGGACGCTCCGGTCACCAGCGACTTCGTCCGTTCGTATGTCATCACCGGCGGCCGCAGTCTTCCGGCTGAGGACCGGCTGGCGCTCCACACACTGGTCCAACTGGCACCCGGCCGGAGCCTGCCGCTCGGCGCCGGCCCCGAGGTGCGGGCCATCTGGGAGCTGTGCGCGGGCGGTTACCTCTCCGTCGCCGAGGTCGCCGGCCACCTCGGGCTGCCGGTCGGTGTGACCCGTCTTTTGCTGACCGATTTATCCGAACAGGGTCATCTCCTGCAGCGGGCCGCACCGGCTCGCGCCCAGCACGTCGACAGAGCGATCCTCCTGGAGGTCCTGCATGGACTGGAAAACCTCAACATCGGCTGAGCCCAGGGCGAACGGCTCCATCTACGTGTCGGAAGAAGTGCGCACCGCCGCGAAGATCCTGGTCGTGGGGCATTTCGCCGTGGGCAAGACGACTTTCATCGGGTCCTTGTCGGAGATCACTCCGTTGCGCACGGAGGAGAAGATGACGAAGGCCTCCCTGCACGTCGACGACCTGCGGGGCGCGCCGGACAAGGTGACCACCACCGTGGCCCTCGACTTCGGCCGTCTGACCCTGAGCAACGAACTGGTCCTGTACCTGTTCGGCACTCCCGGTCAGCAGCGCTTCGTGCAGCTGTGGGAGGACATGGCCCGCGGCGCGCTCGGCACCCTTCTACTGGTCGACCCCGCGCGTCTGGAGGAGTCGTTCCCCGTGATCGACCTGATCGAGAAGTACGGCCTCGACTACGCGATCGCCGTCAACACCTTCGAGCAGGGCCAGCACTTCGACGCCGAGGAGATCCGCGAGGCGCTCGATCTGCTCCCCGACACACCTGTCATCCACTGTGACGCCCGCGACCAGCAATCCTCCGCGCAGGCTTTGATCACTCTGGTCCGCCATCTGCTCGACCGCGCAGCCTGATCCGCCATCTTCGGCCCGGACCCAGTCGTCCGGGCCTGCAAAGGACTCTGACATGGACGTTTACCACACGGGCGCCTCCCACCCGGCCAGATGCCCGATGTACGACGGCACCTTCGCCGCCGACCCGCAGAAGGTCTACGACCAGATCAGGGAGCACGCCCCGGCCGGTCCGGTCGAACTCGCTCCCGGTGTCGACGCCACGCTGATCGTCGGGCACGAGATGGCCCTGCGGGTGCTGCAGAACACCTCGCTCTTCGCGCGTGACGCACGCCGCTGGGCCGCGCTCAACGAGGGACGGGTCCCACTCGACAGCCCCGTCCTGGCGATGATGGGCTACCGGCCCAACTGCCTGTTCACCGACGGTGCCGTGCACCTGCGGCTGCGCAAGGCGGTCACCGAGAGCCTCGACCGCCTCAATGTCACGCGGATCCGCCGCGACGTCGAACCGATCGCCGCCTACCTGATCGACAAGTTCAGCGAGCGGGGCCACGCGGACCTGATCCACGACTACGCGAAGCTGCTCCCGTTGCTGCTGTTCAACAAGCTCTTCGGCTGCCCGGCCGACATCGGCGACACCGTCACCAGTGCGCTGTCCGCCATCTTCGACGGCAGAGACGCCATGCGCGCCAACGAGGACCTCACCGCCGCGCTCATGGAGCTGATCAGTCTCAAGCGCCGCGAGCCGGGGGACGACATGACCTCGTGGCTCATCCAGCATCCCGCCGGGCTCAACGACGAGGAGCTGAAGGACCAGTTGGTGATGCTGATGGGGGCAGGCGTGGAACCCGAACGCAACCTCATCGCCAACGCGCTGCTCCGGCTCCTTTCGCAGAAGGGCGGCGACGGGCGCAGCATGCAGATCGACGAGGCACTCGACCACGTGCTGCTGAACGACCCGCCGATCGCCAACTACGCCACCCACTATCCGTTGCGCGATGTCGACCTCGGAGGCGTGGTGGCCGAGGCGAACACCCCTGTCGTCATCAGCTTCGCCGGTGCCAACCGCGACCTCGCCCTCACCGCGGCCGGCCAGGGAGACAGCAGGGGAGCCCATCTTTCCTGGGGGGCCGGGCCGCACGCCTGCCCGGCGCGGGGCGCCGCCCAGGTCGTCGCGAGCACTGCGATCGAGCAGCTTCTCAACGCGCTGCCGGACGTCTCCCTCGCCGTGCCCGTTCACGAACTGCAGTGGCGCCCGGGACCGTTCCACCGGGCGCTGGCCGACCTGCCCGTCCGGTTCAGCCCGACTCCGGCGACCCGAATGGCAGCGGCACTTCCGCCCGCCACCCGGCAGCCTGCGCCCCACGGCGTCCGAGCGCCCGAGGCGGCCGCCGCGACTGACCGGACTCCGGCGAAGAAAGGGATGTGGAAGCAGTTCCTGGATCTGTTCCGCGTGTGAAGCAGCGCACCTGACCGAAGCGACGGCCGTTCCAGGCCGTGGATGACGGCTTTCCGCGACACCCGGCCGTCCCGCCTCGCCACCGCACCCGGCCCCGCCGCGGTCACACCCTGTGGTCCGCGTGCGGGGCCGCGCGCACCGCCCCTCCTCCGACGGCCGCTCGGGTGCGGCATTTATCACCCAGGAGCGCTGAGACGCCACCAGCCCCGGGCGAACTGCCTGTACGTCCCCTTACGTACTACCCGGTGCAATAGGGAGCGGACGGGGAGAAATCAACCGGAGGGGATGCTTCCGCAGCAAATCACGCGCGTAAAGCACCTCAAACCGAAAAGTCGGGTCTCGTAAACCGGCAGGGGGCGTGATCGGCCTAACAGGTGTCAGGCTTTCGTGTCGGCATGGCCGTTTGAATGCGAGGGTATGTACGACTGGCCGATAATGTGTGCTATTGCGAGAGGGAGTCACCTTGGTGTCCACTGCAGCAACTGCTGCCGTCGATCGGAGGGAGGTGGTCTCGCTCTTCGCCCGTTTACGTACAAGCAAGGGCCAAGCTGATCCGTTGCCTGCTTATGAGCGGCTCATGAACATGGGGGAAGTTTTTCCAGTACCGTGGGGCGGATATCTGGTCACTTCCTACCGTCTGTGTCACCAGGTGTTGCGAGACAAGTTCTGGAAGGTCCCGGACCGCGGATGGCGTACCGGTCAAGCCGATGCGGCTCGGTGGAGTTCTCCCGCGTCGTTGCAGATGAGTGTTTCGCTGCCGATGCTCAACCCTCCCGACCACACGCGCAGGCGGAGATCGCTGGGCAATCTGTTCCACCAGGACTCACTCGCTGCGCTTCGTCCGTCGATAGAGACCACGGTGGAGCGATTGCTCGATCGGTTCACCGACCGACTGCGTCATGACCCAGCCGATTTCGTCAGCCTTGTCAGTGAGGAACTCCCCGTCATCACCATAGGCGAATGGATGGGAATTCCCTCAGCCGATTACGGACTCCTGCGTTCTCTCACCCACGACCAAGTGCACACACAGGAGCTCTTTCCGACGCCGACTCAGCTGGCTCTCTCCGACACCGCGACTGGGCGACTGCGCCATTACTTCACCGATCTCGTCGAGGAGCGTCGCAATGCTCCCGGCGATGATCCGGTCTCGTCCTGGCTCAGCACCTGGGACGGGCTCGAACCCACCCGCAGCGTCGCTGATGAAGCCGTCCTGTCGCTGGCGATCTTCATGATCCTCGCTGCGCTGGAGACCACCTCCTATGTCCTGTCCGGTGCGGTCCGTCTCCTCCTCGAGCATCCGCAGCAAATGGACTTGTTGCGCGGACATCCTGAATCGATACCGGACGCGATCGAGGAGGCGCTGCGCTACGACGCACCGATTCACATGATCAGCCGCGTCGCGTCCGCGGACACGGAACTCGGTGGGATGCCGGTACCAGCGGGCGGGATGCTGATGCTCATGGTCGGTGCCGCGCACCACGATCCGGCCCGGTACGCCGATCCCGAGGTCTTCGACGTGCGCCGGCGGACCAGGGCCCAGGAGCACCGTCATCTGAGCTTCGGCGCAGGCATCCACTACTGCCTCGGCAGCGCTCTGGCCCGGCTCGAAGCCGAGGTGCTGCTCACCTCACTGCTCAAGCGCCCCGAACGCCTTCGGCTCAGCGCTCCCCCGCAGTGGGCGGCGCGGGTGGCCTTTCGGCGCCTGACCTCACTGCAACTGGCCCTCGCGTGACCTACCGACGGACATCAGGAACGGTAAACGGAATCGCCATGTGGAACGAGTACAAGAGTCTTCGCGTAACCGACGAAGGGAAACTGCTCCGGGTGCAGCTGAACCGGCCGGAGGCCGGGAACGCGATATCCGGAGAGGTCCTCACCGAACTTCTCGAGGTGCTGACGGCGCTCGAGGACGACCGGACGATCCGCGTGATGGTGCTGTCCGGCGCCGGAGATCACTTCTGTCAGGGAGGAGATCGCTCCGAGTTTCCCGAACTGCTCGCCGAGGATCTCTCGGGGACCGCGCTCCGCGCACTCGCCACCAAGGCTCAACGCGTCTGTGAGGCCCTCTCGAGGTCAGGGGTGGTGACCGTCGCACAATTGCACGGCGATGTCATCGGGGCGGGCCTGGGTCTTGCGGTCTTCTGCGATCTGCGTGTCGGGGCGGAGAGCTGTCGCTTCCGCATGCCGGAGGTCGGGCTCGGGGTCCCGCCGGCCTGGGGCGGAGTTCTGGACCGCCTTCCCGCAGAGGCCGGACAGGCCTGGGTGCGCCGTCTGCTGCTGACAGCAGAGGAGTTCGACGCGACGAGGGCGGAACGGCTTTCCATCCTGCACGAGGTCGTGCCCACCGGCGATCTGGAGGACGCCGTCGCCCGGTTGGTCAAGCCGCTCGTCCGCCGGGACCCCACCACCATGCGCATCACCAAGGCCATGCTGGCCGCACGCGCCAACGCGGCGCAGCTCTCCGTCGGTGGCTACTACGACGCGGAGCTGCTGACGGCGGCGGTCACCAGAAGGTGGGCCGTGCGGGGTCAGTGACGGTGAACCGTGTGATGCGCGGCATTGTCGGCGACGCCGCCGGCCCCTCACGATGAGGCCGACCACAGATGGCGTCAAGGAGAGCGGCTCCTCATGGGTGATCATGTGCATGTACGACTCGCTCAGGGGCTGAGCGTGTCGGAGGAAGGCGAACTGATCGAGTACTCCAGCTGCCGGTGCGGGGCCACCTGGACCAGGGTCTTCGATGCCGACGGCGGTGAGCCGGAGCGGCCCGGCCGGTCCTGACGAGGGTGTGTCCGGCAAGGCCGTCGGCCGTTTCGGGCGGGTCAGTGGCCCCTTTCTTCCTTCCTCCGCGTTCCGCGTCCGTCAGCGCCCGGCGTCCGACAGGACCCCCCGTTCGAAGGCATGCGCCAGGGCGTGGTCCACGCCGGCCGGCCGAAGGGCCGGGGAACCGGTGGCCGGACTGCACAGCGACGTGCCTATGAACGCGTTGATGGCGTCGTCGATGGGGCCCGCGGGCACCTTGCCGTCCGGTCCGAGCTTGTCGTACTTCGACAGGTTGTAGGCGAGGGCCATCTGCCGTCGGCCGTCCGGACTCGAGATCGCCCATGTCTCGGCGCCGAACACCACCCCGTCGTGGCCCCAGAAGGTACCGCAACGCCAGTCGAACCGCATGAGAGCGAGGCCGTAGTGGGCCACCACCTTGCCCTCGGCGTCGGTCACCGGCACCGTCCTCTCCATCTCGGCGAGCTGGGCGGCGGGGATGAGCCGGCCCGTGAACAGCTCCCGGTAGAAGCGGTCGAGGTCCGCCATGGTGGAGACGACCGCGCCGGCGGTTCCCGCCCATGACATGTCGTAGACGCTGTAGTCGCGCGGCGGGTCGATCAGTCCGTAGAAGGACTCGTACAGCTTGGGGTGCGGACCGGTGATGCGAGGGCCGGTGGGGAAGTAGGTGTGCCGCAGACCGGCCCGGCGGATGACGTGACGCGTGATGTAGCGCTCGGGATCCTCACCGGTGAGCTTGCCGAGCAGCAGACCCGCGATGATGTAGTTCGTGTTGGAGTACGACCATTTCTCCCCGGGTGAACCGGTCGCCGGGGCCTGCACTCCCATCCGGACGAGTTGCTCGGGGGTGAAGTGATGGAAGCGGTTCTCGTCAAGGCTGCTCGTGGACATCGTCTGCAAGGAGGGGAAGGCGTAGCGGACGTAATCCGCGATACCACTGGTGTGATTGAGCACCATGCGTACGGTGATCCGGTCACCGCGCTGCCCGGGGACCAGGCCGGGAAGGTATCGGGACAGGGGTGCGTCCAGGTCGAGGCGTCCGGCGGCGACCTGCTGGAGGAGGGCGACGGCGGTCATCGACTTGGAGATGCTGCCGATCCGCTGCTCCATGTCCGGGGTCACGGGACGGCCGGTGTCCCGGTCGGCGACACCTGTGGCACCGCGCCACAGGCTGCCACCGTCCCGCACGGCCGCGTAGGCGCCGTACATGCCCGCGGTGTGGATGGCCCGCAGCGCGGTGGCCAGGCGCGCCCGGTCCATGGCCGGCCGGTGTGACGCGGCAGGGGTGACGGTGGAACGGGTCGCTGCCTGGGCCTGGGGGAGCGCGGCAGCCGAAGGGACGACGAGGGCCACGGCGCAGGCCAGGGCGACTGTCCAGCCCCGCCTCGCCGGGGCCGGGCGTCGTTGGTGCCGACGTGCTGAGAGCATGGTTGTCTGCACAGCCTCTCTGCGTACGGAAGCGGGAAGATCTGCAGGGTGATCTTCGCCGGGGCTGCGCCGAGAGGCATCATGCATGCGAAGGACCGGGCGTACTACCGGCGGACGAGCGGAATTCGGTCACAGCCGGTGGCAGGGCACCTGGTGGGCGAGGAAGACGGAGAAACGGCGGCATTCGTCGGGCGAGCGATGTCTACACCCGTTCGCTCCGGCCCTGCAGAGCTGAGCGCATGAAGCGGCAGCGATCCAAGGAGCGGCGGCGCACCCAGGGGATCCAGCAGCAGAAGCCGATCACGCAGAGCGTGAAGACCAGCGGAAAGGTCAAGGAACCGGCGATCACCCCGAGAGCGAGCATGCCGGCCGCGATCAGGCCCATGAAGCCCAGCCAGTACGGCAGCCAGCGGCCACCACGCTCCATCCGCCCCAGTTGCTCGGCGACCAGCCGGCGCATGGCCGCCTGCTCCTCGGGCTCGCTGGGCACCTCACGACGCCGGATCTTGCGGTTGAGCTCGGCGACCCCTTGCGGGTCGGTCCCGACGGCGCGGCTGATCCGGCGCCGCTGCACGGCCACCATCGACACGGCGATGGCGGTGTACAACACACTGTGAAGCATCCACGACACCGGATGCTCGTCCCGGCGGAAAAGGGCGGTGACACCCACCGCGATCAGGAAGAGCATGACCGCCTGGGCGGTGAGACTGCGATCGAACCAGCGCCTCAAGGCGTGCACGGCATGTACCTCCTGAGAAACTCGGCGTAGCGCTGTCGTTTCCCGGATACCCCGCCAGGACTGGCTCACCGGCCGCTTCCTGACCATCAAGTCACCTGCCCGGTAAGGGCGTTGCCGGTGGTCGCCAAGGTGTTCCCGGTACCGGGCCGGCAAGCTGGCCGTGGTGGTCAGGAGGCCACGCCCGCCAGGGCGAGGAATTCACTGCGGGACCGGGCGTCGGAACGCAGCAGGCCCAGCAGCGTGGAGGTCATGGTGCTGGAACCGGTGGCCTGGACCCCGCGCAGCGTCATGCAGGAGTGCTCGGCCTCGATCACCACACCGACGCCCTTGGGTTCCAGGTGGGTCTGCAGCCAGTCGGCGACCTGTTTCGTCAGGCGTTCCTGGACCTGCGGGCGGCACGAGAAGTGTTCGACCACACGGGCCAGCTTGGACAGGCCCAGGATGCGAGCCCCCGGCAGGTAGCCGACATGGGCGGTGCCGACGAACGGCAGCAGATGGTGCTCACAGACGCTGCGCACCGGTATCCGGCGGGCCAGGACCAGTTCGTCGTACCCCTCGTCGTTGGGAAAGGTGGTGAGGTCGAAGGCACGCGGGCTGAACAGCTCGGCGTAAGCGCGCGCCATCCGTCCCGGTGTCCCGCGCAGGCTCTCGGAGGAGGTGGGGATGCCGAGTGCGGTGAGGAACTGGCCGGCCGCCGCTTCCGCGGCGGCCAGGTCGATACCGCCGGGCTCGTGGACCACCCGCAGGGCGGGGCGCGCGGGCGCCGTCGGCCGGCCGTCGACGTCTGTTCGGGCGATGCCGCGGTCAGGACGCTCGATCATGTCAGCTGCCACCGATCCCCAGAGCGGTGAGCAGCACCAGCACGAGGGTGGCCACGGCGAACAGGCCGTGTGCCGTCACCACCGGCACCGGGAAGTGCCGCTCGGCGGGGACGGCGGTTTCGGTCCCCCCGGCCGTCGTGGCGGCAGATGCCGCCCCGGCCGTGGCATGGCCGCGGTGGACCGGAATCCAGCGGGCCAGCATCACGAATCCGAGCAGGGCGACGGGCAGCAGCAGACCGAAGGCGGTCCAGGCCAGGGCGCTCTTGTCGGCCACGACATAGATGATCCACACCACCAGGCCGATCGCGGCCAGCGCGAAGTGCCCGAAGACGACCGGTGCCGGCAGACGGCTGGTACCGGACTGCTGCTGCCGGATTCCGCCGCGTTGGATCCAGGTGCCGAGCATGTAGAAGCCGCCGAGGGCGGTGACCACCCAGGCGATCAGTGCGGCGATGTCCATGCGGAACTCCCGAGTGCGAAGGTGTCGAAGGCGGCCGGACGGCACCGGCCGCCGTGGAGGGTGCCCGGTACGGGTCACACGGTCGAGCGGGAGTCCCGCTCGCTGCGGTCGGGCGTGTAGCCCTCGGCCTGGGTGTTCTCGTCGGCAACCCGTACGCCGTAGCGGTAGGCGAGCTTGCCACCGAGGAATCCCGAGACGCCCAGGGCCGCCACGCTGACCGCGGACAGGACGAGCGGGCCGGGGCCGACGCTGCCGCCGGAGCCGTAGCTGCTGTGGCGCCACAGGAAGTTGATCACGTAGGCGGTGGTCACCAACAGGTTCAGCGTCATGTGCACCAGTGCGGTTCGAAAGGCCGGTGTGCCGCTGGGAATCGCGAAGAGGTCGAGGAACCCGACCATGGCCGCCAGCAGGGCTCCGATCACACCTACCGCGATCAACCACTCCGAGCTCTGGGTCAGGAACCCCGGGCGGTGCACGACATGGGAAGCGATGTCGAACACCAGGCTGGTCACCCAGGCGCCGATCGGCACGGTCACCAGGATCGGGTGGAACGGGTGCCCGTACGGGCCGGCGAGCGAGGCGCTGACCGGGCGCTTCGCCTGGAGCCGTGACTCATCGGTCATCGCAACCTCCCACTTGTTTCACCAACAAATCTTGGTCTTATTCATGGGGGACGTCAAGACAACCAGGAGAATGCGTGCGCGGGAACGCTTGTGCCCACGCTGGTGGGAGTTACTGTGTGCGGGTGGCTTCCGACCCGACACCGCATGCCGACGCGGCCGACACCGCCATCGACTCCGTGAGCGTCCTGAGCGAGGACTCCCGGCGGCGCATGTTCCTCTTCATCCGGCGTGCGCGGCGTGCCGTCACCCGGGACGAGGCGGCCGCCAGCGTCGGCATATCCCGCAAACTCGCCGCCTTCCATCTCGAGAAACTCGTCGACGCCGGCCTGCTGCACGCTCGCTACGGCACGCCCGGCGGGATCCGCAAGGTGGGCAGACAGCCGAAGGTCTACGAACCCACCGACGCCCAGATCACCGTGAGCATCCCCGACCGGCGTCACGAACTGCTGGCGGACCTTCTCCTGGACGCAGTCCTGACCGAGGGGGCCGATGAGAGCGCCGCGCAGGCAGCGGTGCGGACCGCCGAACAGCGCGGCCGGCGGATGGGCGAGGCGGCCCGGGAGGAGATCCGCCCGGGCCGCCTGGGTCCCGAGCGCGGGCTGACCACCTGCGAGCGGCTTCTGGACCGGTACGGCTACGAACCCGTCCGGGAGACCCCGACCCGGCTCCGGCTGCGCAACTGCCCGTTCCACCCGCTGGCGGCGAAGGCCCCCGACCTGGTGTGCGGCATGAACCGTGCCTTCCTCTGCGGCTACCTCGACGGCCTCGGGGTCAACGGAGTCGAGGCCGTCCTGGCTCCCCAGCCGGGCGAATGCTGCGTTCTGCTCGCCCCCGGCGCCACCGACCACGACGGGCACGCGGCGGCGGAAGGCTGAGGGGCCGATGACCGGCGCCCCCCCGAGACGACGCCGCCCGACTGCGCGAGCACGACGACCGGGTCGAGTTCCGCGCCGGCATCGACCCGATCCTCAACGGGAGCACGCTCGACGGAGGCCGACGCACGACGCGGACTGACGCACTGCTCGTGCCCCCGTGATCAGTCGAGCGCGGTGCCCGTCTCCTCGGCCAGCGTCCGCAGAAGACGGTCCTGGAACGCCTCGTCGTGGACGGCGCGGTGCGGTCGCAGCAGTCGGCGGTGATACCAGTACCCGCCGGTCGTCAGGGCCTGGCGGTCGTGGCCGGAGGCCAGCCACTCCTGGGTCTCGTGGCCCAGTTCCAGGTCGTCCGGTGCGTTGGGGCCGCCCATCCTGGTCGGCACCCAGCCCGGGTCCACCGCGTTGCTCAGCACACCGGGGCGCAGTCGCGCCACCGCGGCCGCGAGGGCCGTCACGAACAGCTTGCTGTCGGAGTACGACCCCGCGCTGCGGCCCCGCCAGTCGACACCGTCGAGCGAGGGACGTCCGTCGAAGTGTGAGCTGCTGCTCAGGTACACCAGCCGCCGCGGCCCCCGCAGCAGGGCCGTGAGCAGGTACGGCGCGACGACGTTGACCGGCATGACCGCGGGCCCGCTCCACACGCCGGCGTTGTGGATGACCGCGTCGAGCGGCCCCGCGCCACTCAGCTCGGCGGCGAGGCGTCGTACGGCGTCACGCTGGGCGAAGTCGCCCACGACGATGTCTGCTCCACGGTCGGCAAGCGGGGCAAGGGCCGCCGCGCGCTGCTGGTTCCGGGCGTGCACCACGACCTCGTGGCCCGCGGACAGCAGTGACCGCGCCGCGGCACGTCCGAGGCCGTCGGCGGAACCTGTGACCAGGATGCGGCTCAAGAGGACGCCCCCGATGGGGCGCCGTCGGCGCGCATGGCTTCTCCTCGCACGTGATCTTCTCCTGAAGTCCTTCAGCCGGTGGAATGCCGCGCGGGTGAACCGGCCTCCTCGGTGGCCGCCAAGGAGGCCAGCAGGCGCAGTCCCTCCTCGGAGGGCGATCCGGGTTCAGCGGTGTAGACGGTCAGGGTGAGACCGGGTTCGGCGGCCATCTCCAGGCCCTCGAAGGCGAGGGTGAGGTCACCGACGGCCGGGTGGCGGAACCGTTTGACGCCGGTTCCGTGGTGACGGACGTTGTGGGAACCCCAGCGGCTACGGAATTCCTCGCTCCGGGTGGACAGTTCGCCGACGAGATCGTGCAGGTCCTTGTCGTGGGGGTTGCGGCCGGCCTCCGTGCGCAGGATGGCCACCGTCATGTCGGCGAAGAGCTCCCAGTCGGGGTAGAAGCGGCGGGCGGCGGGGTCGAGGAAGTTGAAGCGGGCGAGATTCGCGTGGTGGCGGCCGGCGTAGACGTCGGCGTAGAAGGCGCGGGCGAGCTGGTTGGCGGCGAGCAGATCCAGCCGGCCGTTGCGGACGAAGGCGGGCCCCGCGGTGATCGCGTCCAGGGTCCACTGCAGACTGCGATGCGGTGTCCAGTGCGGCGTGGTACGGCGCCGGGGGCGGGTGAGGGCGTCGGAGCCGTCGGCGGCCTGGGCCAGATGAAGCAGATAGGCGCGTTCGGCGTCGTCCAGCTGCAGCGCCCGGGCGACGGCCTCGAGCACGGACGGGGAGACGCCCGCGAGATTGCCCCGCTCCAGCTTCGCGTAGTACTCGACGCTCATGTCGGCCAGCGCCGCCACCTCGCTCCTGCGCAAACCGGGCACGCGTCGCCGGGAACCGGCAGGCAGCCCGGCCCGCTCCGGAGTGATCTTCGCTCGCCGCGAGGTGAGGAACTCGCGGACCTCGTCACGGTTGTCCACACCTCGACCGTACGGCCTGCCCGGCGCCGGAGGGATGTACTGGCGGTACACCTTTCACCGGTAACTCGTTGCCCGGGCGGAAAACCGGTTACCTGAAGAGGTGTGGCACTTCTCGGCCGCGGCGCAATGTCGCCCCACGCCGGTCGTGCCCGCCCGGGAGGCAAGGACGGCGGCAGCGGCGTCGCCCTTGCCCGCCCGGCACGCAACCGCACACGGGCACAAGCGGCCCGCCCCTCAGCACGTAAGGACTTCCCTCATGCGCGGAGCAGTGATCCACGCCCCCGGCGATGTGCGTTTCGAGACCCTGGACGACCCGAGGATCCTCAAGCCGACCGACGCGATCATCCGTACGGCGGTCACCTGTGTATGCGGCTCCGACCTGTGGCCCTACCGTGGCCTGGACTCGACCGACGGGGCTCACCCGATGGGCCACGAGTACGTGGGCTTCGTGGAGGAGGTGGGAGCCGAGGTCACCGCGGTCGAGCCCGGTCAGTTCGTCGTCGGCTCGTTCGCCACCTCGGACAACACCTGCGCCAACTGCCGCCACGGCTTCCAGTCCAACTGCCTGAGCCGCGAGTTCATGAGCACCTGCCAGGCCGAATACGTCCGCATACCCAATGCCCAGGGCACGCTGGTCGCCACCGAGGAGGTGCCGGGCGAGGAGTTCTGGCCGGGCCTGCTGGCCGTCTCCGACGTGATGGGCACCGGTTGGTGGGCCGCCGAGGCCGCCGATGTCGAGCCCGGCTCCACCGCCGTGGTGGTCGGTGACGGAGCGGTCGGGCTGTGCGCGGTGATCGCGGCGAAGGAGAGGGGTGCGGAGCGGATCATCGTCATGAGCCGCCACGAGAGCCGCCAGAAGCTCGCCCAGGAGTTCGGTGCCACCCACATCGTCACCGAGCGCGGCGACGAGGGTGTCGCGCGGATCAAGGACCTCACTGACGGGATAGGTGCCGATGCGGTGCTGGAATGCGTCGGTACCGCCCAGGCCATGCGGCAGGCTCTGCAGGCGGCACGCCCGGGCGGCGGCGTCGGCTTCGTCGGTGTCCCCCACGAGGTGCAGGTCGACGGTCAGGAGCTGTTCTTCTCCCACGTCGGCCTGCGCGGCGGCCCCGCTCCCGTGCGCCGCTACCTGCCCGACCTGATCGACCGCGTCCTGACCGGTCGCATCGACCCCGGCAAGGTCTTCGACCTCACTCTGCCCCTGGAGCAGGTCGCCGAGGGCTACAAGGCGATGGACGAGCGCCGCGCCATCAAGGCACTCCTGAAGCCCTGACCGCAGAGGAGCGAACGACCTTGCAGATCACCCGGAGCTCGATCGACACCGTCAAGGGCCCTGCCGACTGGTTCACCGGCGACGTCTTCATCGACGCCGTCGCCGCCGCGCCCGAGCCCTCCCGCGTCACCGCCAACCTGGTGCATTTCATGCCCGGCGCGCGCACCCACTGGCACCGCCACCCGCTGAGCCAGACCGTCTTCGTCACCGAGGGGGTCGGCCTGTGCCAGCGCCGGGGCGGACCGGTCGAGGTCATCCGTCCCGGTGACCGCGTCCTGTTCGAGGCCGACGAGGAGCACTGGCACGGCGCCGCACCGAACCGGCTGATGGTCCACCTGGCCATCAACGAGAGCGACACCGACCACGACGTCGTGCACTGGCTGACCCCCGTCACCGACGAGGAGTACGCCGCCGCCCCGGCCGTCGAATGACCACCCTCTCGAGCTCCTCGGGGCAGGTGAGAGGATGTCCCGCATGGATGTTCGCCGGAGGAACAATGTGACGGTCACCGGTCCCACCGACGCGCCGGTGCTGGTTCTGGCGCACGGGTTCGGCTGTGATCAGAACATGTGGCGCCTGATCGTGCCGGCGCTGGCCGAGCGGTACCGGGTGGTGCTGTTCGACTACGTCGGCTCCGGCGGGTCCGACCTATCGGCCTGGAGCGAGGAGCGGTACTCCTCGCTCGACGGCTACGCCCGGGACGTGACCGAGGTCTGCGCGGCGCTGGACCTCGAGCGGGCGGTGTTCGTGGGGCACTCGGTCAGCGCCATGATCGGAGTGCTGGCGGCGCAGGCCGCGCCGGAGCGGATCGGGTCCCTGGTGATGGTGGCGCCCTCCCCGTGCTACATCGACGACGACGGCTACCACGGCGGCTTCAGCGCGGAGGACATCGACGAGCTGCTGGCCTCCCTGGAGTCGAACTACCTGGGCTGGTCCTCCGCCATGGCCCCGGTGATCATGGGCAACCCGGAACGGCCGGAGCTCGGGCAGGAGCTGACCAACAGCTTCTGCGCCACCGACCCGGACATCGCCCGCGTCTTCGCCCGCACCACCTTCCTGTCCGACAGCCGCGACGATCTGAAGAGCGTGGACGTGCCGACGCTGGTACTGGAATGTGCCCAGGACGCCATCGCGCCGCGTGCGGTCGGCGCCTACGTACACGCCGCGATCCCCTCCTCCCGCCTGGTCACCCTCGACGCCACCGGGCACTGCCCCCAGTTGAGCGCCCCGGAAGCCACCGTCGAGGCGATCCTCGGTTTCCTGCAGAGCCGGTCGTGATGTGCCGCACGGACGGCGTACCCGAGCCGCCCGAGACAGGCGACGACGAGGACACGGACGCGGCTTTCACCGCACTGTTGGAGGACAGCGTCGAGGATCTGTACGAATCCGCCCCCTGCGGCTACCTGTCCACACTCATGGACGGCACCATCGCCAAGATCAACACCACGCTGCTGAACTGGCTGGGCCTGGAACGCCCGGCCGTGGTGGGGCGCAAGCGCTTCGTGGATCTGCTGACCGTCGGCGGGAGGCTCTACCACGAGACGCACTTCGCGCCACTGCTGCGCATGCAGGGCGAACTGCGCGGCATCGCCCTGGAGATGAAGCAAGCCCGGGGCGGCCGGTTGCCGGTGCTGGTCTCCTCCGTGGTCAAGTACGGCGGCGAAGGCGAGCCCCTGCTCATCCGCACCACCGTGTTCGACGCCGCCGACCGGCGCGCGTACGAGGAGGAACTGCTCCGCCGCCGCCAGGACGCCGAACGGGCCCGCGCCGATGCCGAACGGGCACACGCGGAGGCGGAGCAGGCCCGCCGGCAGGCCGAGGCCGACCGGGAACGACTGGCCGACGCGCTCGCCGTACTGCAGAAGTCCCTCCTGCCCGACACCCTGCCGACGCTGCCCGGGCTGGAAACGGCCGTCTACTATCACGCGGCCTCTCCCGACCAACTCGGCGGCGACTTCTACGACCTGTTCCCCGTCAACGGCGACCGCTGGGCCTTCTTCCTCGGTGACGTATGCGGCAAGGGCCCCCAGGCCGCCGCCCTGACCTCGCTGACCCGCTACACCCTGCGTGCCGCCGCCCACCACGACCCCGAGCCGGACGCCGCGCTGACCACGCTGAACGCGGTCCTGCACGAGCGGTACACGGCGGGCGGCAACCCGCGTTACTGCACCTGCGTATTCGGCGTACTGGAACCCGGCGCCGACGGCAGCATGACGGTCCGGCTCGGCTCCGGCGGCCATCCCCCGGCGCTCGTCATCCGGGCCGACGGCCGGGCCCACTTCCTGCCCACCCCCGGGGGCCTGCTCATCGGTGCCCTGCCCAAAGCCCCGATCGCCACGGCCACAACCACCCTGGCTCCCGGCGACACCCTGCTGCTCTACAGCGACGGCCTCACCGAAGCCCGTACCGGCCCGACCCGCGACAGCCTCTTCGGCGAAGAGGCTCTGCTCGCCTTCGCCGCCGCCCAGGCGCCCGCCGCCCCCCAAGCGGTGATCACCGCACTGACGGAGCTGCTGGAAGGCTTCGGCGCCGGACTCAACGACGACACCGCTCTGCTCGCCCTCGGTATCCCCGCAACTCGGTCCGACAACCGCCCGGCAACGAAGCACCCACGATGACCCCGCTGCACATCACCCACCACGATGCCGCCGACGGCCCCGTCCTGCGGGTGGCCGGCGAACTCGACTACGAGCAGGCCGCCGCGCTACGGCATCAGGCCGAGTCCCTCGCACTGGAGCCCGGCCAGGTGCTGACCCTCGATCTGTCCGGTCTGGAGTTCTGCGACTCCAGCGGCATCACCGCCCTGCTCGCGGCACGCCAGCACGCCCAGGCCGCCGACGCGGACATCGTTCTGACCGCTGTTCCGCCCACCCTCCTGCGGGTTCTCACCATGGTCGGCCTCGACCAGATCTTCACCCTGCGCGACGGCCGTGAGCCGCCTGCGCCCGTGACCTGACAGCTCATCGGCCGGCGACACCCACCGGCCGGCTGCTCGGGACGGCCCCGACCACGGCGGGCACGGTGACTGTGGTGCGGAGTTGGGACAAACCGCCTGTCCTGTGGGACGCTGACAGCTGACCAGCCTGGTTCTGTGAGAGGCCCCGCGCCGCCCTCGGGCCACATCGGTGGCCGGGACGCGGTACGGGTGGCTTGCTCGACCATGCGTGGCCCTCGCCACGCGCTTGATGCCTCAGGCCACGGGGCGTTATGGGCTCGACCCCGGAATCGAGGGGCGAACCATGACCGACTTCGCCGTGCTCACACAGCAGTACGCCGAACGCACCGTGATCACCGTAGCCGGAGAGATAGACCTCGGCGCCTGCCCCGAACTCGTACGGGCCACGCTCGCCGTACCGCTCGGCGGGAAGACGCTGCAGGTGGACGTGTCCGGCGTACCTTTCATGGACTCCAGCGGCCTGAACCTGCTGCTGCAGCTGCGCCGGCGTCTGCTGGCCGAAGGAGGCCGGCTCCTTGTCACCGGCCTCCGGCACCAGCCGGCACGTCTGCTGCACCTGACCGAGACCTACGACCTGCTGACCACGGGTTCCGGCGGCGCCGCAGTCGGTCTCCCCCTGCCCACAGGCTGACCGGACCGCGCTTCCCGGCTCGCTGCGACCACGGTGCCCATGACAGGGGCGGGGTGCTCAGGGCTGGAGGGCGTCGCGCAGGGTGGGGTAGCAGTCGATGATCGTGTCGAGTTCCACGATGCGCAGGGTACGCATGACGGATTCGGGTGCGCCTGCCAGGCGCAGCCAGCCGTGCTGCCCGGTCGTGGCCCGGCGGGCGGTGACGAGCAGGTTGATGCCGGCGGAGTCCATGAAGGTGACCTGCCGCATGTCGATCACGACACGTGGCGGGGAACCCAGGCCGGAGAGGTCCAGGGCCTGGCGGAGGGGCTGGGCGGTGTCGTGGTCGATTTCGCCGGCCACGGTCAGCACGCGAATGCCGTCGGTGACGGTGGACACGACCGACAGACGGTAGGGCTCGTACGCTTTGTCGGAGTCCGCCACGCTTCCCCTCGGCACTGTCGGAGATACTTACGGTCCGGTTCTCCCGGCAGGCTGACCCGCATACTACGGGGTCGAAAGGGCCTGTGCGGGTCTGGTCGGGCGGGCCGGACAGGCGTGGGGTATGAGCCGGCGGGTAGATGCCGGGGGTGAAGGATGAGGGCGGCCTTTGTGGAAGCAGTGCCTGTGAGTGAGGACGGCGCCACGCCGGAGGCTGAGCCGGTCCGGACCGCGGTGGCTCTGGAGGGCGACGGCGGCTGCATCGCCGAGGCCCGTCGGATGGCCGCCCGGTTCCTGGCCCGGGTCCAGGCGGAGCAGGGGCTGCCGGTGTCGGCCCGTGCCATGGATCTGACCCGGCTGGTGGTGAGCGAGCTGGTGACCAACGCCCGCAAGTACGCGCCGGGACCGGTGCTGATGGAGCTGGGGATCGTCGGGGATCTGGTCGAGGTGACGGTGTGGGACGGCGATCCGGCGCTGCCGGTGGCGCGGACGGCGGACCCGGACCGGGTGGGACAGCACGGTCTGGAGATCGTGATGGCCGTCACCCAGGGGTTCGAGGTGGTGCGGGAACCGGTGGGCAAGCGCATCACCGCCCGCATCGCCCTGCACGCACCCGACGAGGACATCGCCGGACCTGGTCGTCGGCACCCGTGAGGACACCGCCGTTCGGCGAGTGGACGGGCCTCAGCACGAAGAGCGGTGCGATCCACGACGTCGGCGGCGACGTTCCCCGTCCCCTGTCCCACGCGGCGGGCGACAGGGATCGCTGCCGTCGCGGGACCGGCCGAAGCGGAATAGTGATGGGGGAGGGCGTGTTGCAAGCGGATGGTTGAAAAATAAACGAAATAGAGGTGGCGGGAACGATGACCGACGGCTTCAACACGTACCCGGCGACCGGTGGAGTCGCGCCCGACCGATGGGCGAGCGCTCTGCACCTGTTCGACAACGGCGTCGCAGCCACGCATGAGGAGACCACCGCCGAACGCTGGGAACGGGCGCGGTTGCTGTTCGAGGCCAGGGAATACATCGGCGCCGCGAAGCTGCTCGCCGCAGTCGTCGAGGAGGCCCCGGAGCAGTCCGGCCCCCGGCTGCTGCTGGCCCGCGCCTACTACCACTCCGCACAACTGCGGCGCGCCGAGGAGCAGTTGCGCGAGATCGTGGAGCGCGATCCGGTGGAGCACTACGCCCACCTGATGCTGGGCCGCACCCTGCAACGGCAGGGCCGCCATCGCGAGGCGGAGCCCTGGCTGCGCATGGCGGGTGCGTTCGTGGGCGAGTTCCCGGACGACGACCGAATGGACTGACGGCAGCCGGCCCCGCTCCCGGCACGATCGGGAGGGGGCCGGCGATCCGTGCGCCGACGGCCCGGGCGACGCGCAGCATGCCTTCCCGGAACAGGTCCCCGGCCTTCTCCGCGGGCACCGGCCGGCCCGCCCGGTAGAAGAAGCTCGACGGGGTCTCCAGGAAGTCCAGTCGGCAACGCAGTACGGCGGCCTGCTCGGTGGGATCGTCCAGGTGCCGGAGGAAGGCCGGGACCGTGTTGAAGCGGCCTGGATCATGGCCGTGTTCGGCGCCGGACCGGACGTCGCCCACCAGGGCGTGCTGTTCCTGCGTTGCAGCGGCCCCTACCTGTTGCTGATGGCCTGTTTCATCGCGCTCGGCGGCGTCTTCGAAGGCAGCGGGGGAGCGGCACCCCTGTTCAGGATCACCGTGCTCGGCACCGCCGTCCAACTACCCCTGGTCCACGGCCTGTCCGGCCTCGGTCTGCCCGGCGTACGCCTGGCGTTGGCGCTCGCCATGGCTGTGCAGTGCGCGGCCCTCGTGGTGGTGCTGGGCGGGCCCGGAGCAAGGAGCCGGCCGGGGTTTCGTCGGCGCGGGTCGGCTGAGGCCGGGGAGGCGTCGCCGCTGTGGGGCGGCGAAACCAAGTAGCCACCCGGGTCCGGCTCCGCCTACGTTCTCCGGCATGGCTGACGAATGCTTCGGGCACGCCCGGCTCGCCGCGATCCACGATGCTCTCGACCCTGATCGCAGCGATCTCGACGCCTATCTCCGGATGGCGGAAGGCCTCGGGGCGCACCGAGTGCTGGACATCGGCTGCGGTACGGGAGTGTTCGCACTTCTCCTGGCCCGCCGTGGGATCTCGGTCGTCGGTGTCGATCCCGCCTCGGCGTCCATCGACGTCGCACGGGCCAAGCCAGGCAGTGAGCACGTGCGTTGGATCTGCGGTGACGCCGCGGACCTGCCGCCGCTGCAGGTCGACCTCGTGACGATGACAGCGAATGTCGCCCAGGCCATCGCTGATCCTCTTGCGTGGCAAAAGACGCTGCGGGGAGCCTACGAAGCACTGCGTCCCGGTGGACATCTCGTCTTCGAGACCCGAGATCCGGCCCGACGCGCCTGGGAGGAGTGGACCCGTGAGAGGTCCCACCGCGTGACGGATGTCCCAGGTGCCGGCTCCGTCGAGAGCTGGGTCGAGCCGGTCCGGACGAGCCTGCCGCTGGTCACCTTCCGCTGGACCTTCGTGTTCGCCGCGGACGGACAGACGCTGACGTCGGATTCGACGCTGCGTTTCCGCGAGCGGGAGGAGGTCGAGCGGGACTTGGTCACCCACGGCTACGTGGTGGAGGACGTTCGCGATGCGCCTGACCGACCGGGGAAGGAGTTCGTCTTCGTGGCCCGACGTCCGCCGCCTCAGCTATCTCCCCATCCCCCACGGACAGTCCAACAATCGGATGATCGGACAGGCACTCGGTAGTCCGTTCGGCGTTCGGCGCCCACCGATGGGCAGCGCCCCGGCGTCGTCGGCTGCCGCGCTCCGCACGGGGGCTGGCCGCCCTGGCCTCCCGGCGCCCACGACCAGTGTTGGTAGTGGCGGGCTCGTTTGTCGTAGCGGGTGGCCAGGGCCTTGTTGTGCTTGAGCTTGTTGAAGCAGTGCTCGACGAGGTTGCGGCGCCGGTGGACGGCCTTGGCGAAGCCGCACCGGCATATGGCGAGAATGTGTCGGAGGCTGTCCTTCAGGCCATGGCCGAGGCCGGCTCGAACGGCAAGGATCGAGGCATGACCTCGACGGAGACATCTGAGAACCTCGGCCCCCTGGGCCGCCGCCGGGATCGAGCGATCTGAGTGTCCATGCGCAGTCGGACGTGTCCGGCCGAACACAGGAGGCTTTCCGTGGCCAACGGCTACTGGGTCAGTGTCTACCCCGCCATTTCCGACCCCGAGAGGCTGACCGCCTACTTCAAGCTGGCGGGCCCGGCTGTCCGGGCTGCGGGCGGGCGCACCCTGTCCCGTGACGGTCGAGTCGTCGCCCACGAGGCCGGAATCACGCAACGTGTCGTAGTGATCGAGTTCGACAGCTTTGAACAGGCCGTCGCGGCATACGAGAGCGAGGCGTACCAGAAGGCGCTGGTGGCCCTTCCCGACGGCTTCGAGCGCGACTTCCGCATCATCGAAGGGATCGACTGACCGGTTGGGGAGCACCGGTGGGCCACGGCACCGGCGGAGCGGTCGTCATCCACTGTCCGGTGCAGGACGGCACCGGCCGGGGCAGGCCGGTACGCTCGGGGCGCGTTCGGTCGGCCGTTGCGGCCGGCCCCGGCTCACGGCGGACGCCGTTCGCGGTTGCCGGTTCGTCGAGCGTCAAAGGTGGGCCTATGTCCTGGCCGGATGTCACGGTGGTCGATGCGTGTGTGCGGCGTGACGGCCGGGGCGGCAGCCCCACGGCCGTCGCCGCCGACGACCCGGCGGCGGCGGACGCGGACCGGCGTGCGGTCGCTGCTGCGGCCGGCACCTCGCACGCGGCGTTCCTCGGCCCGGGGCGGACGCCGGACGGTGGCTGGCCGGTCCGGTTCTTCACCGCCACCGCCGAACTGTCCGGTTGCGGCCACGGTACCGTTGCCGCGCAGGCCGTCCGGTTGACCCGCACCGCGCTGGGCGAGCTGAACGACCGCCAACACACAGGCGGGCGCACGTTCGACACCTTCGCGATCCGCCGCCCCACCGGCATCGAGGTGTGGTTCGACCAGGGCCTCGTGACGTTGCGTCACCCGGCACCGGAGGAGCGCGCCGCGATCGTCGCCGCGCTCGGGCTCTCCGCGGACGATCCGCATCCCACCGACGTGCCACGGATCGCCGCGCCCGGCGCAGCACGCATGCTGGTACCGGTCCACGACCGGTCGGCGCTGCTCCGAGTCTGCCCACACCTCGGTAGGCTGACAGCGGCGTGCCGGCGGTACGGGCTCCTCGGCTGTTTCGTGTACGTACCGCCGGTGGGCGACCGACCGGGTGCGGCGCGCATGTTCGCGCCGGCGATCGGTGTCGACGAGGACGTCGCCAACGCCAACAGCACCGGCTGCCTGGCCGCGCACCTGCTCGACACGACAGGGGTGCAGGCGGTCGCGATCGAGGTGGAGCAGGGTGACACCCTCGGTCGACCGGCCAGCGTGCTCGCTTCGGCCCGACGCGGGCCGGCGGGCATCACGACCCGGGTCGGCGGGTTGGCGGTGGTCCGCGACGGACACGGAGGCGACGACCAGGGCGTGTCCTGGCGGCGGCCCGGCCCACCCCGCCCAGGCATCCGTTGACGAAGACCGCCTGCCCGGGCCGGATTTCCGCCGTGGCCTGGTGGGCGGTCACGCCCATGGTCGGCAGGGCGGCGGCCTGCTCGTACGAAAGGTCCACCGGTTCATCTCGCCGTTGCGCTTCCAGTCCAGCGCGTCGGAAGCCGCCGCTCGGACGCGGACGAGAACATCATCCGGACCCGGGCGTGGTGGCTCGAACCCAGCGAGCCGCACCACCTCCGGGCCGCCGTAGCGGTCGTCTTGAAGGCGCTTCACGAGGCGTATTCGTTCGAGATCTCGGTGGCGTAGCTCATCCAGAGCGGTTCCATGGTCTCGGCGTTGACCGGCTGCCCGGAATCGATCATGGCCTTGAAGTCGCGGAAGTACTGCACATACAGGTCCGGCGTGAAGGTGTTCAGCATGACCGCGTTCTCGCCGCCGACGTTGGCGAACGTGTGCGGCGCCCCGGTCGGCACGATGACCCAGGTGCCCGGCCCGGCGTCGTATTGGTCCTCGCCGACGGTGAACCGGAAAGTTCCCGCCAGCACGTAGAAGCCCTCGTCACGCTGGGCGTGGCGATGCTGCAACGGGCTCGGGGTGCCCAACCACATCACGGTGCGGCCGACGGGACAGGCCGGCTGAGGCCGGGGCCGCCACCCGCGCGTTCCTGAGCACCGTCACCGCCGTTGTTCGGACGGGGGCGAGCCGTTCACCAGTGAGGTCGGTTCACCTGGTGAAGTGTGAAGAGCCGAGGTTCACCAGGTGACCGACCATGCTGATCCGCACGCCGTCCGAAGCGGCACGCGCCTCGGTGAAGCCCACGTTCTCGGGGAGTTGGACCCGCCAGGTGGCCGTCGGCTGTCGCGCATCGGGGAGATTCACGGAGATCTCCGTTCCCTGGGCGAGCAACGTGCCCGTGCTGTTCAGCTCCCGTCCCCCGACGATGCCCGTGACCTTGACCCGCGCGGCCTGACCGGTCGAACCCGGGGCCGGTGAGATGTGGATGGGGCCGCCGTTGCCGGCCAGCCGTGTGACCACGCCGGACAGTGCGTCGTACGAGAGCGTCAGCGTGCCTGTGACGAGGTTCGCATCGGCACTGCGTGCAGCCAGGGAGGTCACCTGCACACCGTGCAGGTCGAGCTGGAGCTGCTTGACGGGCAGGTAGCCGCCCTGAGCATTGTTCGTGGTGTCGATGGTGAACTGGGCCGCCGTCAGTTTGACGTGGTCGAACGTCTGGTTGAGCGCCTGAGTCAGGAAGGGGAATCCTTCGATCGACACGTCGAGGTGGCCGTCGGTGGTGTTCTGATAGTCGTACTTCTCTGCGGCCAGGCGGGTGGCCTCCTTGTCGGCGTAGTGCACGGCGACTCGGTCCGCGATGGTGAAGAGGACGGCCAGCACCACCACTGTGATCGCCAAGACCTTGACCCAGCGACGTCTCATGCCGATTCCCCCGTACTTCCAGCTTTGGTTGTACACGATCAGTCAGGGCACCGATCATGCACGGCATGCGGCTCGCGCGACAGCCTCGTCGAGCCGGGCGACGGGTTTCGGTCATTCTTGACCCGCAGGTACTGCCTCGTTCTGCGTCGGATGTCGACCGTCGGGCGCGCATCAAAAGGGCGTCAGAAGAACATACTTGACCGTGCGGGAAGGTCTCGCGGTGGTGCTGAGGGGGAGCGGCAAGGTGAGCGGTGAGGGCCAGAGGCTGGGCAAGGTCGAGGTACGGCTGAAGTGGGATCCGAGCCCGTACGGGGAGCCGCCCCGGCACCTCGACATCATCGCGGCGACATACCCGGCCGACGACCCCTACGGGCGACCGGCGTATGTCGTGCACTACGACAGCCGGTCGCCGGACGGCACCATCAACATGAGCCGGCACAGCCAGACCGGCATGGGCTTCGGGTTCGTCGAGGTGATGGTCCTGGAGTTCGACCGGCTCTCACCCGCGTACGGGCGGGTGGTGGTCGGGGTGGCCATCCACCAGGACGGCGGTCCCCGCACGTTCGGTGACATCTCCAACGGCGGGGTGGTCGTCGTCGAGGGATACCGGCAGCTGATCGCGGACGACTTCTCGCGCGTCGCCGACGCCACAGCGGCGACGGTGGCCGAGTTCACCCGGGACTCCGCAGGAGTGTGGCGGATGCACGAGATGATCCGGGGCTTCGACAGCGACCCGGTGCTCTTCACCGCGGAAATGGGCAGCCCGCAGCATTGACCGCTCTCCAGGTCTTTCGATCAGCGGCCGCTTTCCCTACGGTTCCGGACAGCGTCTGACGGGAGCGCTGCTGTTCGAAGATGGGGGTGCCGACCTTGGCGATCAGGTCCCGACGAGACCCGACGGCGCGTACGAGGCTGTGGCGGTGGCGACGCAGCCCTCTGCGGCGGACCAGTGACCTGGTCGAGGCGTGGCTGATGCTCGTCGCGTGGACCCTGGGCGTGTTCGGTGGCGTGACCGCGGGCGTGACAGCCGCGATGGTCGCGGACCGGAGCTTCGAGGAGGACCGCTTCGGCCGCAGGCAGATCATGGCCGTCCTGCTCGAGGACGCCAGGGATACGGCGCTCACGCACGCCGACGTGAGCAGCAACGCCGACGCGACGGTCCGGTGGTGGACGCCTGACGGCCGGACGCGAACAGGGCGGGCCGCGGTGCCCGCGCACACTCCGGCGGGGAGCCGTGTACTGGTGTGGACCGGTTCCCGGGGGGAGCCGGTCTCCGAGCCTCCGGGCAGGTACGACGCGATGCTCAAGTCCTCCCTGGTAGGCGTGGGCGCGTCGATGGCCACGGGATGCGCGGTCTGGGGCTCCGCGCGGGCCGCACGTGCCCTGCTGGACCGGCGGCGTATGAGGCAGTGGGCGCTGGAGTGGGAGCGCTTCGGCACCCGGCGGGGTGGCGCGACGGCTTGATCCGCCACCTCGCCTGGCCCGGGCCCCCGGTTCAGGTCTCCGCCTGCGCCTCGACATCCTCGGTGCCGCTGGGCCGTCCGGCCGTGTTCCAGCGGACGTACAGGCCGGCGGCGATGAGCAGCGTGGCCACCATCGACAGGACCGGCCGGCCGCCCGGCGGGTTCACCACGAGGGCGAACGCGCCACCGCGGGGGCTGCGATCCCCGTCTTGCACGCATTGCTCACCGGGCGAGCAGGATACTGGTCACCTGTTCGGGGAGGAAGTCGAGGAGATCATCTGGGTTGCCGGTGGAGCGTTCGTCATGGAACCTGCCGGGAGGCAAGCCGATCATGGTCTTGAAAGTGTGCGAGAAGTGCGGCTGGTCGTAGAAGCCGGCTCCGGCCGCGGCCATGGCCCAAGGCGTCCCGGCCCGCTTCAGTCGGAGTGCGGACTGCAGGCGCAGCACCTGGGCGGCTCCCTTGGGGGTGAGCCCGATCTGCTCGCGGAACCACCGCTCGAGGTGGCGGCGGCTCCAGCCGGTGCTGCCGGCGAGTTCCTCCACGGGTGTCCGCCCGCCGCTGCGCCGCAGTTCCTCCCAGGCCCACGCCACCTCGGGGCGGCAGACGGGGCCGGTGTCCAGCCGCGTGGCCAGCGCCTGATCGAGCAGAGCGAAACGGCCCGGCCAGTCGGGGCACTCGGCCAACCGCTCGGTCACTTCCGTGAGACCGGGGCCGAGGAGGTCGGACGGGTCCAGGGGCAGCTGGGCCCACTCGGTCGCAGGGGCGGCGAAGAGCCGGTAGGCCGCCGGGGGTGACAGCAGGATGGTGACACCGTGCAGGAGTCCCCGGTGCTGGCCGATCGTGGCGGTGCTGCGCAGTCCGTTCACCAGGGAGGCGGCAGCAACCAAGCGGTGCGACGCCACAGCGTCGATCACATCGACCGGAGCGGCGAAGCCCAGCATCACCTTCACCACTCCATCGGGAACGAGCAGTCTGCGGCGCGGCGTGCGCGCCTCGAAGCGGAACCCCCGGTAGCCCAGCACCGCCCCGCGCAGTGCGGGGCTCGGCAGCCCGCGGACCAACTGCCGGTCGTCAGATGCCGTTGGTAGCACGACCATTCCCCCAGAAATGACGCGTCTATGCCACTCACCACCGTACGCCCTTCGGTACCTGTGGCAGGGCACGAGTCGCTTTTCTACAATCCAGGACGCACTCCCGGCAGGCAGAGTCTCACCAGGGCATCGCCGAAGGACGTGCCCTCATCCATGGCAGCTCCGCCGACCGCCACCGGTCGGCGAAGGGGAGGCAGACCAGTGACCACTCATCACACCCGCCCGAGCTTCGGAGCGAGGCGGCCGATCGTCGTCCTCGCAAGCCTGGCATTAACACTCGTCGCCGCAGCCGGGGCGTCCAGCGCCGCCACCGACACGGCCGCCGGCAGCCGGTACGCCGCCCAGGCCGCGCATGCCGGGCTCACCACCGCGCAGACCGCGGCGCTCCAGAAGGAGGTCGACCGGTACCTCGCCCGGACGGGCGGTACCCAGGTCTCCGCCAACCGCATCAACGTCCCGGGCGGCTTCGTCCTGGTAGCCGTCCCGGGCGAGAAATACGCCCGCGACCTGCGGACCACCACGCGCCCGTCGGACGCCGCCGACTGCGACTACACCAACTTCTGCGGCTGGCCCAAGGCGAACTACGAGGGCACCGTCTGGGAGCACTCCTCGTGCAACACCTACTGGGAGATTCCCGACGGCTGGAACAGCGGCGGGTCGTGGTGGAACAATCAGACGCCCGGCACGGTCGCCCGGATGTACGGCAAGCACAAAGACCTCGTCTTCCAGACCCCGCCTGCAGGCCAGAACTCGTGGGATGCCAATGGCAACTGGCACCCCGTTTGGTACGTGAAGGTCTGCTAGGTCGTGCAATGTCAGGGGAGCGAGGGTCGTAGGCAGGCGAGGGTGACCAGGGCTTGGTGGTGGCGGGCTCGTACGTCGTAGCGGGTGGCCAGGACCTTGTTGTGCTCGAGCTTGTTGAAGCGGTTGTCGCCCCTGCCGTGTCCGGGGACGGCCGGGCCCGCATCCGGAATGCGGATGCGGGCCATGACCTGCTCGAACTGGATGCAGTCGTTGACGTTGCCGGCGGTGAGGGTGAAGGCGAGGGCCAAGTCCTGCCCCCTTTTCGGGCTCCGGTGGCGTGCCGGTGAGTCCGCACTGTAGTCAACTCATGACGACGCACCACGAACAGACCTGCGACTCGACCACTTCGCGGACACGACCTGGCTCGACGGGACGTCCTTGACGAATACGATCCCGTCACTGCCGGCCACACGGGCCGGGTCCAGCGGTGAGTAGCCGAACCAGGGGGACTCGCGCGGAGCGGGCGTCGTGTCGCCGAGGACCGCGGCCAGCCGGCGGGGGTCGACGACGTACCGGTCCTCCGGGAGCGCGTACAGAAGCCCCTCGACAGTGTCCGGGGGTGGGGCGTTCACCCCGCGGTGGCGGATCGTGCCGAGAGCCGTGGCCAGGAAGGCGTAGTCCTCGCCCAGCCGGGCACTGACGATCGCCCCGGCGCTCCACCATTCCACCGGCGGGCCGCCCATCCGTATGCTGCTCTTCTCCCGCTGCAGATGCGCGTTGTGCGCGTACACCAGCGCCGGGCCGCGCTCGGCGACAGCGAGCAGGTTGGCGGCCATCATCGAGGCCCGCACGCCGAGCAGGTGCGCCATGCGGCTCGGTGAGGTGTCGGCCATCCAGAAGTGGTACCTCAGCAGTCCGGTGGCGGTACGACCGTACATCCGTGCCCGTTCCCAGTCGTCCGACGAGGACGCCGCGAGCAGCTGCGGTGTCTGAGTGTCGAGCAGGGTGACCAGGTCGTCGGTGAGCAGCCGCAGCCGTTCGGCCTCGGCCGACCGCCCCACGGACTGGGCGGGGTCCAGCATCGCGGCCGGATCGGTCCACCGGTCGTCGGTGCCGAGCAGGTGCTCGAGAGTCTCGGCGGTGCAGGGAAGCAGATCGGCGTCCACCCGAGCGGTGAGGTAGTCGTGGAGCGCGGTGAGGGCGTTCCGGGGGCTTTCGGCGGCGGTGATCTCCAGCGGGCCGTCGAGTCCGGCGAAACGCAGCCGCTCCGGCTCGGGGCGGCCGTCGTTGTACGCCCGCATCCAGCGCACCAGTTCGCGGTTGGCCGCGGACGTGCCGAGCCCGATCTCCGGATGGCTGAAGCCGCGCTCCATGACCGCGTCCAGGGTGCCCGTACCCGACGTGACGTAGTCGTCCACGAGCAGGCCCCTCATACAGTCGCTCTCGATCGTGATCGTCCGGTAGTGCTCCTGCTCGACGAGTTGCCGGAAGAGATCGTTGCGCATCTCGAGCAGAACGTCCTCGCCGTGGGTGGGCTCACCCAGGGCCAGCAACCGCGGCCGGGTGGGGAGCAATCCCATGACGCCAGCAGCGTCCGCGATGTGGGCGGTGCCTTCGACAGCAGCAGTCATGGCCTCAACGGTATCGTTGAACCGACGGTTGAGACTTGTGGGCGGTATGGGCGGAGATGTGAGCGGAAAGCCTCAACACGGGGGTCGTCTCAGGCCGGTCGACCTGGCGCGCGGGCACGGTCTGTCCACGCAAGCGATCAGGAACTACGAGGCGGTCGGGATCCTGCCGGGCGCCGAACGCACTGAGCACGGCTATCGCACCTACACGCCGCTGCACGTGCAGGCGCTGCGCGCGTTCCTCGCTCTCGTGCCCGGGCACGGTCACCGGACAGCCACGTCGATCATGCAGTCGATCAACCGGGGCACGACGGTGGCGGCTCTCCGGCTCATCGACGAAAGTCACGCCCAGCTACTCGACGACCGCCGCACCCTGGAGGCTGTGGAAGGCGCGCTCCACGACCTCGGTCCCGTACCGCAGGAACGCGGCGACACCTACGTCGGCCCGCTGGCGAGGAGGCTCGGCATCCGCCCGGCCACCCTGCGCACATGGGAACGTGCCGGCTTGCTCCGACCGCGCCGCGACCCGCAGACGGGCTACCGGGTCTACAGCGCGGCCGACGTGCGTGACGCGCTGCTCGTCCACCAGCTCAGACGGGGCGGATACCTGCTGGTGCAGATCGCCCCGCTGATCGCCCAAGTCCGTTCCGCCGGAGGTGTCGCACCCCTTGAATCGATGCTGGGCGACTGGCATTCCCGCCTCGCTGCCCGCGGCCGCGCCATGCTCGCGGGCGCGGCCGCACTGGACGCCTACCTCGGCTGCCGACCGCACGACCCCGCCCGGAGGCCGGCTGAGTGACCGTACTCCCGCCCCTCGGCCACGGACCGGATCCGGCCGTCCGGCGACTTCCACCGGCCGTAGGCGTGGGGGAGGGGCCCGCCGTCCGGCGAGGGGCGCGTGCAGCAGGCCGTCCGGCTTCCGTCCGAGGACTGCTCCGGCGGGCGGACGGAGGACCGCGCCGGCCGAGCAGTCGTCCGGAAGCCGCAGGACTTCGGGCGCGAACCGCGGTGGCCGCGGCCCGGAGGCACGCTCACACGTCGCGGCGCCTCACGACGAGCACGGCGAGTGCGACTGTGATCAGCGGCCAGAGGGCGTAGACGACCCAGGAGCCGGAGACCGTGGCGGTGTAGCCCAGTGATCCGGGATCGGGCCCCCAGTTCTCGATGAGGCGCCTCCAGGCGGTCGACACCATCGCGTGTCTGATGTCCGCCGACCAGCGATGGCTCTCCGAGAACATGGTCGGCAGCATCAGCAGGACGAACACGCCGGTGACGACGGTCGCGGCGGCGTGCCGGAGCAGAACGCCGAGGCCCAGACCGACCAGCGCGCAGACCGGGGCCAGCAACGCGGATGCGGCCAGCGCCCGGAAGACCCCGGGGTGGGTGATCGGAACTCCGGCGTGCCGTCCGTACAGGACGGCCTGGGAGACCAGGAACGAACCGGTGGAGACGGCCGCTCCGACCACGGTCCACAGCGCGGCGGCGACGGCCGCCTTGGCCAGCACGACCGAGCCGCGGGCGGGGACGGCCACCGTGGTGGTACGGATCAGACCGCTGCTGTACTCGCTCACGACGGTGAGGGCGCCGGAGCTGCAGGCGACCAGCATCAGCATCCAGGCGCCGGCCTGCGGATAGGCGTCGTAGGGCAGGAAGTCGGCGGGGCCGGAGCCCGCCGCGTGGTCGGCGACCGTGGCCACGGCGGCGGACCCCATGACGAACAGGGCGGTGAGTGCGATCGTCCACGACGTGGAGCGCAGGGACCGCATCTTGATCCACTCGGCGGCGAGCAGGTCGCGGAAGCGGGCGGGCGGTCCGCCGGCCTGGACGGCCGGGGGAGCGGCGGACAGTGTGGTCATCGGGGCCGTCCTGCCAGGTATTCGACGCTGTCGGCGGTCAGTTCCATGAAGGCCGCCTCCAGTGAGGCGGTACGGTTGGTCAGCTCGCTCAGCCTGATGCCGTTCTCGAAGGCGAGCGCCCCGATCCGGTCCGCGGAGAGTCCGGCCACGGCGAGTTTCCCGGCGCCGGCCGAGCCCGCCGGGCCGACCGAGGCGCCCGCCGCCGTCAGCACGGCTGCCAGCTCCATGGCCTGCGGCGTCCCCACCACGACGCTGCTACGGGTGCCACGGGCCGCGAACTCCCGTACCGACTCGGCGGCGATGAGGCGGCCCCGGCCGATGACGACCAGGTGGTCGGCCGTGTTCTCCATCTCCGCCATCAAGTGGCTGGAGAGGAACACCGTGCGCCCCTCGCCGGCCAGGCGCCGGAAGAGCCCGCGCACCCAGAGCACGCCCTCCGGATCCATGCCGTTGATGGGCTCATCGAACATCAGCACGGGCGGATCGCCGAGCAGGGCGGCCGCGATGCCCAGCCGCTGTTTCATGCCCAGGGAGAAGCCGCCGATGCGGCGGTTCGCCACGTCGGCCAGCCCCACCTCCTGAAGCACCTCGTCCACCCGGCGCCGCGGAATGCCGTTGCCGCGGGCCAGCGCGGCCAGGTGGGCCGCGGCGCTTCGGCCACCGTGGACCTGCCCGGCGTCGAGGACAGCACCCACGTGCCGCAGTCCGCGGGGGTGATGGTGGAAGGGAACGCCCTGGACGGTGGCGGCGCCGGTGGTGGGCGCGTCCAGCCCGAGGATCATACGCAGAGTGGTGGACTTGCCCGCGCCGTTGGGGCCGAGGAAGCCGGTCACCCGGCCCGGCCGCACGGTGAAGGACAGACGGTCGACGGCCGTCCTGCCGCCGTAGCGCTTGGTGAGTTCGTTGACTTCGATCACGGCACCCACACTGCCGCGAGGACCTCCGGGCGGACATGTGGCCGTGGGCGGCAATCGTATGGCCGGGGTTGGCCCGTGGGCGTACGTCCCCGGGCTGATGTGACGCGGACGGTGGCCGGTTAGTCTCGCGGCGTGAACCCCGTGAAGATCGCCCTGTTGCCCGTGCGCGCCGTGTGCCGCGGACCTGTTCCCGAGAGAGCCCGCCGCCGATGACGAGAGCGAAGACCGTCGCCTGGGCGGGGGGTGCCTCCTACCTCCTCATGCTGGGGCTGCTGGTGGGAGGCGCGCCTCGGGCGTCAGGTACCGTCCACGGTGTCGGGGCGCTGCTGGCGGTGAGCCTGCTCGTGGGCCTGGTACGACGCATGCCGCTGGCGGCGCTGCTCATGGCGCTCGTCGGATCCACCGCTGTGGTGGTCGGCACCCCGAGTTCCGTCCATCCCGGCCCGGCGGTCATGTACCAGGGCCAGTTCCTGTCGTACCTTTCGGTGGACCTGATCCTCGGCTTCATCGTCGTCACTTGTGCGCGACGGGCTTCGATCGTCGCCGTCGCCGTCGCCTTCGTTGTGCAGCTCCTGGTCATCGGGGTTTTCGCGCACGGGGACGACCTGACCCTCAACAGCGTGATCGCCGTCCTGGCGGTGGTCGTGTCCTGCATGGTCGGTCTCCTCGGCCGCGAGCGTCGCGAGCACGCGGTGGAGCTGCGTTCGAAGGAGGTGGCCGAGGCCGTGATCGCCGAACGGCTGCGGATCGCAAGGGAGTTGCACGACGTGATCGCGCACAGTATCGGAATCGTCGCCATCCAGGCCGGCATGGGGAGCCGGGTCATCCAGACGCAGCCTGCCGAGGCCCGCAAGGCACTGCAGACCATCGAGGCGACCAGCAGACAGACCCTGTCGGGCCTTCGGCGCACGCTGGTGGCGCTCCGTGACGCCGACCGGGACGCCCCGGCCTCAGGGCAGGCGGCCCTCGCGCCCTCGCCGGGCCTGACGGACATCGATGGGCTGATCACGGCGACCGCGGACGCGGGAGTACGCGTCGACGTGTGCGTCAGTGGGAGCCGGCGGCCCCTGCCGGCCGACATCGACCTGTCCGCTTACCGGATCGTGCAGGAGGCACTGACCAACGTGATCCGCCATGCGGGCACCGAGCACTGCCGGGTGGCCGTCGACTACAAGGACGAGGAACTGTCGGTGGAAATAGTCGACGACGGGCGCGGCGCCGCCGACGACGCAACGGCCCACGGCTTCGGCCTCGTGGGCATGCGCGAGCGGGTCGGCCTGCTCAACGGCCACTTCAGCGCCGGACCGCGCCCTGAGGGCGGTTTCAGGGTCGCGGCCCGGCTGCCGCTGCCCGAACCCGTCGGAGTTCCGGGGGAGGCCCGATGACCGTCCGGGTCCTACTCGCCGACGACCAGCCGTTGGTACGGTCGGGGCTGCGCGTGATCATGGCCGACCAACCTGACCTGGAGGTCGTCGGTGAGGCCGCCACCGGCACCGAGGCGGTCCGGCTGGTCAAGGACGTCGCCCCCGATGTCGTGGTGATGGACATCAGGATGCCCGGCATGGACGGGATCGAAGCCACCCGCCTGATCACGGCGGGTCAGGCAACGACCCGCGTCCTCGTCCTGACCACCTTCGACGAGGACGACCACGTCTACGGCGCGCTCCGCGCGGGCGCGAGCGGCTTCGTGGTCAAGGACATGGCGCTGGACGACATCCTCGCGGCGATCCGTGTGGTCGCCGCCGGCGACGCACTGATCGCCCCGAACGTGACACGGCGTCTGATCGCGGACTTCGTCGGGCGCCCCGCGCCTGCTCCGCAGCGCTGCGCACGGGGGGTCGAGGGCATCACCGAGAGAGAAAGGGAAGTACTGACCCTGGTCGGACGCGGCCGGTCGAACAGCGAGATCGCGGAGGACCTCTTCATCACGGTGGCCACCGCCAAATCGCACGTGTCGCGCCTGCTCACCAAACTGGGCGCCCGAGACCGTGTCCAGCTCGTGATCACCGCCTATGAGACGGGCCTGGTCGAACTGTCCCGCTGACGAACGCCCGGACCCACGGCTGCGCTCCACGGTCCCCGGACCGGCCCCGACGATCGCGGCGCCGTCGGCGTTCAGCGGGGAAGCACCCAGCTCGGCGTCCAGGTGCCGGCGACGTCGTGGCCGGCCGCCGCGGCGGCGAGATGGGCACGGAGGGTGGCCAGCGCCGGGTGCGGGTTGTCGCGGTGCCAGAGGAGCGAGTGCGGGTAGACGGGCGTCGGCCCGGTCACCGGGATACGGCGCAGGCCGTGGCCGGCGGGCCAGACGAGGCGGGTCAGCTCGGTCGTGAAGGTGGCCAGGGCCGGGACGTCGGCGACGGTGTCGAGGAGCGCGTCGGAGCCGAAGTTGGGACCCGTCGCCTCGATGGTGAGGCCGAACTCGGCGGCGAGGTCGTCGTAGTAGGCGGTCCACTCGGTGCCGGGGACGAGGCCGGGCATCCAGATCCGGTGCCCGGCGAGCTCGGCGAGGCTCACCGAGCGGGCACCCGCCAGCGCGTGGGCAGGGCCGGTGAGCAGCTGGTGCGGCTCGTCGAGCACCCGGACCGTCTCGATGTCGTCGGGGAGGGGCCGGCCGGGCGCGGCGACGGCGCGGAAGGACGCGTCGATCGCACCGGACCGGATGGCGTCGACGGCCGTCTCGACGTCGAACAGCATCACCACGTCGAGCTCGATCTCCGGGTACGCGCGGTGGAAGCCGCGCATCAGGCCCGACGGCGCGACGCGTGAGGCTATCACGTCGACGCGCAGCGGACGGCGGCCGGTGTGCACGGACGCGACCGCGCGCTCGGCGACACGCAGCAGCTCGCGCGCGTGGGGCAGGAACGCCTGCCCGTCGATGGTGAGCTCGGCGCCGCGCGCGGTGCGGGCGAACAGCCGCACACCGAGGTTGCGTTCCAGGGCGGCGATGCGCTTGGAGACGGCCTGCTGGGTCACCGCCAGCTCGGCGGCGGCCTCCTGGAACTGCCCCGCGTCGGCGACGGCGACGAAGGTCCGGACGGTGTCGAGGTCCATGCCTCACACCCTATTGCCACAACTGCTGGTTGTGGACGGGGGCCCTGCGGTTGTTTGCTTCCCCGGTCGAAGGCTCGCTTTGATTGCCCCGGATCGCGAGGCGGTTGTGCGGCGAGGGGCGAGAGGCGGGGTGGGCCGGGCATGAGGAGCGGGCATCGGCTGGGGCGGCCGTTCGGGTGGCTCTGGGCAGCGTACGGGACCAGCGCGCTCGGCACCTGGCTCGCCTTCGGCGCGTTCCCGCTGATCGCCGTCCGGGTGCTGCACGCCGGCCCGGCCGAGGTCGCCGCGCTCTCCGCGGTCGGGACCGCGGTGGGCGCGGCCGTGGCGGTGCCGCTCGGCCCATGGGTGGAGTTCCGCCGCAAGCGGCCCGTGCTGATCGCGATGGACCTGGTGCGATTCGCGGCGCTGCTGACGGTCCCCACCGCCTTCGCGCTCGGCGCGCTCACGTTCCTGCAGCTCCTGCTGGTCTCGGTCGTCGTCGCGGCGGCCGACATCACCTTCCGTGCCGCATCCGGCGCGTACCTGAAGACGCTGCTGCCTGCCGAGGACCTGCTCGTCGCCAACGCCCGGTTCGAGTCCACGGCCTGGACGACCACGATCGTGGGGCCACCGCTCGGCGGCGCGGCGATCGGGCTCCTCGGTCCGGTGGCCACGGTGGTGGCCGACGCCGTCAGCTATCTGCTCTCGGCCCTCGGCATCCGCGCGTCGGGCGGGCACGAACCGCGGCCCGAGCGCGGGGAGACGGCGCGCATGCGGGCCGGAGACCTGCTCGACGGCTGGCGGTACATCCTCGCCGATGCGACGCTGCGTCCGCTGTTCTTCAACACAGCCCTGTTCAACGGCCTGGTGATGGCCGTCCAGCCGCTGCTGGCCGTCCTGATGCTCGGCCGGCTCGGATTCGCACCGTGGCAGTACGGCCTTGCCTTCGCCGCGCCCTCGATCGGCGGGCTGCTCGGGTCACGGCTGGCCCGACCGCTCGTCACCCGGTTCGGCCGGCACCAGGTCATGGCCGTGACCGGGACGCTGCGCGCGGTCTGGCCGGTCGGCCTGGCCCTCATCGGCCCGGGCACCGCAGGGCTGCTGCTGGTGATGGGCGTCGAACTGGCGCTCATCTTCAGCTGCGGGGTGTTCAACCCCGTCTACGCCACATACCGCCTCGAGCGCACCGCGACCGACCGGGTCGCCCGCACGCTGTCCGCCTGGACGGTGACGACCAAGGCCGCGACCGCGCTCCTGACGGCCGTCTGGGGGGTGCTCGGTGGCCTGCTCGGCCCGCGCGCAGCCATCGGTCTGGCCGGCGTCCTGCTGCTGGCGACCCCGCTGCTGCTGCCCCGCCGGGAGGCAGCACCTCTGCCCGAGCCCGAGCCGGCACCGAGCCGCACCTGACAGACCGCCACGCCGGCGCCGCCGTGCGGCCCGGTGCCGCTGTCAGTGGCCCGGCCTACTGTGGGGCGTAAAGGACCCACGACGAGGAACAAGAGGTTTTCATGACGACCCTGCCCGATCGGCCGAACACCGCGCTGCTCGTCATCGACGTCCAGAACGGGGTGATGGCAGGCGCCCACAACCGCGACGGCGTGATCGCGAACATCGACACCTTGGTCGGCAGGGCACGCGCGGAGGACGTGCCCGTGATCTGGGTGCAGCACTCCGACGACCATCTCGAGCGGGACAGTGAGACCTGGCAGTACGTGCCGGAGCTGTTTCGCCATGACGCGGAGCCGGTCGTCCACAAGACGTACGGCGACTCGTTCGAGGACACCCGGCTGGAGGCGCTGCTCGCCGAACGGCGGGTCGGGCGGCTCGTCGTCACGGGCGCCCAGACCGACGCGTGCATCCGCTCGACCCTCCACGGGGCCTTCGTGCGCGGGTACGATGTCACGCTGGTCGCCGACGCGCATACGACGGAGGACCTCACCGAGTACGGGGCGCCGACCCCGGACCAGGTGATCGCGCACACCAATCTCTACTGGCGGTGGCAGAGCGCGCCCGGGCGCAGCGCAGGGACCGTCGACACGGCGGAGGTGACCTTCGCGGCGGGTGACGAAGGCTGAGCCGGCGGACCGGCCGCGGGCGCCGACACCCGTGGACCGGTCGTCCCGCCCGACGCCGAGGAGCCGGCACGCGCGCCCTCGCCGCCTTTCCCACGCCGCCCCCGTCGCCCCCGTCGAACCAGCCGCGCCCGGCGTCAGCCCTTGACCGCGGAACTGGCGACGCCCTGGACGAACCAGCGCTGGAAGAAGGCGAAGACGACCAGGACCGGCAGGACCAGAAGGACGCCGAAGGCGAGGATCTGCCCCCAGTCGGGCGGCTGTTGTCCCTGGAAGACGCTCATCTCCAGCGGAAGCGGTCGTACCGAGGGGTCGGACACCATCAGGACCGGCCAGAGGAAGGAGCCCCACTGGGTGAGGAAGGTGAGGATGGCCACCGAGGCGAACGCCGGCTTCGACATCGGCACGATGACGGCGAAGAAGGTGCGCCAGGGACCCGCACCGTCGAGACGGGCGGCCTCCTCGATGCTCGGCGGGATCTTCCGGAAGAAGGTCTGGAACTGGTAGATGGAGAAGGCGTTGGCGATGAAGGGAACCGCCTGGATGTAGAGCGTGTCGCGCTGGTCGTTGAACAGGTAGAAGAGGGGTACGGCCACCGACTCGAACGGGACCAGCATCAACAGCAGGACCAGGGTGAGGACGGCCCTTCTGCCCCGCCACTCCAGCCGTGAAAGCCCGTAGGCCGCCATGGAGTTGACGAACAGTCCTCCGGTCACGACGGCGAAGGCGACCAGCAGCGAGACACCCATGAAGCGCCAGAAGTAGCCGGTGCTGCCGGAGTCCAGGCTGTCCAGGACAGCCGCGTAGTTGTGGAAGGACAGGTGCGTCGGCAGGAAGCCGGACAGGCCGTTCAGGACCTCGTCGGACGGCTTCAGGCTGCCCAGGAAGAGGTAGAGGACGGGCAGGGAGAAGACGAACGCCAGCAGACTCAGGACGGTGTAGTCGAGCAGGCGGCGCACGGGCGTGCGGGTCGTGGCCATGGTCAGTCCTCGTTGTCGGGCCGGACGACGCGGCGCTGGATCAGGGTCAGGGCGACCACGATCAGGAAGAACACCACGGTGATCGCGGCCGCCTGACCGACGTTGTTCTGGTCGAAGGCGGTGGTCACCGCCTGGTACATCACGGTCCGTGTCGCGTCCTCGTCGAGCCCGCCGCCCCGGACGAGGACGTAGACCTGGTCGAAGACCCGGAAGGAGAGGACGGAGGTGAGCAGGGCGACGAAGGTCAGGGTGCCGCGGATTCCCGGCAGCGTGACGTGGCGGAACTGCTGCCGGCGCGAGGCACGGTCGAGCCGGGCGGCCTCGTACAGCTCATCCGGGATCTGCTGCAGGCCGGCGAGCAGGATGACCATCTGGAAGCCCACACCCTGCCATACCGACAGCACGATCACCGAGGCCATCGCGGTGGCCGCGTCACCGAGCCAGTCGAAAGCACCCCAGTTGCCCAGACTCACCGCGTGCAGAACGGAGTTGAGCATGCCCTGGTCACTGCGCGCCAGGATCAGCCGCCAGACGACGGCCACCAGCGCCATCGGGAACACCACCGGCAGGAAGAACAGCGATCGGAACAATCCGATCGCCTTCAGCTTCCGGTTCAGCAGGATCGCGAGGGCCAGCGCAAGACCGGTCTGCAACGGCACGACGACCACGGCGAACGTCAGGTTGTTCAGCAGGGACCGCAGGAAGGGCCCCGACAGGTCCGGGTCGGTGAACAGGCGCCGGTACTGCTCCAGCCCGAAGAAGGTGGGCTGCAACGGGGAGTTGAGGCGCACGTTGTAAAACGAGAGGACCACCGCGTACACGAACGGGATGGCGACGAAGGCGATCAGCCCGGCGACCGCGGGAGCGGCCATCAGCAGCCCGTGGAGCCCGCCACCGTTGCGGCGCGACGCGGGGCGGGCGGACGAGGCGGCGGGAGCCGGCGCGGGCCGGCTCTGCCCGCGGCCGACCGGGGCGGCCGCGGGTACGGATCCGACGGATTTCAAGAGGAGTCCTGTTCCCGGCGGGGGCGGCCGGCGGCGCACGCGGTCCCGCCCCCACCGATGCGTCTTACGGGATCTGGTAGCCGGCGTTGTCGGAGAAGTCCCGGTCGATGGCGCGGGCGGCCTTGGACAGGGCCTGCTTCGGGTCGGCACCGCCGTAGACGGCGTTGAGGGCCTCGCTGAACCGGGCCGTCACGGTGGGGTATCCCGCGGTCAGCGGCCGGGTGACGGCGACGCAGGACTTGGTGATGTGCGCGTCACCACAGGGTTTGGCGAGCTGCTGAGCGAACAGCTGGAGCGGGCCGCCCTTCTTGTAGAGCGGGCTCTTGGCGAGTGCGCTCCTGGTGGCGGGCGGTGCGCCGTTGGCGCTGGTCATGGCCTGCACGTTGGTGTCGTCGAGGAGGGCGTCGAGGAAGGCGCCGGCCGCCTTGGCGTTCTTCGTGCCGGCGCCGATACCCCACGACCAGGAACCCTGCCCGGTCTTGGGGCCGTTGCCGAAGTCGGGCAGCGGCAGGACGACCAGGTTCTTGCCGAGGGCCGCGCTGTAGGCGGGGTACATCCAGTGGCCGACCCAGCTGAGCGCGACCCTCCCCTTGGCGAAGGCGTTGCCGTCGGTGTTGGCGTCGACGTAGGGCTTCCAGGACTGGAAGGTCCTCAGCGCCGAGACCGCCGCCGCGCCGTCGAGGGCACCGGACGCCTTGCCGCCCTTCAGCAGGGCGCCACCGGCGGACCAGACGACCGGTGCGAAGCCGTACGTGCCCCACTCGGTGGCCAGGCCGTTGCCCTCCTGGATGTCGAGGACCTTGCCGTCGGCGTCCTTGGCCTTGAGGGCCTTGAGCGCGGCGGTGAACTGCGCGGCGGTCCAGTCGTCGGACAGACCCGTCGGGTACTTCACCCCGGCGGCGTCCAGCAGCTTCTTGTTGCCGTAGACACCCAGTCCGGAGTCGTACATGCCCAGGCCGTAGTGCTTGCCGCCGATCGCCCCCTGGGCCTTGGCGGCATCGGTGGCGTTGGCAAGGGTCTTCCCGGAGACGTAGGAGTCCAGCGGGGCCAGCTTCTTGTTGTAGACGAAGTTCGCCATGGTCGGGCCGTCGAACTCCAGCACGTCCGGCAGCTGGGAGGCGTCCGTGGCGGTGATGGTCTTGGTGTAGTCGTTGGCAGGTATGAGCCTCAGCTGGACCTTGATGTCCTTCTGGGCGGAGTTGAAGGACTTCACCGCGTTCTGCAGGGCGGCGTCCTCGCTCTTCTGCCCCTGGTGAGCCCAGACCCTGACGGTGCCCTTTCCGCTGCCGGCCTCGGCGGATGCCTCGGCACCGCCGCTCCCGCCGCAGGCGGTCAGTGCCGCCAGGGGCAGGGCGAGGGCGAGGCTCGTACAGGCCGCGTGACGGAACTTTCTGCGTCGGGCGTTCATAGGGGGCTGCCTCCGTACGTGCGTCGGTTTCAGATGAGGGTGGTGGTGGCGGAACGGGCGTGGTGAGCGCCGCGGATCACTGGGGGCCGCGGGGGCGGGGCGGGGCGGTGGTGTCGCGGAGCACCAGCCGGATGGGCATCTGCACGTGGCCCTCCGGTTCGGTGCCGGGGTCGTCGAGTTGCCGGAGCAGCAGCCGGGCGGCCTGCGCTCCCTGGCCCGCGACAGGCTGGGCGACGGTCGTCAGCCCGATCACCTCGGCGAGTTCGTGGTCGTCGAAACCGACGACGGACACGTCGTCCGGGACCTTCAGACGATGCCGGCGCAGTGCGCGCAGCGCGCCCATCGCCATCTCGTCGGACTGGGCGAACACGGCTGTCGGCGGCCGGGACGCGCTCAGCAGCTCGGTCATGGCCCGCTCGCCGCCATCGACCGTGTAGCCCCCGTCCGCCTCGAGCGCCGGGTCGTGCGCGATACCGGCGTCGGCCAGGACGTCCAGGAACGCCTGGCGGCGCTCGACCGGGGTCGTCCAGTGCAGCGGCTCACTGGCTCCCGAGATCATGCCGATCCGGCGGTGACCGAGGTTGACCAGGTGCCGCACGGCGCTGGTGGCGCCGGCGTGGTCGTCGATGCCGACGACCCCGAAGCCGTCCCGGGGGCCGCCCACGGTCGTCGCCAAGGGCGCCCCGAGCGAACGCAGCACCGCCGCCTCGTCCTCGTCGGGGATCAGCAGGGACAGCACCGCGTCCACCCGCTTGCGCACGGGCAGCTTGGTGAAGAAACGCTTGCGTGTCTCCGGCGTTCCGAGGTTGTACAGCAGTACGTCGTAACCGGCGGCGCTGAACTCCTTCTCGGCGGCGTCCAGCACCGTGCCGAAGAACCAGCGACCGATGTAGGGCGCGATCACGCCGATGGTGTAGGTGCGGCCGCTGGCCAGGCTGGAGGCCGACCGGGAGGCGGTGTAGCCGAGCGAGGCGGCGACGGCCGCGATCTGGGCCCGTACCTCGTCCGACACGCCCGGCCTTCCGCGCAGCGCGCGGGACACGGTGGACGCGGAGACGCCGGCGGCGCGGGCGACGTCGGTGATGCTGACCGTCAAGGCGCACTACCTCCCGTTGTTTCACCTCGGTGTTGTCTGTGGGTGACGCGACCGTAGACCCGCCCTCGTCGTTGCGCAAGCGTTTGCGTTCAGATTTACTTGGGCCGATTCTCAACCGAGACGTTCTGTATCTTTGAACAGCGCACGCGTTTGAGCGCTGCCCAGCCGACAGGAAGTGCGCATGCGATACGCCCCGCCCGGCCTCTGCGTGAACGACTTCGCCCTGCTCCGTGACGACGACGGCGCCTATGTGGTGCTGCATCTGCAGGGTCCGTGGACGGACGAGTTCGACCACCTGCGGATGGAGACGTCGTACGGCCGGGCCACCTCCTCCGACCTGGTCGGCTGGCAACCGCAGGGCGTCGCCTTCGGCAACGGCCTGCCCGGACGCTTCGACCAGCAGGCCGTGTGGACCATGCACCCCATCCGGCACGGGAGCGGCATGGCGATGTTCTACACCGGCGTCTCCGGTCTCACCCCGGGCGGCTGGCCCCTGCAGTCCGTCGGCCTCGCGTACTCGGTCCGCACGGACGGCACCGGCTGGCGGCGGCACGGCACCGGCCCGGTGGCCGAAGCCGACGCGCGCTGGTACCGCACCGGTGAACGCATGGGCTGGCGCGACCCGTTCGTGGTACCCGACGACGAGTCGGACGGCTGGGTGATGGTGGTCTGCGCCAGTGACGCCTCGCTCCCGGTCGGCGTCAGCGGCTGCGTCGCCTGGGCGACCTCCGACGATCTGGAGCACTGGACGGTCCACCCGCCGCTCATCGCGCCCGGAGACGTCGACGAGCTGGAGTGCCCGGTGCTCGAACGTCTCGCCGACGGCAGTTGGCTGCTGCTGGGGTCCATCGGCGCGACCCGCGGCTTCGAGGCATGGACCGCCCCGCGGCTGCGCGGCCCCTGGACCCGGCGCGGCCCCCTGGGCCCCACGGGCTCGTACGCCCCCCGGGTCATCGGCGCACCCGATGGTTCACGTGTCGTCCTGCACACGGCCCCCCGCCGGGTCGGCCTGACCGACGACGGCGCCCCGTGCCGCGGCATGCTCGCCCAGCCCAAGCTCCTGGTCACGCCCGCACAAGGGGCACCGCGCCTCGAATGGTGGCCCGGGCTGGACCGCTGGCTCGGAGAGCCGGGCGGCGAGGCTTCACTGCACGCGGTCGGCGACCTCACCGTCTCGGGCCCAGTGGACATCGCCCTGCGCGCTGAACGACCGGACGGTGGCGGCACGGCCCTCGCCGTCGGCTACGACGGCGAGGAGGTGTGGGTCGCGGGTCCCGGCGGAAAGCGCGTCGCGGAAGCCCGGTTGGCCGAGCCGGTCGCCGCTCTGCGCGTCCTCACCGTGGGTGAGTACGTGGAGGTGTACGCCGACGGCGTCTTCGTGCTGACCGCCACCTGCTACTCCGGCCACCCCATGCCCTGGACGGTGCTCAGTGAGGGCCGCACCCGGTCGGTGCCGGTACGCCCGGTACGCCTCCCCTCACCGGAACGGGACGACGCCTCGGCCGTCTGGCCGGGGCCACGGCACGGCGAGGCATGACCGTTCGCGGCCCGGGGGTCCGGCCCCGGGCCGCGCCGCCTGCCGGGTGAGGGAGAAGCCGACCGCGTTCCGTCACAGGAGTGAATGCGGCCCTCGGCGTCTCACCGGACAGCCCGTTCGGGAATCGTCGGCAGAACCTTCTCGGCGATGCCGAGGACGACGCCGTCGTCGGGGAGGGCTCCGGAGGTGCTCCATACGGTGACGTCGTAGTAGCCGCCCCGGTCATGACGGTCGAGGGCCACGGACAGCGTCCTGGCCAGGGGGCCTTCTTGGACGGGTCCGCCCGATCCGCCGCTGCCGAGATTGATCTCGAACTTCATGGTGTGGTCCGAGGAGAAGACCGCCGGCCGGCCGAGAACCGTGAGTGTCCTGACGTCCGTCTCGTCACCGTACTTCATCAGTTTCACGTACTGGCCGGTCGAGAGCTCGTTGTAAGTGGCCGAGACGTTCACGGTGTACGTGTCGAACGTGACCTCGGCCTCCGGCCGGGCGACCTTCCCATCGGTCAGGGGTGCGGTGTCGCTGGTGCCCGTAGCGCCGTGCGCGCTCTCTTCGGGCGTTCCGAGGAGCCTGGCCAGGTCCGGCCGGTTGAGCGCCTTGCACAGCTCTTCACCGGTCGCAGGCCGGGGCTTCTTCATGTAGACCTTCGGCAGTGCCTCGTGACCCCCGCCCGTACACGAGGCCGGCCGCGAGGTGCTGTCGCCGGACGGCATCAGGTGCGGCGCGACCCACAGTGCCCCCGCGAGTGCCCCGAACACGGCCACGGCAGCGACGGCCTGGCCCCACGCGTTGGGCTCCTTCTCCGCGGTGAGCGGGCCGGGACGCGGCCCGGTTCCGGCCTCCGCGGACGGGCCGGCGGCATCGGGCGCCACCTCGTCCGCGAAGGGAGCCGGACCCGGGTTCCGGCGTGCGCGCAGGGCCCGGACCACCATGTGGACGCGTATGGCGGTGAACACGAGGAACACCACGCCGAGACCGGCCGCGACCAGGTCGTCGTCGCGGAAGGCGAGATACATGATGCGTACCCCGAGAACCGATCCGAGCACGATGAACAGGGGCTCGCGGACCCAGAGCGGCAGGAGACGGAGGAGTAATCCGAGCACCTGGTGATCTCACCAGGACAAGCCCGCAACCGCCGTGGTGGAAGCCACAGTTCCGGGCACCTTTCGAGGGCTGCCGAAGCCAGGACGCGAGCAGGCGGCGGTGAACCCGGGTGGGCCGGGCCCCGGCCCCGCACCGTGCCGGACGACGGTCGCCGCGAAAAATTCGGTAGGAGCCGTTGACACCCGTCCGGGCAGCTCCTAATTTCACTGCACGCGAACCGGTTCGATGGCCAGTACCTGATCGACTGCAGGCAGAAGTCGAACCGCTTCGACCGCTCACGGCTTGGATCGCTTCGACCGCTCACAGCAAGGAGTGCTCGTGAACATCGGTGAGATCGCAAAGCGAGCTGGTGTCTCGCGGAGCACCGTGTCGTACGCGCTCAGCGGCAAGCGGCCCGTGTCCGAGGACACCCGCCGGAAGATCCAGCGGGTCATCGACGAGCTGGGTTACCGGCCCAACGCGAGTGCGCGGGCCCTGGCCAACGGGCGGACCAGCACCATCGGTCTGGTCTTCCCGCCGGCCGGGAACCACTACACCGGGATGCAGCTGGACTTCATCGGCAGCGTCGTGGAGGCCGCCGCGGCGCACGACTACGACGTGCTGCTGTCCCCGAGCGGCGTGGACAGCGATCGTTCGTTCCAGCGGCTGCTGGGGGAGCGGCGCGTCGACGGCGCGATCCTGATGGAGATCAGGCTGGCGGACGACCGGGTCGACCACCTGGCCGAGCTGGACTTCCCCTCCGTCGCCATCGGACGCACCGCCCACCCGGAAGGCGGCTGGTGGGTCGGCCTGGACCACACAGCGCTGGTGGAGGCGTGCGTCCACCACCTCGCGGACCTGGGCCACAGCAAGGTCGCCTTCGTCAACCGGCCCGAGCAGCTCCTGCGGGCGGGGTACGAGTCCGCGCACCGGGGACTCGAGGGCTTCACCAAGGCCGCGGCCGAGCGCGGGCTGGCCGTGAGGACGTACTGCTGCGGGGACGACGCGGCGTCCGGCCAGCTCTGCGTGGAGCGGATCCTGCACGACAACCCGGCCACCACCGCCCTGGTCACGCTGAACGAGGCCGCCCTGGGCGGCCTCTACCGCGGACTCGCCCAGGCGGACCGCCATGTGCCGCGCGACTTCTCCGTCACCGGAGTCGTGGCCGGCAGGTGGGCGGAGACGGTGACCCCGCAGCTCACGGCGGCCGACGTGCCGGCGGAGGAGATGGGCCGCCGAGCCGTCGACCTGCTCGTCGAACGGCTCGACCATCCCGGCGCCTCCCCCCGGCACCATCTCCTCACGCCGCCGATCTCGTTGCGGGCCAGCACCGGGCCCGCCGGTGACAACCGTTCCGCCCGTACCCCGCACCTCTGACCGCACGTCACCACCCCGCCGCTTCTCTCCTTTGTACCGGGCACCCGGCCCCCGCCGCCCTTCGGCGTGCCCGCTTCCCCCACGCCACCCCTCCCACGGCACCCTCGTGCCAAGAACGAAGGACCCGCCATGCACAGCTCCTCCAGACGACTCCTCGCCGCCGTGGCCGTGTCGACCGTCGTCGCCGTCGTCGGCACCGCCTGCTCCTCCGGCTCGGGCAGCACCGACAGCAAGGGCGCCGGCAGCGGCACGTACACGATCTGGGACCCGTACCCGCAGTTCGACAAGACCTCGGCCTGGGTGAAGCTGCTGGACGAGTGCGGCGCCAAGGCCGGAGTGAAGATCAAGCGGACCGCCTTCGACACCAGCGACCTGGGCAACAAGGCGCTCCTGGCCGCGCAGCAGGACAACTCCGCGGACGTCCTCATCGTCGACAACCCCGTGGTGTCGACGCTGGCCGAGGCGGGAGTGCTCACCACGACCGGCGACAACAAGCTGGACACCTCGAAGGTGGACCCCAACCTCCTCGCGGCCGGACAGTCGGGCGGGAAGACGTACGGAACGCCCATCGGCGCCAACACCCTCGCCCTCTACTACAACAAGAAGGTCCTCGCGGCATCCGGCGTGGACGTCGCCTCGGTCAAGGACTGGAAGTCGCTGACGACGGCGCTGGCGAAGGTGAAGAAGGCGGGCAAGAAAGGCATCACCTTCTCCGCGATCGGCACGGAGGAGGGCAGCTTCCAGTTCCTGCCGTGGTTCTGGGGAGCGGGCGCGAAGCTGACCGAACTCGACTCGCCCCAGGGTGTTTCGGCGCTGTCGCTGTGGAAGGACTGGCTGAAGAAGGGCTACGCCCCCAACTCGGTGCTCAACAACACCCAGACGACCAGCTGGCAGGAGTTCGCGACCGGCGACTACGCCTTCGCGGAGAACGGCACCTGGCAGCTCGCCAACGCCGAAAAGGCCGGCTTCGACTACGGCGTCCTGCCCATCCCCGGCGCCTCGGGCGGGAATGCCGCGGCTCCCACCGGCGGCGAGTTCGTCACCATCCCCGTCCAGGGCGACACGGGCCGCTACGCCACCTCCCAGAAGCTGACGGACTGCCTGACCAGCACCCGGAACCTGTACGACACCGACACCACGCTCTCTTATGTGGCACCCACCAGCGAGGTCCAGGACAAGCAGGTCGCGGCGAACCCCAAGCTGAAGCCCTGGGTGGACGCGGTCAAGTCGGCCAAGGGACGCACCAGTGACAACCTGGGCACCAAGTACCCGAAGATCTCCGAGCAGATGTGGAAGGCGGTCCAGTCCGCCCTCAGCGGGGCCGAGTCACCCAAGGACGCGTTCGCCAAGGCCCAGTCGGCCGCACAGTAGCCAGGAAGTTTCCGGTCCGCAGATGAACCACACGACACAACTGCCGGACCGCCGGCCCGCGCCGGCCCGGAACGGGGTGGCCACCGCCGCCCCGTCCCCGGAACGTGCGCGAGCACGGCGCCGTCCGACCTCGCCGCAGTGGGCCGCCTGGGGATTCCTCGCCCCGGTTGCCCTCTACCTCGTCCTCTTCTACGCCTATCCGCTCTACCGGAACATCGACCTCAGCCTGCGCAACTACACCGTCCGCTCCTTCGTCCAGGGCAACGCGCCCTTCACAGGCCTGAAGAACTACCGGACCGTCTTCGACGACCCGACCTTCGCCCCGGCGCTGCTGCACACCGTGGTGTTCACCGCCGTGTGCCTGGTCTTCCAGTACGCCATCGGCCTGGCACTCGCGGTCTTCTTCAACCAGCACTTCCGGCTGTCGGCGACCCTGCGTGCCCTGTTCCTGGTGCCGTGGCTGCTGCCGCTGATCGTCTCGGCGTCCACCTGGTCGTGGATGCTCAACAGCGACTCCGGAATCGTCAACGCCGCCCTGCACGTCCTGGGCATCGGCCCGGTGAACTGGCTGACCTCACCCTCGTGGTCACTGGCCTCGGTCATCATCGCGAACATCTGGATCGGTGTCCCGTTCAACCTGGTCGTGCTCCACAGCGGCCTGCAGTCCATCCCCGCGAGCCTGTACGAGGCGGCCGCCCTCGACGGAGCGAACGCCTGGCACCGCTTCTGGCGCATCACCTTCCCGCTGCTGCGCCCGGTGTCCGCCATCACGCTGCTCCTCGGCCTGGTCTACACGCTCAAGGTCTTCGACATCATCTGGATCATGACCAAGGGGGGTCCGGCGGACTCGTCGACCACCTTCGCCACCTGGTCCTACCGGCTCGGCTTCGGCAATCTTCTCCCGGCCTTCGGCCCCGGCGCGGCCGTCGGGAACCTGCTCGTGGTCGCGGCCCTGGTCTTCGGCCTGGTCCACGTCCGGGCCCAGCGAAAGCAGGCGCTGTCATGACGAGTTCACCATGGGTCCTGAACCGCCGGCGCCGTGCCTGGGGGAAAACGACCGCAGGCGTCCTGCTGACCGCGGTCATGCTGTTCCCGGTCTACTGGATGATCAACGTGTCCTTCACCCGCGACCAGGACATGCGCAAGAGCCCACCGGACCTGCTGCCGACGCACGGCACGCTGACCGGCTACCGCACCGTCCTCCACGAGCAGTTGCCCTACCTCGGCACCAGCCTGGTCGTCGCCCTGGGCACGGTCCTCCTCACCGTCGCCCTGTCCGCGCCGGCCGGCTACGCCCTGGCCAAGCTCCGGCCGCGTGGCGGCGGCATCCTCAGCTTCGTCCTGCTGGCTGCCCAGATGATCCCCGGCATCATCATGGCGATGGGCTTCTACGCCGTCTACCTCAGCCTCGGCCTGCTCCAGTCCGTGCCCGGCCTGATCGTCGCCGACTCCACACTGGCCGTTCCCTTCGCGGTGCTGATCTTCACCGCCTTCATGTCCGGCATTCCCGGCGAACTGCTCCAGGCCGCGAGGGTGGACGGCGCCGGAACCTGGCGCACCTTCCGGTCGATCGTGCTGCCCATGAGCCGCAACGCCGTCGTCACGGTGTCCCTGTTCGCGTTCCTGTGGTCGTGGTCCGACTTCGTGTTCGCCAACACCCTGGTCAACGGCGGCGCGCACGAGCCGATCACCCTCGGCATCTACCACTACATCGGCAACAACAACCAGGAGTGGAACGCCATCATGGCCACCGCCGTCGTTGCCTCAGCTCCGGCCGCGGTCATCCTCGTCCTCGCCCAGCGTTACGTCGCCGCCGGCGTGTCCGCCGGAGCCGTCAAGGACTGACACCGCAGCGCCCGGGTGCGGTGGCGCTCTGCGCGAGCCGCCGCGCGAGCACCGGCGCCCCGGACCGGCAGACCGCCGAACACTCCGCCCAAGAAATGAGTGCCGCCTTCATGACCGCTGCCCCGCCCGGCCCGGCCTTCTCCGTCCACGACATCCCGTTCAGCACGTACGGATCCTGGTTCGGCATCTCTCCCGTACTGGCGGAGAAGACACGTTCCGAGGACCTCCACCTCGTCTCCCACCAGAACGGCATGCACGCCGTCCTGCGTCTCGTCCCCCTCGGCGCGGCGACGGGCGAGCGGGCGGAGACCGTCGTACGGGCGACAGCCGGCCTGCTCAGCTGGACCGGCGCGGACGGCCGCATCGACCTCGCCTACGAGTCACCGGACACCGTACGCGTGCAGGGCCAAGGGCTGGACCTGCACGTCACCGCGGCCGCGAAGACCCTCACCCCCTTCAGCGGGACCTACTTCTACCGCGACCCGGTGGACGGCGCCCACACCTTCACCTCCTACGAGACCGGCCGCCGCTACCGGATCACCGTGCTGTCCGGCACGGTCGCCGAGGTGTCCGGCGCCCAGGCCCTCGGTGCCGGTGACCGCGGTCTCACGGTCACCGCCACAGACGACGGACCGTGGGAGGTCGCGGTCGAGGAACTCGACAGCGCGCGACAGCCCTACCGGCGGTCGACGTCGTTCGGCGAGGTCACGGAAGCCGCACGGCGATCGTTCGCCGGCTTCGCCGACGCGGTCGCCCCGTGGCGCTCCGCCGACACCCCCGCCGCCGAACTCGCCGCGTACGTGGTGTGGTCCGCCACGGTACGCCCGGCCGGCCTGGTCACCCGTCGCGCGGTGCTGATGTCCAAGCACTGGATGGACAAGGTCTGGAGCTGGGACCACTGCTTCAACGCCCTCGCCCTGGCCCCCGGATCCCCCGGGCTGGCCTGGGACCAGTTCTCACTGCCCTTCGACCACCAGGACGAGGCCGGAGCCCTGCCCGACTCGGTCACGCATTCCGAAGTCCTGTACAACTTCGTCAAACCACCCATCCACGGCTGGGCCCTTCGCCACCTGCGCCATCGGCTCCCCGAACCCCTCGGCGGAACCCAACTGGCCGAGGCGTACGACAGACTGGCGCGCTGGACGGACTTCTGGCTCACCGCACGGCGCGCGCCCGGCGCCGCCCTGCCCCATTACCAGCACGGCAACGACAGCGGCTGGGACAACGCCACCACCTTCGATCCCGAACGCGTGGTCGTCACCGCCGACCTGGCCGCTTTCCTCACCCTGCAGCTGCACGAGCTCGCCACCCTGGCGAACGAGTTGGGGAAGCCCGACGAGGCCCGACGGTGGACACGAACGGCCGACGCGACGCAGGCCGCGATGCTGGAGACGCTGTGGACCGGCGACCGGTTCGCCGCCCGCTCGGCCGGCGGCTCGGACACCTGGACCAGTGCCGGCCTCCTCGACCTGATGCCCATGGTGCTGGGCGAGTACCTGCCCGAGGACATCGGCGCCGTACTGGCCGAACGGATCGAAGCCCACCTGACCCCGCACGGCCTGGCCACCGAACACCCCACTTCACCTCACTACCTCTCCGACGGCTACTGGCGCGGCCCCATCTGGGCTCCCGCCACGGTCCTCATCGAGGACGGCCTGCGCCGCGCCGGCCACCAGCGCCTCGCGGACGACGTCAGCGCCCGCTTCCGCGGCCTGTGCGAGACCAACGGATTCGCCGAGAACTTCGACGCCCTCACCGGCACCGGCCAGCGCGACCGTGCCTACACCTGGACCGCCAGCAGCTATCTCCTCCTCGCCGAAGCACACGTCCACCGCCACTCATCAAGGAGCCGCGCATGAACCCGCCCCGGACACTCCCCAGAACGCGAAACCGCACCGGACGCCGAGCGGCGTCGTGCCTCGCGGCGCTGACGGCCGCACTGGCCACCACGCTGCTGCCCGCCACCCCGTCGCAGGCCGCCGACACAAGTGTCACCGTCGACTTCGCCACCGCCGGAGGCGCCCCCGCGTACCACGCCTCAGGCATGATCTACGGGATGACGCCGGACGGCACCCTCCCGCAGGACCACTTCTTCAAGGACATCAAGTGGCACTTCATGCGGGCCGGAGGCGCACAGCTCAACAGCGGCGGCTACGCCACCAGCCTCGCCGACTACCAGACCCGATGGGCCTCCACCCTGGCCCAGTACAAGCGCACCACCGCCCTCGGCGGCACCTTCGTGCTGCTGCCCCACGACCTGTGGGGCGCGGACGGCACCACCAGCCAGGGCTGGCCCGGGGACAACGGTGACTGGACGCAGTTCGACGACTTCGTCACCCAGCTCATCAGCGATGTCAAAGCCAACAACATGACCGTCGAGTGGGACCTGTGGAACGAGCCCGACGGCAGCGGCTTCTGGAAACCCTCGCAGGCGCAGTACCTGCAGATGTGGTCGCGTTTCTACGCCAGGGTGCGCGCCGCCTTCCCCTCCCAGCTCATCGTCGGCCCCAGTATCGCCGGCCAGCCGAACTCCTCCAACAGCTGGTGGACCACCTACCTCAACTACGTCAAGGCCAACAACGTCGCCCCCGACATCTACAGCTGGCACGACGAGCCGGGGGACCCGGCGACCGACGTGGGCCGGGCCGACTCCACCCTCGCCGCCGCGGGGCTGACCCGCACCCGGGCGTATCAGATCAACGAGTACGCGACTCTCTCCATGCAGTCCCCGGGCGGCGGTGCCTGGTTCATCGGCCGCCTGGAGCGGGCCGGCGCCGACGGCCTGCGCGGCAACTGGGCCTCCGGCACCAACCTGCACGACTACGAGGCGAACCTGCTCACCAAGAACAGCGCCGGCCAGTACCTGCCGCTGGGGGAGTGGTTCATGTACCGCTACTACGGCTCCCAGACCGGCAACATCGTCAAACTCACACCCGGCACCGGCACCGACGGCCTCGCGACCAAGGACAACACCGCCGAGAACGCCAAGGTGCTGCTCGGCAGCAGCGGCAACACCGGTACGGTCACCGTGAACCTGACCGGCCTGAACACCACGTCGGTGGTGCAGAACAGCCGGGTTCGCGCCGTCGTCCAGCGCATCCCGTACAACGGCGGCGCCGCCGTCACCGGACCGACGACCGTCTCCGACACCACCCTGACGGTCAGCAACAACGCCGCCTCGGTCTCCCTCCCGTGGACGAGCGCCAAGGACGGCTACACCGTCACTCTCCTGCCGCCGTCCGACGCCACCGTTTCCACGGTCGCGGTCAGTGAGAACAGCGGCCAGTGCCTGGACGACACCAACCTCAGCACCGCCAACGGCACGCAGTACCAGCAGTACTACTGCGAGGGCGGCTACCAGCAGATGCTCGACCTCAAGCCGGTGAGCGGCAAGACCGACACGTACACCGTGGTCAACGAGCTCAGCGGCAAGTGCCTGGACGTGTCCCAGGCCTCCACCGCGGACGGTGCCGCGATCATCCAGTACACCTGCAACGGCGCCACGAACCAGCAGTTCACCCTCAACCCCGTCAGCGCGCTCGGCAACAGCCAGGACTACCAGCTGGTCGCGGTCCACAGCGGCAAGTGCGTGGACGTCAGCAACGTCTCGACCACCGCCGGCGCGAAGCTCCACCAGTGGACCTGCGACTCCGCGAGCGCACTGAGCACCAAGAAGAACCAGATCTGGAGGCTGACCGGCAGGGACTGAACCGACCCGCCGCCACGCGTGGTCATGGACGGCCCCGTGCCCCCGTCTGTCCGGAGGGCTCGGGGCCGTCCGTGTGCCCAAGCCGTCGCCGGGGATGGGCGGAGACAGAGGTGGGGCGTCGTTGTCAGTGCCGGGTGCCACCATGCGGCCATGAGCGAAGAGTCTTTCAACTGGCAGGAGTTCCTGGGGCGTTGGCAACAGGAATGGGTTCCGCGCGCGGGCGAGGACGGCGAACGGCCCGCCGTTCCCCTGGGCGGCCCGGGGGCGGACGAGGCGGCGATCGCCGCGGCCGAGGAGCGGCTGGGGCGACGACTGCCGACCTCGTACCGGGAGTTCCTGGCCGTGAGCGACGGGTGGCACGTGGACCAGACCGCCGCGGTCTACCGGCTCGGCGGTGCCGCGGACATCGACTGGTTCCGGGATCCGTACGGCATGACCCCGCTGTACGAGGAGGATCTGGGTGACGACCCGCGCGAGGAGGACGTCCTGCTGGCCGGGATGTGGCAGCGGGCCCTGCGGCTGGAGACCGACTCCGACATGTCGCACGCCCTGCTCGACCCCGGCGACAGCGACCGGGACGGCGAGTGGGCGCTCTACGTCTACAAGGGCTGGAGCGGTGAACCACCGGACCGCTACCCGTCGTTCCGCGCGTACATGGAGGCCATGTACCGCCGCTTCCACGCCGACCGGGCGCGGAGCCCCGACTTCGTGAACGCGACCATCC